>NZ_JBJDOQ010000003.1:0-353213 GCF_044901215.1 Stenotrophomonas sp. NPDC078853 | reverse complement strand
GCGCGGTTCGCGCGCGGACACCCCGGCCCTGGGCGAGCGTCGGGGCAACGGCGTCAGCTCCGCGCTGCCGGCCCACGGTGGTTCGGCTTCGCAGCTGACCGTCGTGTCCTACGGTGAAGAGCGTCCGGTCTGCACCGATTCGAGCGAGTCCTGCTGGTCGCAGAACCGTCGCGTCGAAATCGTCTACACCGCGCAGTAATCCATGCGCATCGGCATCAATCTGATGCTGGTCGTGGCGGCAGCCTTCATGGCTGCCGCCCCGGCGTACGCGCAGCGGCAGAGCCTTGCCGACCGCGTCGGCGCGATCGAGCAGCAGCTGTACAACAACAGTGCCAACACGGACCTGTTGAACCAGATCACCCAGCTCCGCCAGCAGGTCGGGCAGATGCAGGGCACGATCGAACAGTTGCAGCACGATAACGCCCAGCTCAAGCAGGGCAACCAGGACGCATTCCTGGACCTGGACGAACGCCTGAACCGCCTCGAAGGTGGAGCAGCGCCGGTCGTTCCGTCGGCACCCGGCAGCAATGCACCGCTTCCCCCGGTTCCGGCCGTGCAGCCTCCCGCAGCGGCCACTTCAGAGCGGCCGCCTTCGGTACATGGCGACGCAGGCAGCCTGGCGGTCAGCGGCGATGAGCGCACCACCTACAACGTCGCCTTCGATGCATTGAAGGCCGGCAAGTACGATGACTCCGCGCAGCTGTTCCTGAGTTTCCTGGAGTTGTACCCCAGCGGTGTCTACGCCCCCAATGCGCTGTACTGGCTGGGCGAAAGTTATTACGCCACCCGCAATTTCCCGATGGCCGAGCAGCGTTTCCGTGAGCTGATCTCGCGCTATCCGACCCACGACAAGGCCTCCGGTGGCCTGCTGAAAGTCGGTCTTTCCCAGTTTGGCGCAGGCCAGGTGGAGCAGGCCCAGCAGACGCTGGAATCGGTCGTGGCGCAGTATCCCGGCTCGGACGCCGCGCGCACCGCGCAGGACCGCCTGCAGTCGATCCGCCTGGGCCAGCAGATCCGCTGAGGCCCGCGTGGGCACCCGCTTTTTGTAGAGCCGAGCCATGCTCGGCTGCTTTCGTTTCAGGTCCCCGGAATTCCGCATGAACGCAACACCCGCCAACGCCGTTGCCACGCCCAGTGACATCGTCCAGTCGCCGCTGCCGCGGCTGAAGATCACCGAGATATTCACTTCGCTGCAGGGCGAGGCGGATACCGCGGGCTGGCCCACCGTGTTCGTGCGCCTGACCGGCTGCCCGCTGCGCTGCCAGTACTGCGACACCGCTTACGCTTTCCATGGCGGTACCTGGTGGGATATCGACGATATCGTGGCCGAGGTGCTCGCCCAGGGCGTGCGCCACGTGTGCGTGACCGGCGGCGAGCCGCTGGCACAGAAGCGCTGCCTGATCCTGCTGCAGAAGCTGTGCGACGCCGGCATGGACGTTTCGCTGGAAACCTCCGGTGCGCTGGATGTGTCCGAGGTGGATCGGCGCGTATCACGCGTGGTCGACCTGAAGACGCCGGGTTCTGCCGAGATGGCGCGCAACAAACTGGAAAACCTGCCCCTGCTGACCGCGCGTGATCAGGTCAAGTTCGTGATCTGCAGCCGCGAGGACTACGACTGGGCCAAGGCCATGGTCGTCGAGCATGTCCTGTCCGAACGCACGATGGTGCTGTTCTCGCCCAGCAAGGGCGAAATCACCGCCCGCGAGCTGGCCGACTGGATCGTCGCCGACCGGTTGCCGGTACGCTTCCAGATGCAGCTGCACAAACTCCTCTGGAATGACGAGCCGGGCAGGTAAGCTGCCGCGTCGTTCCTGCTTCACCCCGGCGCGGGACAGCGTGCTGGCTCCCCTCCCCAAACCGGATGATTCACCCATGAAGAAGGCAGTCGTGCTTCTCTCCGGCGGCATGGATTCGGCCGCCGTCATCGCCCTCGCCCAGGAACAGGGCTTCGCCGTGCACGCGCTCAGCGTGCGCTACGGGCAACGCCACACCTCCGAACTGGAGGCCGCCGCCCGCGTCGCCGCCGCCCAGGGCGTGGTCCTGCACAAGACCGTCGACGTGGACCTGCGCAGCATCGGCGGTTCGGCATTGACCGATGACATCGACGTGCCCGAGGCGGGCGGCGAGGGCATCCCGGTCACCTACGTGCCGGCGCGCAACACGATCATGCTTTCACTGGCGCTGGGCTGGGCCGAAGTGCTCGGTGCCAACGATATTTTCTGTGGCGTCAACGCGGTGGACTACTCCGGCTATCCCGATTGCCGTCCGGAGTTCATCGCCGCGTTCCAGGCGCTGGCCAACCTGGCCACCAAGGCGGGAGTGGAAGGGGCGGGCATCACCGTGCACGCACCGCTGCAGTTCCTCAGCAAGGCGCAGATCGTCAGCGAAGGCGTGCGGCTGGGCGTGGATTTCGGGCTTACGGTGTCGTGCTACAACGCCAATGCCGAAGGTGCCGCCTGCGGCCACTGTGATGCCTGCCGGCTGCGGGCACAGGGCTTCGACGAGGCCGGCATCGCCGATCCCACGCATTACGCCTGACATGCGCGGGCGCTTCACCTCGGCGCCCGAATCAGGGTAGAATGCTCGCCCCCGGTGCAAAGCCGGGGCAGCAATGGGCCGTTAGCTCAGTTGGTAGAGCAGAAGACTTTTAATCTTTTGGTCGATGGTTCGAATCCATCACGGCCCACCATTGCAGGCAGCACCAGAAAAGCGCCCCGGAGGCGCTTTTTTTGTGGGCTACAGATGGTCGAAATCGAAGTTATCCTGGCGCGGGAGCCCGGAGGTATTGGAGTCGCCCCGCGGGGCGATGTAGTTGATGACCGACCACAGGGCATAGACCAGTGTCGCGGCACCCAGCACCTTGCTGCCCGCCTGCAGTGCACGTTGCCCGCACGCTATCGGCGTGTGCCTCCGGTTCGGAGGCAGCTCGCGGTTCTGCACCATCTCCAGCAGAAACGTGTCGTTTATCTGCGCGATCGAGGTGCCGTCGGACATCTGGATCACGACCGAAGGCCGCCGCAGGGCGGGCCGATTGTTATTGTCTGGACCGACCGTCTGCATTGGCTCCCTCCCGCAGTGTGTTGCTGCAGGCTGGCAGGACAAACAGCGACGGCGCTATAAGAAATCGATCAGCGGCAGGCAGGCGGCGTGCACCACTTCGCGCTGCGCCATCATCGGCCACGCGTCGCTTCTCCGTCTCATTCAGAGCTGACATGGAAGGCGAGTATGGTCAAGGTTGGTTCGGGAGGACAGCGCACAGATGGCGAAGTACGAACGGCAGGACAATTCTGAAACACGCTGGTTGAGTTTCAGGCTGCGCAACGGGCAGTCGATCGCGCCAGCCAAGCTGCGTGCCGGCTGGGCGGCGGCCGCGGCGGTGCCGGGCATCTCGGTACGTCGCGAAGATATTGAAAGCGGGACGGTGGTCTACGCCCTGTACGGCCCCAGCAGCCTGGGCGCACCGCAGGTAGCGGAAATGCGCATGCGGCAGTTCCTGATGGACGAAGGCTACACCTTCACCATGGGCACCCTGGGTGCGCGGCCGGGAATCCGGCTCTGATCCGCTGAAAGGCGATGCCGGGTGGCGCCCGGTACCGCAGTGCATCACGCCAGATACTTCCGGAACCACCCCAGCGTGCGCTCCCACGCCAGCGCGGCAGCCGCTTGGTCGTAACGCGGCGTCGAGTCGTTGTGGAAGCCGTGGTTCGTGCCGGGGTAGACATAGGCCTCGTACGTTGTCCCGGCCTTCTTCAGCGCGGCCTCGTAGGCCGGCCAGGTGGCATTGACGTTGTCATCTTTCTCGGCGAAATGCAGCAGCAACGGCGCCTTGATCCTGACCACATCGTCCGGCTTGGCCTGGCGGCCGTAGAACGGCACCGCCGCATCCAGTTCCGGATAGGCCACGGCCGCCGCGTTGGACACCCCGCCGCCGTAGCAGAAACCGGTGATGCCGACCTTGCCGGTGCCCAAAGGCGAGGCGCGCAGGTACTCGATGGCGGCGAAGAAATCGTTCATCAGCTTTTCCGGGTCGACCTGCGCCTGCAGTTCGCGGCCGCGCACGTCATTGCCCGGATAGCCGCCGACCGAACTCAGCCCATCCGGCGCCAGCGCGATGAAGCCGGCCTTGGCCACGCGTCGGGCGACGTCTTCGATGTACGGATTCAGGCCGCGGTTTTCGTGCACCACCACGATGGCAGGCAGTTTGCCGGCTGCCTTGGCAGGTTTCACCAGATAGCCGCGTACCTGGCCATGGCCATTGGGCGAGGGATAGGTGATGTACTCGGCGACGATGTCCGGATCGGTGAACTGCACCTGCTGGGCCAGCGCGTAATCCGGGCTCAGCGCCGCCAGCAGGGTGGTGGCGGCCACGCCGGCCATCGCATAGGCGGCAGCGCGGTCGAGGAAGTCGCGACGGCTCAGGCGGCCATGTACATAGCCGTCATACAGTTCCAGCAGGTCCGGATGAAAATCCTTGGCAGTCAGTCGGGTGGTCACGGGCGCAGCCTCTGCGAAAGCGGTGCGCTGAATCTAGCATCGCTTCGGCGGGTGCGCCCGTGGCAGGCCGCTCAGGCGGCGCGCGGCGCGTCGTGCGGCAGGCCTTCACCGGAATGGCGGAAGCAGATGCGGATGGCGTCGAGCAGTTCGCTCATGTTGTACGGCTTGGGCAGGAAGTGGATGCCCTGGTGCAGCAGCGGCAACACCTCGTGCTGGCACATGCCGGAGGTGACCAGGATCGGCAGGCGCGGGAAGGCCGCACGCACGCGGTTGGCGGCCTCGATGCCGCTGATGCCGCCCAGGCAGACATCGGTGAACAACATGTCGAAGCGCTCGCCGGCATTGAGCAGGCCCAGCGCGGCCTCCGCCGAACTGACCCCCACCACTTCGCAGGCCTGGCTTTCCAGGGTGAGGCGGCTCAGCTCGAGGGTTTCCTCGGAATCTTCGATCAGCAGCACTCGCGGCTGCACATTCTGCTTTGACAACAACATGACGCACGGGCTCCGTGACACGATTGGAACAAGGGCGGCGGAGGCTCCAGGCCCCAGCGGCGCGCAAGTATGCGCGGGCCGTGGGTGAGCCCTGCGTGCAGGAATCGGTAAGGTCTGGTTACAACGGGCCGGTGCGGCTTGCACGGGGCGGAAGCAGCGCCCACAGGACCAGCACGGCCAACGCGGCCGCGCCAAGGCGCAGGCCGATGCCCTGCCAGCCCATGGCGATGGCATCCGGCACGGCGAGCACGTTCCAGGCCAGGTTGAGCGAAACGTGCAGGGCCAGCCCGCTCCACAGGGTGTAGCCATCCAGGCGGTTCAATACGGCAAACACGAAGCCGCCGATGCCGGTCACCGCGAACACCAGCGCGGCCATCGCCCCGGCTTCCGGACCACCGAACCCGAGCCAGTGGACGGCGCCGAACAGCACCGCCTGCACGCTGGCGGCCAGCCACCAGGGCCACCCCAACACGCGCTGGGCGAACACGAAGCCGAGGCCGCGGAACAGGATTTCTTCGGCGAGCGGAAACAGCAGGGCCAACATCAGCAGCGAAAGCAGATCGATGTCGGTGGCCGGCGCGCCCAGCCACCACAGGCCAAGCCAGCACGGTACGGTGGCCAGCAGCACCAGCAGTGGTCCACGCGCACCGTTCCACTGCAGGCCCAGGCTGCGTGCCAGCGAGCGCCCCGGTGCCAGCAGCACGGCCGCGGTCAGCAGGGCGAGGGCGGTCGCCAGCAGGTTGTCCAGCAGGCTGCCGCCGAAGGGCATCGGCAGGCCGGGGATCGGGGTGCCGATGGCCTTGGCGATATCGCGTATCCACAACCCGAGCGCGACGGCGAGCACCAGCGCGACAGAGGCCGGCAGGACCGGAAAGCGGGAGGTCGTGTTCATCGGGGCATCCTTGCGTGGGTCACGTGGCACTATGCCGCCGCCGCAGCACACCGACATGCGCCGGAGGTCCATGTGCCGATCGTCAGGGCTGTTGCCATGCAGTCATCGGCGGGCGGTTACAGTGCAGGTCTCCCCCCTAGCAGGAGTGCCAGCGATGCTGTGCCCCGTTTGCAAGACCCAGGCGCTGACCATGTCCGAACGCCAGGGCATCGAGATCGATTACTGCCCGCAGTGCCGCGGCGTGTGGCTGGACCGTGGCGAACTGGACAAGATCATCGAGCGTTCGGCCTCCGCGCCGGCCGTGCCGCCGCCCGCACCGGTACAGGCTGCGGCCCCGGCTTACAGCCAGCCGCCACCGCCGCCGGTGGCCGTGCAGCACCGCGATACGCGCCACCTGGGCCAGCGCCACAACGACGGCTATGCGCAGCAGGGCCAGTACAACCAGCATGGCTACAGGAAAAAGAAGAAGGAAAGCTTCCTGTCGGACCTGTTCGACTTCTGAGGCAGTCAGGCGGGGCGGTGCAGGATGTACTCGCGGTCACGCGAGTGGCCGACGACGAACTCGTACTCGCCCACCTTGTGGCAGCCATGGCGCGCGTAGAAGCGCTGCGCGCCGTGGTTTTCCGACCACACGCCCACCCACAGGGTGCGCCGTGACGGGCTGTCCAGCCACTCAAGGAACGCGCCCATCAGCCGCTCGCCGTGCCCCGCATTCTGGTGGCTGGCCAACACATACAGCCGCTTGAGTTCATTGTCCCCGGCCGCGGCCAGGGGATGCGGCAGGCTGTTCGGGCGGGCGGCCAGATAGCCCACCGCGCGTCCATCCGCTTCCAGCAGCCACGCTGCAGCGTGCGGGTCAGCCAGTTCGGCGCGTTGCGGTTCCAGGCTGTAGTGCGCGTGCAGGAAGGCCTGCAGGTCCTGCGGCGGATACGAATCGCCGAAGGTTTCGGTATAGGTGGCATTGGCGATGCCTGACAGTGCAGCGGCATCGTCCACGCAGGCGCGGCGCAGGGTGGTAGGCATCGCCCATTGTAGAAGGCCCCGGCACACAGGGTGCACCGGGGCCTGCGGCAAGGCGTCCTAGAACCACATCCTGACGCCGGCCACCCAGCGCGTATCACGAACATGGTCAGCCTCGGCCCGGTCGGCGGTTTCGCCGAACAGGCGCTCATGGCTGATGCCGATGTACGGCGCGAAGCGTCGGCTGAACTCATAGCGCAGGCGCACGCCCGCTTCGACCTTGTTGAGTCCGCGCCCGATGCGCTGGGCCGGCTCATCACGTGCGGCCAGCGTGGCCTCGAGCATCGGCTGCAGGATCAGCCGGTTGCTCAGCAGCACCTCGTATTCCACTTCCGCGGTGGCCATCACTTGGCCGCCGGAGCCGGCGTACAGCGTGGCGGAGGTTTCGAACTTGTACGGCGCCAGGCCTTGGATGCCCAGTGCCGCCCAGGTGCGCGAGTCCGCCGGCCGGAAGTCCTGCTTCACACCGGCCAGCACGTCCCACCACGGGGAAATGCTGCGGCCGTACAGTACTTCCAGGTCCGCCGCATCGGTGCGGCCGCCGCTGCGTTCGCCTTCGCTGCGCAGCCATACGCGGTTGATGTCCCCGCCGATCCAGCCGCTGGCTTCCCAGGCCTGGCCGGTGCCATGTCGGCCGTCCCAGTGTTCCAGCCGATCCACCAGCAGCAGGCTGTTGATGGAGGGGGCGTGCTGCATGGCGGCGTGGTCGATGGCGGGGAAAGCCGCTGCACGGTCGGCGGCGGTGACCGCGGGAATCGGCTCGTGCGGCAACGCGGCAGCATCATGCTGCGCGTGGCCCATCTGCGAATGATCCATGCCGGAATGGTCCATCTTCGAATGGTCCATCTTCGAGTGGTCCATCGACGCTGCTGGGGCGGCGCGGTGGTCGTGCGACTGCGCCAGCGCGGGCAACGCCGACAGCATCGCCAGGCCCATGGCACTGCGTGCAAGGTGCAAGGAGACGCTCATTCTTCGATCCTCACTTCGCGCATCATGCCCGCTTCCATGTGGTACAGCAGGTGGCAGTGGAACGCCCAGCGGCCCAGTGCATCGGCGCGCACGCGGTAGCTGCGGCGGGTGCCCGGCGGCATGTCCACAGTGTGCTTGCGCAGCTGGAAATCGCCCTGTGCATCTTCCAGGTCGCTCCACACGCCATGCAGGTGGATGGGATGCTGCATCATGGTGTCGTTGACCAGCACGATACGCATGCGCTCGCCGTAGTTGAGCCGCAACGGTTCGGCCCCGGCGAAGGGGATGCCATCGAAGGACCAGGCGAACTTCTCCATGTTGCCGGTGAGGTGCAGTTCCACCTCGCGTCCCGGCTCGCGCCCATCGGGGTCTTCGAACAGGCTGCGCATCGCGCCGTAGGTCAGTACCTGGCGGCCGTTGTCGCGCAGGCCGATGCCTGGATCGTCCAGCTTCGGATCAGTGGCGCTGCTCTGCATGTCCACCAGCGGATTGCCGCGCTCGCTGTGCGGGTGGGTGACCTTCGTGGGCATGGCGGCGCCTGCACCGTGCGCCCCGTGGCCGGCGTGTGCGCCGTGATCCATCGCCGGCATCGCGTGGTCCATGCCATGTCCGGACATGCCGCCGTGGTCCATCGCATGCCCCATGTCGTGCCCCATGTCGGCCATGGTCAGCAGTGGACGCGGATCGCGTGCGGGAACCGGTGGCTGAAGCCCGTGGCGCACCGCCAGGGTGCCGGCGGCAAAGCCGGTGCGGCCCATGTCCTGGCAGAAGATCGTATACGCGTCCTGCCCGCTGGGTTCCACCAACACATCGAAGGTTTCGGCCGGGGCGATGCGGAATTCATCGATGCTGACCGGGTGGATGTACTGCCCGTCGGCGGCGACCACGGTCATCTTCAGGCCGGGGATGCGCACGTCGAAGTAGGTCATCGAGCCACCGTTGATGAAGCGCAGCAGCACTTTCTCGCCGCTGCGGAACAGCCCGGTCCAGTTGCCCGCCGGCGCCGTGCCGTTCATCAGGTAGGTGTAGGTATGCGCGTTGACATCGGAGATGTCGGTCGGGGTCATCCGCATACGGCCCCACATGCCACGGTCGGACAGCGCCGCGCCCCAGCCATCGCGACGCGCATCGCGCAGGAAGTCGGGCAGGGTGCGCTTGTAGTAGTTATCGTGCTCGGCGAGCTTCTTCATGCGCCGGAACAGCGCGCCGGGGTCCAGGTCGGTCCAGTCTGAAAGAAGGATCACGTGTTCGCGATCAAACGCATACGGCGGCGGCTGCGCCGGGTCGATGATCAGCGCGCCGTACAGCCCGGCCTGCTCCTGGAACATGGAATGGCTGTGATACCAGTAGGTGCCGGACTGCTTGAGGGTGAAACGGTAGTGGTACGCCTCGCCGGGCGCGATGCCGTTGAAGCTGAGGCCCGGCACGCCGTCCATGTTGGCCGGCAGCAGGATGCCGTGCCAGTGGATCGACGTGGGGTGGGCCAGCGTGTTGCGCACGTGGATGTCCACGGTCTGGCCTTCGCGCCAGCGCAGGATCGGCGCGGGCAGGCTGCCGTTGACCGTGATCGCCGGGCGGGTGCGGCCGGTGAAGTTGGCCGCCGATTCGCCGATGGCCAGTTCGATGTGGGAATGACCGAGGACCTGCGGCGCGGTGGCCAGGGCAGGACCGGCGGCAGCCAGCGCGTGCAAGGGAAGGCCGGTGGCGGCGGCCCCGGCGACCACGCCGCCGGCGGCCAGGCCCTGCACGAACAGGCGGCGTGACGGTTGGGCCGGGTGGCCCGGACCATTGGAAGAAGAAAAACGCATTGTAAGGAACTCCAGACGCAGGACATCACCGGTCCGGCGCAGGGGCGCGCGGGCCAGCATCGAGTCACGCCACGGGCGTGGGCGTTGGAATCAGCCGATGGGAGGGCGTTGGATGCGTGGCAGCGCGGGCGTTGGATGGCCCGTTACAGGCTGCTGCGGTGGACGTGTGCCGGCGTAGTCGGCGGCCAACAGGGCGAGCCCTTCGGCAGCCAGTGCCGGTTGCTGCGCGCAGGTCCGCACGCAGTCCTTCAGTTTGCAGTGGGCGTCGTCAGGTGCAGCCAGGGTCTGGTGATCGCTGGCGAGCGGCGGCTGCAGGCCGGCCGGTGCGGCGGCGTGCCCGTGGCATGGAGGCGCTGCAGCGGGCGCCGTTTCAGGCGCGTCCATGCGGTGTTCTCCGGCCATGGCTGCGTTCAGTCCGTTGAGCAACAGACTGATCATCAGCACCACGCGCAGCAGGAGGGAGGCCACGGACATGTCGCTACCTTAGCCGGATCGGTGCGTCGATGCAGCCCCGCCTGAACCGCCGGTTCAACCCTGGAGCAGCACAAGGCACCCGCCGTCAGCCCTCTTCCCGCACCACCTCGATCAGCTGCGGACCATAGCGCGACAGCTTGGTGCCGCCGATACCGCCGACCCGGGCCAGTTCGTCCAGCGACGTCGGGCGCTGTTCGGCGATGTTGCGCAGGGTGCTGTCGTGGAAGATCACGAAGGCCGGCACGTTCTGCTCGCGGGCCAGTTCGGCGCGCAGCCCCCGCAGCGCGTTGAACAGCGCCAGGTCCTGCGGCAGCACCGACAGGCCGCTGCCGCTGCGCTGGGTGCTGCGTTCGCGGCTGCTGCTGGGGGCGCTGTCGCGGCGCATGCTGATCTGCCGCTGGCCCTTGAGCACGTCACGGCTGGCGTCGGTCAGGCGCAGGCCGCCATGGCCGGCGGTGTCCACTTCCAGCACGCTGGTGGCCACCAGTTGGCGGAACACGCTGCGCCAGGTCCGCGCGTCCAGGTCCTTGCCGATGCCATAGGTGCTCAGCTTTTCATGGCCGCTCTGGCGCACCTTGTCGTTCTCGCTGCCGCGCAGGATGTCGATCAGGTGGCCCACGCCATAGCGCTGGCCACTGCGGTACACGCAGCTGAGCGCCTTCTGCGCCGGGATGGTGGCATCCCAGGCGGCCGGTGGGGTCAGGCAGTTGTCACAGTTGCCGCAAGCCTGCGGATAGGTCTCGCCGAAGCCAGCCAGCAGCACCTGGCGCCGGCATTGCATGGATTCGCAGTAGCCCAGCAGGTGGTCCAGCTTGGAGCGTTCCAGCTGTTTGCGTTCTTCCCCGGCCTCGGACTGTTCGATCATCTGCTTGAGCAGCACTACATCGCCCAGGCCGTAGCACAGCCAGGCTTCGGCGGGCTCGCCGTCGCGGCCAGCACGGCCGGTTTCCTGGTAGTAGCCTTCCATGGATTTGGGCAGGTCGGTATGGGCGACGAAGCGCACGTCCGGTTTATCGATGCCCATGCCGAAGGCGATGGTGGCGCACATCACGATGCCGTCCTCGCGCAGGAAGCGGCGCTGGTTGGTGGCACGCACTTCGGCCGGCAGGCCGGCGTGGTAGGGCAGGGCGGTGAAGCCTTGGCTGCACAGGAACTCGGCGGTTTCCTCGACCTTGCGCCGCGACATGCAGTAGACGATGCCGGCCTGGTCGCGGTGGCTGCGCAGGAAGCCGGTCAGCTGCTGGCGCGCATTGTCCTTCTGCACCACGGTGTAGCGGATGTTGGGGCGATCGAAGGAGCTGACGAAGTGCCGCGCCTGGGCCAGGTCGAGGCGTTCGGCGATTTCGCGCTGGGTGGGCGGGTCGGCGGTGGCGGTCAGGGCCAGCCGCGGGATCTCCGGCCAGCGCTCGTGCAGGACGGTGAGCTGGCGGTATTCCGGCCGGAAGTCGTGGCCCCACTGTGACACGCAGTGCGCTTCGTCGATGGCGAACAGGGCGATCCGGCTGCGCGAGAGCAGGGACAGGAAGCGGCCGGTCAGCAGGCGTTCGGGAGCGACGTACAGCATGTCGAGCTCGCCGGCCAGCAGGTCGCGTTCGACGCGCGCAGCGGTTTCGCCATCCAGGGTGGAGTTCAGGAATTCGGCGCGCACGCCGAGCTGGCGCAGGGCTTCGACCTGGTCCTGCATCAGCGCGATCAGCGGGGAGATGATGATGCCGCAGCCGTCCCGCAGCAGGGCCGGGACCTGGTAGCAGAGCGACTTGCCGCCGCCGGTGGGCATCAGGACAAGGGCATCATGGCCGGCAGCGACGTGCTCGACGATGTCCCGTTGCGGGCCGCGGAAGTCGTCGTAACCAAAGACGCGGCGGAGCAGCTCGTGCGCGGGACTGGAAGGCATCCCGCTAGTTTACCCGTTCGGGCGGGGTGCTGTTCTGCGTTGCGTTCTGCGCGAACGTCAAAAGCGGCAGGGCTGGGTGGTGGGCGGGGCGGGGAGGCTGTGCAGGACACGCCGTGAACCCGTCCATGGGGGCTCGCTGTTGCCATCCATGGCAACAGACGGTCCTGCACAGCCTCCCCGCCCCACCTCCGACAGGTTCATGGCGGCCACGGGCATGCGAGGAATCAACTACCGCCGCAGCGGCCACGGTAGCGCCGAGCCACGCTCGGCGGGCACCATCAGGCACAATGCGCTGCGCCATCACGCCATCTCACCCTGTGCAAGCCCCCCTTTGTTAAGGGGGGGGCGCCGACAGGCGCGGGGGATAGGAGGGATGCGGGGGCAGGAACCGTGCGGCGCAGCCGCATGGCTCCTGCTAAGGGGGGTGCGCCGACAGGCGCGGGGGATAGGAGGGATGCGGGGCCAGTAAGGCAGCGGGGCTTCGCCCCGCGGCCTTACTGCAGCAGCGAGCGCAGCATCCAAGCGTACTTCTCGTGGGTCTGCAGGCGCTGGGTCATCAGATCTTCGGTGGGGGCGTCGTCGGCGTCGTCGGCCACGTCCAGCACCTGGCGGGCGGTGCGGCAGACCGCTTCGTTGGCGACCACCAGCTGGCGTACCATTTCACGCCAGTCGGCGCTGTTGGTCAGGCCGGGCTCTTCCGGGATGGAGGTCAGCGCGGCGAATTCGCGGTAGGAGCCCGGTGCGTTGAAGCCCAGTGCGCGGATGCGCTCGGCCACTTCGTCCAGCGCGGCCCACTGTTCGGTGTACTGGGTCTCGAACATGGCGTGCAGCGAGTTGAACATCGACCCGGTCACGTTCCAATGGAAGTTGTGGGTTTTCAGGTACAAAGTGAACGCGTCAGCCTGGTAGCGCGACAGACCGTCGGCGATCTTCTTGCGCTCGCCTTCCTTGATCCCGATATCAATGCCAGGTGCGGAAGGTGCTGCCGCGGCGAGCTTCTGCTTGCCGGTCTGGGCGGCCTTCGCGTTGGCCAGTGCCGGGGCCTTGGTGATGCTCTTGGTCTTTGCCATGGGGACGTTTCTCCTTGTGGATGAGATGATCTTCACGATAGACCAGAACTAATGTCTGGTCGCTATCAAGTTTTTAAACGAATCGATTGATGAACTCTATTGAAAAAAACCCGGCCTCCCGCCTGTCGCAGCAGCGGACCGCCCTCGACGGCGCGATGACCCGCGACCGGGGGCGCCTGCTCGGCATGCTCGCGCGCTGGCAATCCAAGCCGCAGGATGCTGGCTTGGCGCAAGCGTTCGAGCAGGCACTGCAGGCGTCGGTACAGCGCCGCCAGGCAAGGGCCAGCCAGAAACCGGCCATTACTCTGGACCCGCAGCTGCCGATCGCGCGTGAAGCCGAGTCGATCATCGCGCTGATCCGTGACCACCAGGTGGTGGTGATCGCCGGTGAAACCGGTTCGGGCAAGACCACCCAGCTGCCCAAACTGTGCCTGGCTGCCGGCCGAGGCGAAGCCGGGATGATCGGCTGCACCCAGCCGCGGCGGATCGCGGCGCGTGCGGTGGCCAGCCGCGTAGCGCAGGAATTGAACAGCGAACTGGGCCAGCTGGTGGGTTTCCAGGTGCGCTTCAATGACAAGGTCAGCGAAGACAGCCGCATCAAATTCATGACCGACGGCATCCTGCTGGCGGAAATCGCCAGCGATCGCTGGTTGTCGCGCTACGACACGATCATCGTCGACGAGGCGCACGAGCGCAGCCTCAACATCGATTTCCTGCTCGGCTACCTGAAGCAGCTGCTGAAGAAGCGGCCGGACCTGAAGTTGATCGTCACCTCGGCGACCATCGATACCGGACGTTTCGCCGAACATTTCGACGATGCGCCGGTGATCAGCGTGGAAGGGCGCACCTACCCGGTGGAGGTGCGCTACCGCGCGCTGGAAGGCGAGGGCGAAGAGCAGGGCGAGCGCACGGTCAACGATGCCATCGTCAGTGCGATCGATGAGATCACCCGGATCGACGCGCGCGGGGATGTGTTGATCTTCCTGCCGGGCGAGCGCGAGATCCGCGATGCCCACCAGTCGCTGGAACGGCGCAAGTACCGCCAGACCGAGGTGCTGCCGCTGTATGCGCGGCTGTCCAACCAGGACCAGGACCGTGTGTTCAACCCGGGCCCGAACCGGCGCATCGTGCTGGCCACCAACGTGGCCGAGACCTCGCTGACCGTGCCGCGCATCCGTTACGTGGTCGATCCTGGCTTCGCCCGCGTCAAGCGCTACAGCCCACGGCAGAAGCTGGATCGCCTGCATATCGAGCCGATCTCCCAGGCCAGCGCCAACCAGCGCAAGGGACGCTGCGGACGCGTGGCCGAGGGCATCTGCTACCGGCTGTACGCCGAAGCGGATTTCCACGCCCGGCCGGACTTCACTGATCCGGAGATCCGGCGCTCCAGCCTGTCCGGGGTGATCCTGCGCATGCTGCAGCTGGGCCTGGGCCGGATCGAGGATTTCCCGTTCCTGGAAGCGCCGGACGAGCGCGCGGTTGCCGACGGCTGGCAGCAGCTGGCCGAACTGGGGGCCGTGGATGGCGAGCGTCGCCTGACGGCCGTGGGCAAGCAGATGGCGCGACTGCCGGTGGACGTCAAACTGGCGCGCATGCTGGTGGCCGCGCAGGCGGCCGGCTGCCTGAAGCCGATGCTGGTGATCGCCTCGTTCCTGGGCATCCAGGATCCGCGTGAGCGTCCGCCCGAAGCCCGTGGGGCGGCCGATACCGCGCATGCCCAGTTCGCCGATGGACGCTCTGAGTTCGTCGGCGTGCTGCGGCTCTGGGATGCCTACCGCCAGGCCCATGAAGACCTGACCCAGTCCAAGCTGCGTGACTGGTGCGGGCGCAATTTCCTCGGTTTCCTGCGCATGCGCGAGTGGCGCGAGCTGCACCGGCAGCTGCGCCTGCTGTGCGAGGAACTGGGCTGGACCGAAGAGGCTGCCGAGGCTTCGCTGGCGCCGCTGCTGGCGGGCAGCAAGGCGCCGGCCGCGGCCAGCGATGACGCCACCGCGATCAAGGCCACGCGTGGCCAGCTGCATCGCGCTGCGCGACTGGCGCGCGAAGGCAAGCCGGCCGAGCAGGCGCCCGTGCCGGTGGCGGTGCGTGCGCAGAAGGAGCAGGCACCGGAAGGCGGTGGCTTCAGCGAGCGCGCACGTTCTGCGGCCTACCAGACACTGCATCGCGCGCTGATCGCCGGGTTGCCTACGCAGATCGGCCACCGTACCGAAAAAGGTGACTTCCAAGCGCCACGACAGCGCCGTTTCCAGCCGTTCCCGGGCTCTACGCTGGCCAAGCGGCCGCCGCCGTGGCTGCTCGCCGCCACCCTGCTGGATACGCAGAAGATCTGGGGCCTGACCAATGCGGCGATCGAGCCGGACTGGGTGATCGCCGAGCTGCCGCACCTGCTGCTGCGCAAGCACTTCGATCCGCACTGGTCGCGTGCGCAGGGACAGGTGCTGGCCTCGGAACAGATCAGTCTGTTCGGGTTGGTGCTGGCACCGAAGAAACCCGTGCACTACGGTCGCATCGAACCCGCTGAAGCGCACGACATCTTCGTACGCCAGGCACTGGTGACCGGTGAGATCACTACCCGCGCCAGCTTCGTCGCCGACAACCAGAAGGTGCTGGAACAGGCGCGCGAAGAGGAAGCCAAGCTGCGCCGCGCCGGTATCGTCGCCGACGAAGGCTGGCAGGCGCGCTGGTACCTGGACCGGATTCCGTCGGATATCCACTCTGCAGCCGGACTGGATGCCTGGTGGAAGAGCCTGCCGCCTGCGCAGCGGCATGGCCTGTCCTGGTCACTCGTCGATCTGCTGCCCGGCGAAGGCAGCGAAGAAGACCGGTTCCCGAAGTATTTCGCGCTGGGCGATGCCCGGCTGCCGCTGAACTACCGCTTCGAACCCGGCGCGGACGACGATGGCGTAACGCTGGACGTGCCGCTGCACCTGCTCAACGCACTGGATCCGGTGCAACTGGGCTGGCTGGCGCCGGGCTTCGTGGCGGACAAGGCCACAGCGTTGATCCGCAGCCTGCCCAAGGCCATGCGGCGCAACTACGTGCCCGCACCGGACTTCGCACGGGCCTTCGCCGAAGCGTTCCCGCAGCCCAGTGCCGATGACATCCGCGGCGAGCTGGCACGGTTCCTGTCGCGTGCGACGGGCGCGGCGGTGGCCGCGCTCGACTTCGACCTGGACTCGGTCGATACCCACCTGCACATGAACCTGCGCCTGCGCGACGAGCAGGGCAAGGTACTGGCAACCTCGCGTGACCTGGAGGGGCTGCGCGCACGCTTCGGTGACAAGGCCGGTCATGCCTTCGCTGCACGCGCAGGGCGTGACATGGCAGCAGAAGGGCTGCGCGATTTCCCGTCTGCACCGATCCCCTTGCAGGTGCCCGGCGAAGCCGGCGTGCCGGCCTACCCGGCACTGGTGGACGAAGGGGATTCGGCTGCGCTGCGCATCTTCGCCGATCCGCAGCAGGCCGCTGAAGCGCATCCACGCGGCGTACGCCGACTGCTGGAGATCGGCCTGGCCGAGAAGGCCAAGCAGGCGCGCAAGCAGTTGCCGGTGTCACCGAAAACCGGCCTGTTGTACGCGGCCATCGAGTCGCAGGAAAGGTTGCGCGGCGACATCGTGGACGCGGCGATGAATGCCGTGCTGGCCGAGGGCCTGGATTCGATCCGGGACCCGCAGGCGTTCGCGCAGCGGCGTGACAGCGCGGGCAAGGCACTGTTCGGTGAGGCGATGGAGCGCCTGAAGCTGGCCGAGTCGATCCTCGGCCTGGTGGCCGAGATCAAACCCGCGCTGGAGGCACCGCTGATGGGCTGGGCGCGCGGCAATCTGGATGACATGGAGCGGCAGCTGGCCGGGCTGGTGCATGCCGGCTTCCTGCGCGACACGCCTGCCGATGCGCTGTCGCAGTACCCGCGCTACCTCAAGGCCATGCTGCTGCGGACCGAGCGCGCCAAGCGCGATCCACCGCGCGACCAGGCCCGCATGCTGGAGCTGCATCCGTTCCTGGAGGCGCTGCAGAAGGGCCGTGAGCAGGGGATGCAGGATCGGCCACATTGGCAGGCGCTGCGTTGGGACGTGGAGGAACTGCGTGTCTCGTTGTTCGCGCAGGAATTGATCGGGCGGGGTGGCATTTCGGCCAAGAAAGTCGCCCAGCGCGCTGCCGAACTGCACAAGACGCGCTAGCGCGCGGAGCATGGCCGGGCACTGTCGGCCCGGCCCGCCCTCACTTCACCCGCTTCACCTTGGCGCGGGTGTTGACGCCGGGAATCTGCAGATACCAGGCGCCGCTGACCGACGGGGCGATGCTGACCTGAGGATCCTGCCGACGCACGCCGCCGACATTGGCACTGTCGGTCTGCTCCCAATGCTGGCCGTTTGCCAACACATACACCCGGCCCTGGGCGAAGCCGCGGAACTCGCCCGGCAGCACGCTGGTGATCGGTTCGCGGCTGCCGAAGTCGAAGAACCCGCGGTGCTCTTCGACGACGGCCTTGCGGCCCTCTTCGCGCGCAGCCTGGATGGCGGCGGCCGACGCGGCTTCCACCTTGCCTTGCAACCAGCGATTCAGGTTGGCCAGCTCGACCGGCTGCAGTCTGTCCAGTCCGGCGGCCTTGAACTCGGCCGGGCTCATCTGCTGCTGCAGGTCACCTTCCACGATGCGCTGGGCCCACGCCGTGGACGAAACGGCCAGCAGGGCCAGCGAGCACGCAAGCAGGCGGGGCGAAGGCAGGGTCATTGGGTGGTTTCCATGGGGATTGGGCCGAGTGTAGGGCAGGCGCGTCGGGAATGAACATCGGCGCGCGGATGTCCTCGCAGCGATTGTCCCTGAACGGGTGCGGCGCTAGTGTAGTTCGTACCCGTCTTATCTGTGATCGTCGTGAACCGCGCTTCCGTGCCTGGCCTGGATACTCTGTTGAACCGCCCCTCCGCCGCGGCGGTCCACGAACCGTTGCGCGAGGCACTGCTCGGTGCATGGGCCCAGGTCGGGCACGGCGAGATGGTCGACGCCAACTGGTCGGTACTGGGCGATACGTTCGACGCCTTGGCGTTGCTCTCGGCCGACGAAAGCTCGCTGGTGGCCGCGCTGCTGTTCGATCTACCCGCATTGCGCGGCCGCGTCGCCGGCCTGCCGCTGGCCAACCCGGCCGCCGTCACCGGCCTGCTGGACGGCCTGGATGCTGCCGACCAGGTGTGGGCGTTGCATGCCGGGCGCGAAGCGGGCCGCAACAGCGAAGGCCTGCGTCGACTGCTGCTGGCGATCATCCAGGACCTGCGCGTGGTGCCCTTGCTGTTGGCCAGGCAACTGGCGCGGATGCGCGCGGCGGACAAGCTGGACGATGAAGAACAGCGCCGCGCGCTGGCCCAGCTGACCCGCGACATCCATGCGCCGCTGGCCAACCGGCTGGGTATCTGGCAGCTGAAATGGGAGCTGGAAGATCTGGCGTTCCGGCATCTGGAGCCGGATACCTACCGGCGCATCGCGCGCGAAGTGGATGAGACCCGCGTTGCCCGCGAACGCTACGTGGAGAACGTCAAGAAACTGCTGTCGCGTGACTTGGCGGCCAACGGCATCAACGCCGAAGTCAGTGGCCGACCGAAACATATCTACAGCATCTGGCGGAAGATGCAGAAGAAGCGCCTGTCTTTCGACCAGCTCTACGACATCCGCGCGGTGCGGGTGATGGTCGACGATGTCGGCGCCTGCTATGCCGCGCTGGGCGTGGTGCACGCACTGTGGGCGCCGGTGCCGAGCGAATTCGATGATTACATCGCCCGCCCCAAGGCCAACGACTACCGATCGTTGCATACCGCCGTGGTGGGGCCGGAAGGGCGCACGATCGAGGTGCAGATCCGCACCCATGAAATGCACGCGCAGGCCGAACTCGGCGTGGCCGCCCACTGGAAATACAAGGAAGGCGGCAAGGGCGGCGAGAAGGCGTTCGACCGCAAGATCACCTGGATGCGGCAGCTGCTGGAGCAGGCACAGGAGGCTTCGGCCAGTGGACTGGCCGGTGCGCTGGATGCCGAGCTCACCGAGGACCGGGTGTATGCGCTGAGCCCCAAGGGCGAGGTGATGGACCTGCCACAGGGCGCCACCCCGCTGGACTTCGCATACCACGTGCACACCATGGTCGGGCACCGGTGCCGTGGTGCGAAGATCAACGGCCGCATCGTGCCGCTGACCTATCGGCTGCGCAGCGGGGATCGGGTGGAGATCCTGACGGCCAAGGAAGCCGACCCGCGGCGCGACTGGCTGCTGCCGGCCAACGGTTACCTCGCCAGCAATCGATCACGCGAAAAGGTGCGCAACTGGTTCCACAAGCTGGATCGCGCGCGCAACGTGCAGGCCGGCCGCGAGCTGCTGGACCGGGAGCTGAAACGCCTGGGCCTGGCGCAGGCTGATCTTTCCACGGTGCTGAGGAAATTCCATGCCGACAGTGCGGAGGACCTGTACATCCAGGTGGCACTGGGCGACACCGGCCCCAACCAGGTCAGCCGGGCCCTCCTGGAGGCCGAACGCGCCGCCAGCCAGCCGCCTGCGCCGCCGGCCCTGCCGCGTCCGACGGCACGCCGCGAGGGCCTGGGCAAGAGCAAGTTCACCGTGCAGGGCGTGGGCAACCTGCTGGTCCAGTTGGCCCGTTGCTGCCAGCCGGTGTCCGGCGAACCCATCGTGGGCTACCTCACGCGCACCCGCGGGGTGACCGTGCACCGCGCCGATTGCCCGTCGCTGGCCCGCCTTTCGGCAACCAGTCCGCAGCGCATCCTGCCGGTGGAGTGGGGCCAGGCCGGCAGCGGCTACGAGGTGGATGTGGTGATCGATGCGGTAGACCGGCGCTGGCTGCTGAAGGACATCACCAACCTGATCGCGCAGGAAGATGCCTATGTGCTGGACATCCACAGCGACAACGTCCGCAACAGTGGCCAGGCCCACCTGCGCCTGCGGCTGAAAGTCAGCGACTTCGACCAGCTTTCCGCGCTGCTGGGCAAGATGGATGCGCTGCCTGGTGTCAGCCAGGTCCGCAGGCTCGGCTGAACTTCACGTCCTCCGGGCTAGTCTTCGCACATGGAAAGGAATTCGCGTCGCGCAGGCGGGCCGGGACACGATGCGCTGCAGCGCGTACGCCAGGAAGGGCGCTGGTGGTGGCTGCAGGCACGGCACACGCACAGGATCTGGCGCTGGGCGCTGCTGGCTGCCGTCGTGCTGTTCCTCGCCCTGATCCTGCTGCGAAGGCCGCTGGCCGACTGGTTCTGGGATGAGCCGCGCATCCAGCAGTTGCTGGAGCAGGGAGATCGTGCCTTGCTGGCGGGCCGCCTGAGCGCAGCCGATGGCAGTGGCGCGCGCGAGTATTTCCAGGCTGCACTGGCGCTGGATGGCGACCGCAGCCAGGCACGCGAGGGCTTGGCGCGGACCGGCGCGGCGGCGCTGCGGTGGGGCGCGGAGGCGCTGGCCCGGGACGACCTCGGTTCGGCCGCCGAAGCGCTCGCGTTGGCGCGGCAGCTGCAGGTGCCACAGCCGGCCAGCGAGGCCCTCGCGCGCCAGCTTCGCGACCGGCAGGCAGCAGGCGCCGGGCTTGACGTGCTGCTGGGCCAGGCGCGCCAGGCACTGGCTGCCGGACGGCTGGACGACACCCCGGAAGATGTCCTGCCGCTGCTCCAGCGCGTGCTCGAACTGCGTCCTGTGGACGTGGCGGCCCTGGAGGCGCGTGAAGACGCGCTCAGCGATCTACTGCTGCGTGCACGCACGGCCAGCGAGCGTGGGGATGTGCAACAGGCCGCCCGGCTGTTACGGCGCGCACGTGAGTATGATCCGGGCCATGCCGACCTTCCGGCCAGCCAGGAGGCGCTGTCGCGCGCGCTGGAATTGCGTGCGCGTCAGGCTGCCCGCGAGCTGCAGCGTGGCCGGCTGGACGCTGCTCTGGCGCAGCTGCAACCTGCGCTGGACGCTGCGGGGGACGACCCGGCCGTTGCCCTCCAGCGCGGGCGCTTGGCCGCCGCGTTGCTGAAGCAGGGCCAGCGCCTGGCGGCGGATTACCGCTTCGATGAGGCCGCGGCGCGGCTTGACGATGCGCAACGCCTGCAGGGAGCCTCGCGTGAGCTCACGGCGGCCCGCCAGCAGGTGGAGCGTGCCCGCCTGGCAAGGCAGTCACAACGCGGCAGCGGTGTGCGTCCCGGTGCCAGCACGAAGCAGCTCGGGCGCCTGCTGGAACAGTTGGGCGAGGCCGAGGCGCGCGGACAGTTGATCGCCCCGCCCGGTGCCAGTGCCTACGATGCGCTGCGCGAAGCCCAGTCGCTCGCCCCGGACGACCGGCGCGTCGTTGCGGCGGCCAAGCGCCTGCTGCCGGCCAGCCGCCATTGCTTCGAGGACGCACTGCGGCAGAACCGGGTGGAAGCGGCCGGCGGCTGCCTGCAGGCGTGGCAGACCCTGGCGCCGACCGATCCCGGGTTGGGGGTGGCGCGCAACCGCCTTGCCCTGCGCTGGGTTGCCATTGGCAGTGAACGGCTGGGCAGTGGAGATGTCGGGTTCGCGGCGCGCGCCGCCCTTCAGGCCCGCCAACTGCAGCCCACGCTTGCTGAACTTCCTGCGTTCGAAGCACGTGTCCTCCAGGCAGGCGGGCTTCCGCGCTGAGCCGTTGCGCTGTCGGCCGCTTGCCGTGTCCGCTATAGTCCTGCCGCTGCATCCCTCTGCCACGGTCTTCCATGCCTGCTGCTGTCCCTCTTGCCGAAAACGCGGTCCGCCATGCGGACGGACGAGGACATGCAACGCGTTTCGACGCGCAGTCTACCTGCGCGGTGATCGTGACCTATGGACCGGACCCCGCGCTGCTGCAGCAGGTAGTGGCCAGCGTGGTTCCCCAGGTGGGACACGTGGTGGTGTTCGACAACGGCAGCGGTGGGGTGGACGTGGCCGGCCTGCTGGCGGGACATCGCCGCGTGAGTGTGATGCCATCGGCGCTCAACGTCGGCCTGGGCGCTGCGTTGAACCGGGCCTGCGAACGCGCGCGCGAACTGGGTTTCCTGCATGTGCTGATGATGGACCAGGACAGCGTGCTGGCCGAAGGCATGGTGCGCACCCTGGGTGCGGCGCTGGTCGAGCTGCAGCAGGGCGGTGACGTGGCGGCGGTGGGGCCGCAGTTCCGCGATGCGCGCAGCGGCGAGCTGGCGCCGTTCGTGCGCTTTGGATTTCCGTTCAACCGCAAACTGCGCGGCGGGCCAGGGCAGCGGGTGTCCTGCGATTTCCTGATCACCTCCGGTTCGCTCGTTCCGGTGGAATCACTGGTGCGGATCGGACCGATGGACGAAGCACTGTTCATCGATAACATCGACATGGACTGGTGCTTTCGTGCCAAGCGTGCGGGCCTGTCCCTGCACGGCATATGCGATGCGCAGATGGCGCACAGCATCGGTGAGGAGCTGCTCGCTTCACGGGTGAAGCAGGACGGGGTGATCGTACACAAACCGTTCCGCCTGTACTTCATCATGCGCAACCGGGTGCTGCTGTATCGCCGCGTTTATACCCCGCGGGTGTGGATCGCCCAGGATGTGCCGCGACTGGTGCTCAAGTTCATCGGCAACGCCTTGTTCCTTCCGGCGCGCTGGCAGCGACTGGTGTTCATGTGCAAGGGACTGCGCGACGGCGTGGTGGGCCGCACCGGCGGACTGCCCGGCTGAGCCTGCCCGGCGCCGCGGCCAGCTTGAACTGAACCCAACGGCGGGGACGGGAACAGGCAGCGTTCGCGGGGCCTGGGGTAGACTCGGCGCATTCAAATATCGCGCCCTGCCTGTGCCCCGACGCTACGATTCCGACGACATCGACGATCTCGACGACGACAACGACACCGGCGCTTCGCCTTGGCGCCGTCGGTTGATCACCTGGAGCATGGCCGCCGTTGCGCTGGGGCTGGGCTTCCTGATCCCGTATACGGTGTACCTGAACCATCAGGTTACCCAGCGCTTCGGGGAGCTGCGCTGGCAGATCCCCACGCGGGTGTACGCGCGCCCGCTGGTCCTGCTGCCGGGCAAGGCGATGGACGCGGCCACGCTGAAGACCGAACTGGCCGCGTCGGCGTACCGCGATGACGGCGTCGGCGAGGCGCCGGCGACCTACGCGGTGAAGGGCTCGCGCTTCACCATTTCCAGTCGTGGTTACAACGATGTTGACGGCCGCGTGGCGCCGCGACGGGTGGAGCTGACGCTGTCCGGCGGCAGCATCGCCTCGCTGCGTGATGCTGAAGGGCGCAAGGCACTGAAGGCCGCGCGCCTGGATCCGGCCCGCATCGCCACGCTGTACGGGCAGAAGCAGGAAGAGCGCCGCCTGATCCGCATGGAAGAAGCGCCGGACCTGTTGGTCACCGGCCTGCAGGCAGTGGAAGACAAGGACTTCAACCGTCACCACGGCATCGATCTGTCCGGCATCGCACGCGCGGTGTGGGTGACGGTGCGGTCCGGAGGGCAGAGCCGGCAGGGCGCTTCCACGCTGACCCAGCAGCTGGCGCGCAGCGGCCTGCTCGGCATCGGCAAGGAACAGACGCTCACCCGCAAGTTCAACGAAGTGCTGTTCGCGCTGATCATGGAAGCGCGGTATGACAAGCGCACCATCTTCGAGGCCTACCTCAACCAGGTGTATCTGGGGCAGCGCGGCAGCCAGGCCATCCATGGCATGTCCTCGGGCGCCGAGTTCTGGTTCGGGCGCGACCTGTCATCGCTGGAAAGCGAGCACATCGCGCTGCTGATCGGCCTGGTGAAGGGGCCGTCCTATTACGATCCGCGGCGCAATCCGGAGCGCGCGCTGGACCGGCGCAACTTCGTGCTTGGCAAGCTGCACGAGGCCACGCTGATCGATGATGCGGAATACCAGCGCGCCGTGAAGGCGCCACTGGGCGTGCCGAAGAATCCCGGCATCGTGGCGGCCAACCGGTTCCCGGCCTACATCGACCTGGTGCGTCGCCAGCTCGGCCATGACTACCCTGAGTCGGTGCTGCAGGGCGCAGGAATGAGCGTGATGAGTGGCATGGCGCCGTCCGCACAGGCTTACGCCGAAGGCGCGGTGACCCGCACCGTGAAATCGCTGGAGAACAAGAAACGGCCGGAGATCCAGGCCGGCCTGGTGCTGACCGACGTGCATAACGGGGACGTGTTGGCCGTTGTGGGTAACCGCGATGTTTCCGCGCCGGGCTTCAACCGGGCCATCGAGGCGCAGCGCCAGGTCGGCTCGCTGCTCAAGCCGTTCGTGTACCTGCTGGCGCTTGCCCAGCCGGATCGCTACTCGCTGGCCAGCTGGGTGGATGATTCACCGGTCACCGTGAACCTTGGGCGCAACCGCAACTGGTCGCCGGGCAACGCGGACAACCGCAGCCACGGCACGGTCCGGCTGGTCGATGCGCTGGCACATTCGTACAACCAGGCCACCGTGCGGGTGGGCATGCAGGTGGGTCCGGAGCGGGTCACCCAGCTCATCCACGTGCTGGCCGGGATCAAGGCCGACCCGAATCCGGCGGTGATCCTGGGCGCGACCGACCAGAGCCCGTATGCGATGGCCCAGCTGTACCAGTTCCTGGCATCCGGCGGTGAAATACAGCCGCTGCATGCCGTGCGTGGCGTGCTGGATCCGCAGGGCAAACTGCTGAAGCGTTATGACAAGACCCCGGCGCCGGCCCAGGAAGGGGATTCGATCGCCGCCAACCTGATCAGCATCGGCCTGCAGCAGGTGGTCTCCAGCGGTACTGCCCAGCGCCTGAACGCCGATGGCCTGGCGCGCCTGCAGGCGGCCGGCAAGACCGGCACCTCCAACGACGGCCGTGACAGCTGGTATGCCGGCTACACCGGTGACCACCTGGCGGTAGTGTGGATGGGCAACGACCAGAACGAGCAGACCGGACTGTTCGGCGCCACCGGCGCGATGCGGGTCTGGTCGGGCATCTTCTCGCGCCTGCCGACCGCGCCGCTGCGGGTCAGTGACAAGGGCCTGGACTACCAGTACGTCGAGGCCACTGGAACCGGCGCCACCGATGCGGGCTGTCCCGGCGCCCGCCGCTTCCCGTTCGTGGTCGGCTATGCGCCAGCGTACGCGCCCTGTGCCCCGCCTGCCGCGTTGCCCGAAGAGGGTGGCCAGCAGGGTGGGGGCTGGCGCAGCTGGTTCGGCCTGGATCCCAAGCCGGATGCTCCCGCAGAACCTTCGGCGCAGCCAGCGCCTTCGACGTCCCCGAGGTGAGTGCCATGTCTTTCCGTACCCTGCGCGTGTCCCTGGTTGCACTGGCGCTGAGCGCCTCGCTGGCTGCCTGTGTCAGCGCGCCACCGCCGGTGGTGGCGCCAGTGGATACCACGACGCCCGCCCAGCGCATGGCCGCAGTCGAGGCCGCCGCAGGTCCTGATGACAAGGAAGTATCGGTGGCGCCGCTGCGCGATCCGCAGGTCGACGATCTGCGCCAGTCGGCGCAGGCGCAGCGTCAGGCCGGTGACTTGGCGGCTGCGGCAGCGCATCTGGACCGGGCGCTGGGCCTGGTGACCGACGATCCAGCGGTGCTGCAGGAGCGCGCCGAGATCGCGCTGCTGCAGGGCCAATGGGCCCCGGCCGAACAGTTCGCGCACCAGGCCCTGCAGCTTGGATCAAAAACCGGTCCGCTGTGCCGTCGGCACTGGGCGACGATCGAGCAGGCGCGCCTGGCGCGCGGCGAGAAAGAGAACGCCGTGTCGGCGCATGCACAGATTGCCAGCTGCACCGTGCCGCCGATCATGCGCTACTGAGGTCGGCGAACGGGTGGGACCCCCTCGCGGGTGGCTTTCAGGCTGGAGCTGGGTTTGGGCCGGGCGGTGGGGCTGTGCGGGGGACGGCAGAAGCCGCATCCTGCGGGCCTCGTTTCGCGCCATCCATGGCGCTCGACGCCCCCGCCCAGCCCCACCACCCGCGCAAGAAAAAAGAGAAAAAGCGGTAGCGCCGACCCATGGTCGGCGGCTCTCTATCCGTTCACCTGAACCATTCCGCCGACCATGGGTCGGCGCTACCAAGGCCTCCATGGACCTGTCGAAGGTGGGGCGGGGTGGGTTGGCGGGGGCGTTGAGCGCCATGGATGGCGCGAAACGAGGCCCGCATGGATGCAGTCCTTGCCGTCCCCCGCCAATCCACCCCGTCCCGCCAACACACAGACCCCCAGCTGTTCGCTTCGGCTTCTGCGCTGCCGGGCGCGGCCCGGCGAAAACGCTCCCCACCCGGTATCCTGTCAGCGTTGATGAAGCCTGATCTTGTCCATGCCAGCCGCGAGGCGCTGAGCCAGGGCGGGGCGCTCGCCTCCCACCTGGACGCGTTCGTGCCACGCCCGGCGCAACTGTGCCTGACCGAAGCGATTGCCGAAACATTGCAGCAGCGGGACCTGCTGCTGGCCGAGGCGGGTACCGGCACCGGCAAGACCTATGCATACCTGGTACCGGTGCTGCTGTCGGGGATGAAAACCATCATCTCCACCGGTACCCGCGCGCTGCAGGACCAGCTTTACCATCGCGACCTGCCGCGCGTGCGACAGGCACTCGGCGTCGGCCATCGCAGTGCGTTGCTCAAGGGGCGCGCCAATTACCTGTGCCGTTACCGGCTGCAGCAGGCGCGCGGCGAGCCGCGTTTCAGCTCGCCACAGCAAGCGGCCGAGTTCCAGCGCATCCTGGCCTGGTCCGGGCGTACCCGGCATGGCGACATGGCCGAACTGGATGCATTGGCCGACGATTCCCCGCTGCTGCCGATGGTCACCTCCACGGTGGACAACTGCCTTGGCCCTGACTGCGCCTACTACGATGACTGCTTCGTGGTGCAGGCGCGCCAGCGCGCCCAGGCCGCGGACGTGGTGGTGGTCAACCACCACCTGCTGCTGGCCGACCTGGCGTTGAAGCAGGAAGGCTTCGGCGAGCTGCTGCCGGGGGCGGAGGCGTTCGTCATCGATGAAGCCCACCAGCTGCCCGAGCTGGCGGCACAGTTCTTCGGTGAAGGCTTCGGCATGCGTCCGTGGCAGGAGCTGGCGCGCGACTGCCTGCTGGAAGCGCGCAGTGTGGCCGGTGCGCAGGCCGCCCTGCAGGCGCCGGTTTCAGCGCTGGAGCACGCGCTGATCGACCTGCGTACCGCGATGGACGGCCTGCCATCGCGCGGCACGCAGTGGCGTGCGCTGGCGGTGCCGCAGGTACGCGATGGTTTCGATGCGGCGATGAGTGCACTGCATGCCCTGCTGCAGGGGCTGGAGGGCCTGCGCGAAGCCTCGTCCGGGCTGGACGCCTGCCATGCGCGCGCGCGCGAGGCGGTGTCGCGGCTCGGTCGCTGGCTGGGCGATGACGCGCCGCTGCTGGACTTCGATGCCGAGCCGGACACGGCGGTTGGCGAAGCCGGCGATGTGCTGTGGTACGAACTCACCCCGCGGGGATTCCGCTGCCAGCGCACGCCGATGGATGTGTCCGGTCCACTGCGCGAACACCGGCAGCGCACGCTGGCGGCGTGGATATTCACCTCGGCTACGTTGACCGTCGGCGGTGGCTTCGAACACGTGGTCCAGCGCTTGGGCCTGGACGATCCGCGCACCCTGGTCCAGCCCAGCCCCTTCGACTGGCCGACCCAGGCGCTGTGCTACCTGCCGGAAGGCTTGCCGGATCCGGCCGCGCGCGGGTTCGGTACCGCGCTGATCGCCACCCTGCGCCCGGTGCTGGAGGCCTCGCACGGGCGTGCCTTCCTGCTGTTTGCATCACATCGCGCGCTGCGCGAGGCGGCCGAAGCGCTGCGCGGCGGGCCCTGGCCCTTGTTCGTACAGGGCGAGGCGCCGCGTGCGACGCTGCTGCAGCGCTTCCGCGAATCCGGCAACGGGGTGCTGCTGGGATCGGCCAGTTTCCGCGAGGGCGTAGACGTGGTCGGTGATGCGCTGAGCGTGGTGGTCATCGACAAGCTGCCCTTCGCCGCACCGGACGACCCGGTATTCGAGGCCCGGCTGGAGGCAATCCGCACCCAGGGGGGCAACCCGTTCCGCGACGAACAGCTGCCGCAGGCAGTGATCGCGCTGAAGCAGGGCGTCGGCCGCCTGATCCGCAGCGAGACCGACCGCGGCGTGCTGGTCCTGTGCGACCCACGGCTGCTCAACCGAGGCTACGGCCGGGTCTTCCTGGACTCGCTGCCACCGTTCCGGCGCACTCGCGCGCTGGCCGATGTACAGGCCTTCTTTGCCCCACAATGGTTGCCGGCGGCGCCTGCGCCTGCTCCCGATGACGTGCCGCCGCCGGGTACGCCGCTCTCCCTGTTCTGACCATTGAAACGATGAAACTGCTCGCCTTTGAACTGTCCACCGAAGCCTGCTCCGTTGCCGTCCACGTGGATGGGCAGGTACGCGAACGCTTTGAGATCGCGCCGCGCCGGCACGCCGAGCTGGCCCTGCCGTGGGCCGAGGAACTGCTCGCCGAGGCAGGCATCGCGCGTTCGCAGCTTGATGCCATCGCCCTGGGCCGCGGTCCGGGCGCGTTCACCGGCGTGCGCCTGGCCATCGCGCTGGCGCAGGGCGTTGCGCTGGCGTTGGATCGCCCGCTCATTCCGGTTTCCACGCTGCAGGCACTGGCGATGCGCGCGCCGGCCGAGGCAGGCCAGGTGCTGGCTGCCATCGATGCGCGGATGGGCGAGGTCTACGTGGCCCGCTATCAGCGGGTCGACGGCCTGCCCTGGCTGCAGGATGCCGAGCGGGTGTGCCCGCCACAGGCGGTGGTGCTGCCCGAGGGAATCCGCTGCGCCGGCGTGGGCACCGGCTTCGGCGCGGCCGAGGGCGCGATCGTGGCGCAGCTGGGCACTGCGTTGATCAGCGTGGACGCCACGGCGTTGCCGCGTGCTTCGGATGTTCTGGCGCTCGCGCTGCCGCTGTTGGCGCGCGGCGAAGCGATCGCCCCGGAGCGGGTGGAGCCGGCGTACCTGCGCGACAACGTGGCGTTGACGCTGGTCGAGCAGCAGGCGTTGCGGGCGTCCAGACAGCGCTGAGGGCGCGAACGGGTGGACCCCCTCGCGGGTGGCTGCTGGTTGCCGCAGCTGGGTTGGGCCGGGCGGTGGGGCTGGTCGGGGGACGGCAAAGGCTGCATCCATGCGGGCCTCGTTTCGCGCCATCCATGGCGCTCAACGCCCCCGCCCAGCCCCACTGCCCGGCCCATGACAGATTCCGGGGACCGTCACCCGCGTAATAAAGAAATAGAAAAGCAGTAGCGCCGAGCCATGCTCGGCGGCCTTTATCCGTTCACCTGAAACATTCCGCCGACCATGGGTCGGCGCTACCAGAGCCGCGTGCTCCAAGGCCGCCTTGGACCTGTCGAAGGTGGGGCGGGGTGGGTTGGCGGGAACGCTCATCCGCAGAGGTCCTGCACCGGCGAGCAAGCGGATGGGGACAACCCACCCCGCCCCGCCCACAAACAACCCTGCAGCTGTTGACGTTGACGTTGACGTTGCTCGAAAAAAAGCAGGCGCCGGGCGCAGCCCGGCAAACACACACACCCCTCAGTCGTCGCGCAATTCGCCACCGGGCAGGAACGCCCAGGTGCGGGTCACCTGCAGGATATCCACGTCGTCCTTGGTCTGCGGCAGTGCCGGGAACGGCTGCGCCAGCCGCACCACGCGCAGGGCCGCCTCGTCCAGCAGCGGGGTCCCGCTTGAGCGCAGGATGCGCGCGCTTTCCACGCTGCCATCGCGGCGCACGCCCACGGTGATCACCACCTGTCCGCCCAAGCGGCGCTGGCGCGCTTCATCGGGGTAGTTCAGGTTGCCCACGCGTTCGGCCCGGTCTACCCAGGCGCGCAGGTAATTGGCCCAGGCGTATTCGCGGGTGCTGGCGGAAACGAACTTGCGGTTGGGCCGCTTGGCATACTGCGCCGAGCGCAGATGTACCTCGGCGGCGAGCCGGGCCATCTCGGCATCGCGCTGCTCGCGCGCGTTCAACGGCGAATCCGGGCGCGGCTGTTCCGGCATCGGTTGCTGCTGGGCCCGCACCACCTGCTCTTCGCCATTGCGGCTGCTCACCACCCGCGACTGAGGCGGCGGCGGGGCGGCGGCATCCTGGCGTTGCTGCGGTACCGGACTGCTGCCGGGCAGCGCCTGCGGCACCACGCCGGTCTGGCTCTCGCGCGGACGCATCGCCTTGTCGTGCTCGCCGCCGCCGACCTGGCTGGCGGCGGCCAGGAAATCGGCCTGCTTGGGCGTCAGGGCGGTCTGGGTCTGGGTGAAGATCACGTCCAGCGTCGGCACCAGCGGGGCGTCGCCGCGCACCGCGAACCCCACGCCCAGGATCAACAGTGCATGCAGGGCGATGGACAGGGCCAGGGTCGCGCCCAGCCGCTGTGATTCGCGGCCGCCGGCACCGGGGGAAACCATCGCGCTCATCGCGGCAGGTCGGCCTCGATGGCATCGAACAGCTGGCCGGCAATGTTCAGGCCGTACTGCGCGTCGAGTTCACGCACGCAGGTCGGGCTGGTCACATTGACCTCGGTGAGGTACTCGCCGATCACGTCCAGGCCGACGAAACGCATGCCACGCCGCTTCATCTCCGGGCCCACCTGGGCTGCGATCCAGCGGTCACGCTCGCTCAGCGGACGGCCTTCGCCGCGTCCGCCGGCGGCCAGGTTGCCGCGGAACTCATCGCCCTGCGGGATCCGCGCCAGGCAGTAATCCACCGGCACGCCGTCCACCAGCAGGATGCGCTTGTCGCCGGCGGTGATGTCCGGGATGAACTTCTGCGCCAGGGTCAGCTTGCGGTCGCCATCGGTCAGCGTTTCCAGGATCACGTTGAGGTTCGGATCGCCGGTGCCGCTGCGGAAAATCGAGCGTCCGCCCATGCCGTCCAGCGGCTTCAGCACGGCCTGGCCGTGTTCCAGCACGAAGGCCTTCAGCGCCTTGGCATCGCGGCTGACCAGGGTCGGGGGGCAGCACTGCGGGAACAGCAGGGCGGCCAGTTTCTCGTTGTAATCGCGCAGTCCCTGCGGATTGTTGACCACCCGCGCGCCGGCCGTGGCCGCCACGTCGAGGACCTGGGTGTCGTAGATGAACTCGGCATCCACCGGCGGGTCCTTGCGCATCAGCACGACCTGTCCAGGGCCGAACACGGTCTGGCTGAATTCGCCCAGGGTGTACCAGTCGGCCGGGTCGTCGCGCACCTGCAGCGGGGCGGTGCGCGCGACAGCGCGGCCGTTGTCCAGGCTCAACCCGCCGGGCTTCACATAATGCAATGCGTGGCCTCGGCGCTGCGCTTCCAGCAGCATGGCGAAGGTGGTGTCCTTGGCGATCTTGATATGGGCGATGGGGTCCATCACCACGATGACGTTCAACGGCATGGCGGCACCTGTCAGGCAAGGTGCTGATGGTAGCGGCTCCGCCCGCGGCGTGCCCGCCTGTCTGCGCGCAACGCTGCGTGCGGCCCATGATTCCGGCCCCCGGCAACACGGCCGGACGGGCCTCACGCACGAAAGTCGTCGCCGAACTTGCTGGCGGTCACGCAAGTGCGATATAGATACGCCTTCGCAGCGGCACCGACCGAAGTGCCGCGCATGGGGAACGGTAATGACTGAGAACATGACTGCGGGCGGGGAGCTCGCAGGACTCCGGGTGATGGTCATCGACGATTCGAAGACCATTCGAAGGACGGCGGAAACGCTGCTGAAACGCGAAGGCTGCGAGGTGGTGACCGCCACCGACGGCTTCGAGGCCTTGGCCAAGATCGCAGACCAGCAGCCGCAGATCATCTTCGTGGACATCATGATGCCGCGGCTTGACGGCTATCAGACCTGTGCGCTGATCAAGGGCAACCAGCTGTTCAAGTCGACGCCGGTGATCATGCTGTCGTCCAAGGATGGTCTGTTCGACAAGGCGCGCGGGCGCATCGTCGGCTCGGAGCAGTACCTGACCAAGCCTTTCACGCGCGAAGAACTGCTGGGTGCCATCCGCACATACGTCAACGCCTGACCAGGGGGGAAAGGCAAAATGGCTCGTATCGTCCTGATCGAGGATTCACCGACCGACCGTGCGGTGTTCAGCCAATGGCTGCGCAAGGCAGGGCATGAGGTCGAAGAGGCAGACAACGCCGAAGCCGGGCTGGAACTGGTTCGCAGCCAGCTGCCGCAGCTGGTGCTGATGGACGTCGTGCTGCCGGGCATGAGTGGCTTCCAGGCCACCCGCGCACTGGCCCGCGACGCGGCCACCAAGCACATCCCGGTGATCATCGTCAGCACCAAGGCGATGGAAACCGACAAGGCCTGGGGCCTGCGCCAGGGGGCTGCCGATTACATCGTCAAGCCGCCGCGCGAGGAAGACCTGATCGCGCGGATCAACGAGCTGGTGTCCTGATGCGCTCTCCCTTCGACATCCTCGAAGCGTACGAGCGCCGCAGCCTGGCCCATGCGGTGCAGCTGCCCGAACGCCAGTTCGCCCAGGACCTGTGGCGTGGGGTGGGGTACCGCGTCGGCCATCGCCGCCTGGTCTCGGACTTCCGCGAGGTGGTGGAAATCGTGCCGATGCCACCGGTGACGCCGGTGCCATGCGCGCAGCCGTGGCTGCTGGGCGTGGGCAACCTGCGCGGCAACCTGTTCCCGGTGATCGACCTGAAACTGTTCCTGGAAGGCGCGCGCACGGTGCAGCAGGAAGGCCAGCGCGTGCTGGTGATGCGCCAGGCCGGAGGCGATGTGGCACTGACCATCGACGAACTTTACGGCCAGCGTAGTTTCGAGCTGGACCAGGAAGTGGCGGCCGGTGGACTGGCCGAGGGGCGCTACGCCCACTTCGTCGAACGCGCCTTCCATGCCGACGACCACGACTGGGGCGTTTTCTCGCTCTCGCTGCTGTCGCGCACTCCCGAATTCCGGCAAGCCGCGGCCTGAACGCTGGCTTCCGTTCCTGCATTGCATTGAACATCGAGGTTGAACGATGAGTACTGCTTCCGATTCCAGCAAGGCGGCCAAGGTGCGCCTGGGTGGCACCAACGCGTGGTTGATCCTGCTGCTGCTGGCGATGGCGCTGTTCGGCCTGAACACCGGCGTGGCCACCTGGCAGGGCAGCCGCCTGGCCGACGCCAGCACCAAGGCCGCCGACCTGCAGGTGCTGTCACAGCAGCTGGCCAACCAGGGACGAGAAGCAGTGGCCGGCAACGCGCAGGCCTTCACCGCGTTCAAGGCCACCCGCACCGCGATCGATGAGAACGTCGCCACCCTGCAGGGCCGCTACGGCACCGAACCGGGCGTGTCCGCCCCGATCGGCAAGCTGGCCGCGACCTGGCAGCCGTTGGCCAAGAGTGCCGCCCAGCTGGTGTCCAGTGAGCCGGCGGTGCTGACCCTGGCCGGCAACGCGAACAACTTCACCGGTGCCGTGCCGGGCCTGCAGGCACAGTTGAACGAAGTGGTGCGCGCGATGAGTGCCTCCGGTGCACCGTCGGCGCAGATCTACAGCGCGCTGCAGCAGGTCGTGGTCGCCGGCACGATGGCGCGCCGGGTCACTGAAATCCGCGCCGGTGGCTCCGGTGCCGCCGGCGCCGGCGATGCCCTGGCCCGCGACATCACCGTGTTCAGCCAGGTGCTCGACGGCCTGCGCAACGGCAACGAGGACATGGGCATCGCCGCAGTTCGTGGCGCTGCCGCGCTGGCCGCGCTGGAGCAGTCCCAGCAGCAGTGGACGGCGATGAAGACCGACGCCGATGCGATCCTGGCCAGCTCGCGCCAGCTGTTCGCCGCGCAGGCCGCGGCCGCCAGCCTGACCGCCGGTTCGTCGGACATGCTGGCCGACAGCAAGGGCCTGTTCAACGCGTTCTCTTCCTTCGGCTCGGCCAGCGATACGCGGCTGTTCCCGAACTTCTGGATCGGCGTGGTGTCCGGCGCGCTGTCGCTGATCGCGATCATCGGCTTCGTCAGCACCTCGGTGCGCGGACGTTCGCGCGAGCAGGAACTGCGTTACCAGACGCAGGTGGAATTCAACAGCCGCAACCAACAGGCCATCATGCGGCTGCTGGATGAAATCAGCTCGCTCGGTGAGGGCGACCTGACGGTGAAAGCGTCGGTGACCGAAGACATGACCGGCGCCATCGCAGACGCCATCAACTACGCCGTCGACGAGCTGCGCCACCTGGTGACCACCATCAACGACACCTCGGCCAAGGTCGCCGTGTCCACCCAGGAAACCCAGGCCACGGCGATGCAGCTGGCCGAAGCGGCAGGCCACCAGGCCAACCAGATCACCACCGCCTCGGACCGCATCGGCGAGATCGCGGCAAGCATCGAACAGGTATCGCGCAATTCCTCCGAGTCCGCCGAAGTGGCGCAGCGCTCGGTGGTCATCGCCGCCGAAGGTGCCGGCGTGGTGCGCGAAACCATCCAGGGCATGGACCAGATCCGCGATCAGATCCAGGAAACGTCCAAGCGCATCAAGCGGCTGGGTGAGTCTTCGCAGGAAATCGGCTCGATCGTGGAACTGATCAACGACATTTCCGAGCAGACCAACATCCTGGCGTTGAACGCGGCGGTGCAGGCCGCTTCTGCAGGCGAGGCCGGTCGCGGTTTCGCCGTGGTGGCCGATGAAGTGCAGCGCCTGGCAGAACGCACCTCCGGTGCGACGCGACGCATCGAAGGCCTGGTGCAGGCCATCCAGGCCGATACCAACGAAGCGGTCACCTCGATGGAGCAGACAACCGCCGAGGTGGTGTCCGGTGCACGCCTGGCCGAGGACGCCGGCACCGCGCTGACCGAGATCGAGCGCGTGTCCAACGCCCTCAACAACCTCATCAAGAACATCTCCGTGGCCGCCCAGCAGCAGTCCTCGGCCGCGTCGGACATCACCCATACCATGGGCGTGATCCGGCAGATCACCGGCCAGACCTCGCAGGGTGCGGGGCAGACCGCCGAATCGATCGGCCACCTGGCACAGCTGGCCGCCGACCTTCGCCGCTCGGTCGCCGACTTCAAGCTGCCGGCGTAAGCCGGCAGTACGGGGAAGCAAGGATTACCTGATGAAGCATCGTCACTATTTCCGCCACACTGCATGCCATGCCCCGCGCGGCATGCGTTCGCTGGCGACCGGAGTCCGCCCATGAGTACCCTGCGCGATGCAATGAGCCATGCCGCCCTGGGCTGGGTGAAGCCGGAGCTGGATGAGACCCTGCGCCAGGTGCGCAACGAGGTCGAGTACTTCGTCGAGGCGCCCGCCGACGCCAGCCGCATGCGCCTGTGCGCCGGCTACCTGCACCAGGTGCAGGGCACGCTGCGCATGGTGGAACTGTATGCACCGGCGATGGTGGCCGAGGAGCTGGAACAGCTCGCCGTGGCGATCGGCAATGGAGAGGTCGCCGAGCGCGATGAATCCTGCGCGACCCTGATGCGTGGCAGCGTGCTGCTTCCGGATTACCTGGAGCGCCTGCAGAACGGCCACCGCGACATTCCGATCGTGCTGCTGCCGCTGCTCAACGAAATCCGTGCCGCGCGTGGCGTGGCGGGCATCAATGAAAGCGTGCTGCTGGCCTTTGCGCCGGACAGCGTCGGCGCTACCGAAGCCGAACTCGACCACGCCCGCGGCAGCCTGAGCGGGCGCAACCGCGAACTGCTCGATACCGTCGGCAACGCGGTGAAGGAAGAGCTGCTGCGCATCAAGGACGCGCTGGACCTGCACCTGCGCACCGGCGGCGCGCCGCAGCAGCTGCAGCAGCAGGTCAACGAACTTGCCGCGGTGGGCGATACGCTGGCCATGATGGGCCTGGACGTAGCGCGCAACGTGGTGGTGCAGCAGCGCGATGCGCTCAGCAGCGTGGTCGCGGGCGAGCAGCAGATCGACGAGAGCCTGCTGCTGGATGTCGCCGGTGCACTGCTGTACGTGGACGCTTCGCTGGATGACCAGGTAGCCCATCTGGGCGCGACCGGCAGCGGCGAAGATGACCCTTCCGCCGCCGAAACCCGGCGCACGCTGGAAGTGCTGGCGCACGAAGCGATCGCCAACTTCACCGTGGCCCGTGAGCATTTCGTCGCCTTCATCGAAACCAACTGGAACCACGAACAGCTGCAGGACGTACCGCGCCTGCTGGGCGAAGTCGGCGGCGCGCTGCGCATGCTCGACCTGCCGGTGCCGGCCGACTACCTGAAGGGCGTGCAGCTGTACATCGACGCCGAGTTGATCGGGCGCCAGCGCGTGCCCAGCGGACGCCAGCTGGACACGCTGGCTGATGCAATGGCCAGCCTGGAGTATTACCTGGAAGCGCTGCGCGATCGTCGCGCCGGGCGCGAGAGCATCCTGGAGATCACCCGCAGCAGCCTGGAAGCCCTGCGCTACTGGCCGCTGCCGGTAGCCAACGCCGCCGCCGTCGAGCCGCTGGCCGATGCGGCGCCGCAGCCGGTGCAGCGCGAAGCCGTGCTGCCGCCGCCGCTCGCGGTGCCCGGGCTGGAAACGCTGGAGCTGCCCGCACTGGTCGTGGCCCCCGCACAGGTGCCGCCGCCGCTGCCGGACTTTGTATTCGACACCGCGCCGACCGTACCTGCGCTGGACGTGCAGGGCCTTGAGCCTGCATCCGATGCACCTGCCGATGCGCAAGCGCTCGACGGCGCACCGTTGGAGCATGTACCGACCGAACCGGCGGCCCCGACGCTGGTGTTCGCCGCGACCACCGCGGTTCCGCCGCAGGTGCCGGCCTGGGAACTCGGCAGCTTCCACGCGACGCCTGAAGAGAGCGACAGCCGCGCGCCGACCTTCACCGACTTCGATCCGGTATTCGCTGAAGATGCCGCCGATGCCACGCGTTGGACGGTCGAACCGGTTACCCAGGTGGATCTGTCCGTCGCCGACGAGGATCAGGGCACGCTCGCCGATGCTGCTGCACACGGAGACGTGCCCGGAGTGCTCGGCGACGCCGACGATGGCCTGCTGCTGATCGATGGCGCTGACTTCGACCCGGTGCTGGCCGAAGTCGAGGCGGAAGACGATGCGATCGAGCCGGTCAGCTTCCGCTTCGATGAGGGCGGCATCAGCCGTGCCGACGATGTCCTTTCGTTGGAAGCGCTGGAAGCCTCGGTCATCGAGGCGCCGGCAGGATTCGATGTGATCACTGCTGCCGAACCGGCGCCGTTCGCATCGTCCGAGCCGCTGCAGGCAAATGAAGCTGAGCCACCGTCGCCCGACTCTGCGGTGGTCGACGATGCCGATGCGCGCTTCCTGGCCGAACTGGCCGCGGCTGCGGCCGACTTCAATCCGCAGCCGGAGCCGCAGGCGCCGCTGTTGGCCGAAACGCCGGTTGCCGCCGCCGAAACGCTCGACGGTGGATTCGACGAGCAGGCTGAGAACATCGACCAGGACATCCGCGAGGTGTTCCTGGAAGAGTTCGACGAAGAACTGATCAACCTCGGCGGGCTGTTGCCGGCCTGGCGCGCGCAGCCGGACAACATGGACCGCCTGCGTCCGATCCGCCGCGTGTTCCACACGCTGAAGGGCAGTGGGCGCCTGGTGGGCGCGCGTACGCTGGGCGAGTTTGCCTGGAAGATCGAAGGCATGCTCAACCGCGTGCTGGATGGCTCCCGCCCGGCAACGCCGGCGGTGGTGGCCGTGGTCGAACAGGCCTACCACGCCCTGCCCGAACTCAATGCAGCACTGCGCAGTGGGCAGCGCGTCAGCGCGGACCTGCAGGCGCTGCAGTCGATCGCCGACCGCGTTGGCGCCGGCGAAGAAACCTTCCACGTGCCGCTGCCCATCCATCCGGTCGCCACGGCGGTTTCCGGAACGGACGAACAGGCCGGGATCGATGCGCTGGAAGCAGCCTTCGCCGCCGATGTGGCGCCCGCCTCCCTCGAGGGTGCGCCGGCCAGCATCGACAGCGTGCTGCGCGAGATCCTGGAAGCCGAAGTGGAAGCGCACATGGCCACCCTGCACGGGTGGCTGGCGTCGTCGCGCGTCGACCCGCAGCCGGTCTCCGATCCGCTGCTGCGTGCCGTGCACACCATGAACGGTGCCTTCGCCATGACCGATGTGCCGGAGATCACCTCCGTCACCGGCGCGGCCGAAAGCTACATCAAGCGCTCGCTGGCGGCTGCCGAAGCGCCCAGCCATGAGGGCGTGCATGCGCTGGACGCCACTGCGCGCGCGATCGAAGCCACGATGCTGGCGTTGCAGGCCGAATCGCCCCGCATCCCGCTGCAGCAGGAACTTGCCGAACGCCTGCAGGCGCTCGCCGCGACCCTGCCCGAAGCGCGTTGGCCGGTGATGGAAGATGCCGCCGATGTGCTTGAACAGGCGCAGCCAGACCCTGCTGCCGTCAGTGCCGATGTCGATCTCGACCTCGAGGTGATCGACGCGGCCGAGCCGGTAGCGCAGGCCGAGGCCGAGGTCGAGGTCGAGGTCGAGCAGATCGCCGAGGCGATGGTCGACAGCGGCGAACTGCACGTCATCGAGCCCGAGCGCGAGTCCGCCAGCGATGAGGTTGCACGGATTGAAGAACGGTCCAGCGACGAGCAGGTCGCACCGTTCGACGCGCCGGCCGTGGCTCAGGTCGAACTGACCGGCGCCAACGATCTGTCTTCGTTCCTGGATCCGCTACCGGCGCCGTCGGTCGAGCACGAATGGGGCGCCGAGCCGACCTTCGTCGCGGAAGCCGACGTGCCGGCGGCAACATCGCACGAGAGCGACCAGGCCACCGCCGAACCGGCCCAGGACCACGATGTCGAGGTGCAGCTGACCGGCGCAGAGGACCTGTCGCTGTATCTGGACGACGCAGCGCATGCCGCGCTGCCCGACAGTTACGTGCCGGGTGCCGTCGAACCTGCCGCCCAGCACGACGAACCGCTCGGGCAGGCGCTCGAGGCGACCGGCGGGGCGACCGGCGAGGAGGCGGGCGAGGAGGCGGGCGAGGCGCTGTCCGACGAACTGCAGGGCAGTGCCGCCTTCGGCGAAGCCGTGTCGCTGCAGGAAGCGCTGGATGAAGGGCTGCACGTCATCGACGATTCCGTAGAGGAAGACGCGGGCGAGCTCATCTCTGTCGCCGGCGATGCCGGATCGGCGCGCGAGGACGCGGCTTTCGCCGAGAACAGCGATGCCGATGAGCCGGCTACGGCGCCATACGCCGAGGAACCGGAACCGCTCGCTGTCGAAGCCGAAGTCGAAGCCGAAGCCGAAGCCGAAGCCGACGTCGTGCAGCAGCCGTACTTCGAGATGGAGCCTGCCGCTGCATCGCTTGCTGGTTCGTCCAGCGCCGGTGCAGCCGAGGTGCCGCAAGATGCGCGCGAGCTTGCCCTGCAGGACGCTGTGGACGCCTCGGATAACGAAGCAGTCGAAGCGGAAGCAGTCGAAGCAGAAGTCGGCAGCGCCGATGCGCTGGACTTCAGCGTGCTGGACCGCGAGCTGGTCGACATCTTCGTCGAAGAAGGCAAGGACCTGCTCGACCATTGCGACGGCCTGATCAGCGAACTGCGCACCGCGCCGGAGGACCGTGAGCCGTTGGCCGGCCTGCAGCGCGACCTGCACACGCTGAAGGGTGGCGCGCGCATGGCCGGCATCAATCCCATCGGTGATCTCGGCCACGGCATCGAGTCGCTGCTGGAAGCGGTGTTCGCCGGACGCACCAGCATCGAGCACAGCGACGTGCAGCTGTTGGAGCGCGGCTTCGATCGCCTGCACCAGATGCTCACCCTCACCGGCAACCATCGCCAGGTGGCAGCGGCCGATGACCTGGTGGCTGCTTTCGATGCGCGTACCCAGGGCCGGCCGGCCACGCAGGCCGAGGCCGACGAACCCGCCGCTGCCGCGCCCAGTGCGGCCGAGCTGATCGCCAGCCTGCCGCTGTCCGCGCCACTGCCGGTGGAAGCCGGCGGCGAGGAAGAAGGCGGCGCGCGTCCGCAGCAGGAACAGGTGCGCGTGCGTGCCGACCTGCTCGATCGCCTGGTCAACCACGCCGGTGAAGTGGCGATCTACCGTTCGCGGCTGGAACAGCAGCTCGGTGCCTTCCGCGGCGCCATGGGCGAACTGGACCGCACCAATGCCCGTCTTCGCGACCAGCTGCGCCGTCTTGACCTGGAAACCGAGGCGCAGATCGTTGCGCGCTACCAGCGCGAGCAGGAGCAGGCCGACCACAGCTTCGATCCGCTGGAACTGGACCGCTTCTCCACGCTGCAGCAGCTCAGCCGCGCGCTGAACGAATCAGCAGCCGATCTTGGCGGCCTGCAGGGCGTGCTGGACGACCTCTCACGCCAGTACGATTCGTTGCTGCAGCAGCAGTCGCGCGTCAGCTCGGAACTGCAGGACGGCCTGATGCGCGCGCGCATGGTGCCGTTCGACGGGCTGGTGCCGCGCCTGCGCCGTGTGGTGCGCCAGGCCGGTACCGATACCGGCAAGCAGGTCCACCTGACGCTGGAAGGTACCCACGGCGAACTCGATCGCAACGTGCTGGATCGCATGGTGGCGCCGCTGGAGCACATGCTGCGCAACTCCGTCGCCCACGGCCTGGAAACGGCCGAACAGCGGCGCGCGGCAGGCAAGCCGGTGGAAGGCGAGATCTCGTTGCGCCTGCACCGCGAAGGCTCTGAAATCGTGCTCGACGTGGCCGACGACGGTGCCGGGCTGGACCGCGAAGCGATCCGCCGGCGCGCGCTGGAACGCGGCCTGATCCAGGCCGATGCCACCCTGGCCGACAACGAACTGGACAACCTGATCTTCGCCTCCGGCTTCAGCACCGCCGACCAGCTCAGCCAGCTGGCCGGGCGCGGCGTGGGCATGGACGTGGTGCGCAACGAAGTGCGCCAGCTCGGCGGCAGCGTGGAAATCCACTCGGTACGCGGCCAGGGCGCTCGTTTCACCCTGCGCCTGCCGCAGACGCTGGCCGTCACCCAGGCGGTGTTCGTGCAGATCGGCGAGACCACCTTCGCCGTCCCGGTGGGTTCGGTCAGTGGCATCGGCCGTATTTCGCGCGACCGTTTCGAGGCCGGCGACAGCACCTACCGCTACAGCGGCGAGGAGTACACGCTGCATGACCTGGGCAGCCTGATCGGCCAGGCCCCGGCCCGTGCCGAAGGGCAGGCGCAGGTGCCGCTGCTGCTGGTGCGGGCCGGCGACCTGCGCGCTGCGGTGGCGATCGACCAGGTGCTCGGCAACCGCGAAATCGTGGTGAAGCCGGTCGGCCTGCAGATCGCCTCGGTGCCGGGCATCTACGGTGCCACCATCACCGGCGATGGCCGCGTGGTGGTGATCCTGGACGTGGCACCGCTGGTGCGCCGCTTCGTCGCCAACCCGGAGCGTTCGCTGCCGGTGGCCGAACTGGAACAGCAGCGCCAGGTGCCGGTGGTGATGGTGGTGGACGATTCGCTGACCATGCGCAAGGTCACCGGCCGCATCCTGGAACGCCACAACTTCGAAGTCAGCGTGGCGCGCGATGGCGTGGAAGCGCTGGAGCGGCTGGAAGAACGCGTACCGGACCTGATGCTGCTGGATATCGAGATGCCGCGCATGGATGGCTACGAGCTGGCCACCGCGATGCGTGCCGACCCTCGTTACCGCGACGTGCCGATCGTGATGATCACCTCGCGCAGCGGCGACAAGCATCGCCAGCGCGCTTTCGAAATCGGCGTGCAGCGTTACCTGGGCAAGCCTTACCAGGAGCTGGACCTGATGCGTAACGTGTACGACCTGCTGGGGATCGCCCGTGTCCGAGAATGATGCAAGCCTGCCGCCGGCCGTCGCGCTGCTGGCACGCCCGGGCGCGGCCCGCGACCGCCTGCGCGAGGCGCTGGTCCAGGCCGGCGTGGCGCTGGTGCTGGAAGAAGATCCCGATGCGCTGGATCCTGCAACGCTGATCGCGCTTGCCCCGCAGGCCGTGGTGATCGCACTGGAGCCCGCCGTGGAAGCCGCCCTGGAACGGCTGGACGATGCGCTGTCTTCGCCGGCTTTCACCCTGGTGTTCGACGAGGCCGAACTGGCGGCGCGCCGCGAAGGCTGGGAAACCCAGCGTTGGGCGCGGCACCTGGCGGCCAAGCTGCATGGTCATCGCGAAGTGCTGCCGCCCGGTGCGGAAATCGAAGAAGACCTGCAGATCGAACCGGGGATGCCGGATACGCCGGCCCAGCTGCACGTTGATGCGCCGCTGGACTTCCACCTGGACGAAGCGGTCGACGCGGCTGATCTGCTGGCGGGCGACAGCCTGTATGAAGCACCCGCGCAGTGGCAGGAGCCGCAGACGCTGGAACAGGCACTGGCGGCGAACCTGCCCGAAGCCGACGCCCCTGCCACGCCTGTCGATGCAGGCGCCGTGGTGCCGCCGCCGCTGGCCGACCACAGCCGCTGGGCGCTGCTGGACGAGGACGCCGCGCCCGCTGCGGTGAGCCGCCAGACCGCCGCGCCGCCGGCGTTGCCGGTATTTGATTCGGCCCACCTATCGCTGGTGGACATGGACGACACGCCGCCCGGTACCGGGCCACGCCGCGGCGCGCGCGGCGCGGTGGTGGTGCTGGCCGGCATCGGCGGCCCTGATGCGCTGCGGCGCCTGCTGGCCGCTTTGCCGTCGGCGCTGGACGTACCGCTGCTGGTGCGGATGCCGCTGGACGGCGCGCGCTACGGCAATCTGGTCAAGCAGATGGCGCGGGTTTCGCCGTTGCCGGTGCTGCTCGCCGAAACCGGCGCAGATGTGCTGGAAGGCCACGTCTACATCCTGTCCGACGACACCGCCACCGTGCTGCGTGATGGCGGACTGCAGTTCGAAAGCCGACCCCAGGGCCTGGAACTGGCGCGGCTGCCGCCGGGCGAAAGCGCGGTGATCCTGCTCAGTGGTGCCGACCTGCTGCAGGTCGACCCGGCACTGACGCTGGCCGAGGCCGGTGCATGGGTGGGCGGCCAGGTGGGCGAGGGCTGCTACGACCCGGCCGCGGCCACCGCCGTGGTGGCGGCCGGCATGTTCGCCGGTGAGCCGCAGGAGCTCGCACAGGCCATCAGTGCCCGCTGGGCACGTCCGGAACAAGGGGAAGCACAGTGAGCCATGCCAACAACGATGAGATCCGCGGGGTCCTGATCCAGTCCGGTCCCGAACGCGTGCTGCTGCCCAATGCCACCGTGGCCGAAATGATGGCCAAGGTGCAGGTGCAGGCGAGCGCGGAAGGTCCCGACTGGCTGCTGGGCACGCTGGCCTGGCACGGCTGGGAGGTGCCGCTGGTGTCCTTTGCGCGGCTGTCCGGGCTGGGCGAGGAAAGCATCGGCGGCAACAACAAGGTCGTGGTGCTCAAGGCCTTGGCCGGTAATGCCCAGCGCCCGTATTTCGCGCTGCTGACGCAGAGCTTCCCGCAGCTGATTTCGGTGCCGCGCGATGGCCTGCTGGCCGATGCGTCCGAAGAAACCCTTCCCGACAGCGTGCACATGCGCGTGCTGCTGGGTGAGCAGAGCGCGCTGCTGCCGAACCTGGACGCGGTGGAAACCGCACTGGATTCGCTGCACTGAACCCAGCAGTGGGTGGGTGACGACCAGCCCGGTGGGTGACGACCAACCCGGTGGGTGACGACCGGTGGTCGTCACGCCCTTGCCCAGGCCGAAGCGTAACGACCAACGGTCGTCACCCACCACGAGCAACGGCCTTGACCTACCCACGACCCACGGTCGCAGGCGCGCGCCTCAGCCCATGTCGCCCAGGCGTGCCTGCAGGGCCGCGATCGCGGCGAGCCCCGCCGTTTCCGTGCGCAGGATCCGCGGCCCCAGCTGCAGCCCCTGGAAGCCCGCTGCCGCCAACTGCTGGCGATCGCGCGGCGACCAGCCGCCCTCCGGACCAATGGCGATCACCACGCCGCCTGCGGGCGCTGCCTGCAGGGTGGACAGGCGGTGGCTGCCTTCCGGGTCCAGGGTCAGGCGCAGTGTATCGGCGGGCAGCACCGCCATCGCTGCGGCCAAGCCCAACGGCGGGCCCAACTGCGGAATCACCGCACGCCCTGACTGGCCGCAGGCGGACTGCACCACGTTGTTCCAGTGCGCGACGCGCTTCTCTGCGCGCGCGGCATCCAGCTTTACTTCGGTGCGCTCGGCATTGACCGGCACCACGGCCGCCACGCCGAGTTCGGTGGCCTTCTGCAGGATCAGGTCCATCTTCTCGCCGCGCGCCACGCCCTGCAGCAGGGTGATCCGCAGCGACGATTCGTTGGCCAGCGGCGTGGCTGCTTCGATCCGCACCTGTGCATCACGCTTGCCGGCGACGACAATCGTGGCGGCATAGTCATGCCCATCACCATTGAACAGTACGCAGGCATCGCCCTCGCGCAGTCGCATCACCCGCAGCAGGTGGTTGGCGGCGTCTTCGGGAAGCGACACGGTCTGGCCGGCCTGCAGGGGAATCGACACGGGGCAGCGGGTCACGCGCATGCGGCGTTCTCCAGAACGGATGGGCGGGCGTCCTGCGGGGAGGGGGGTGTCTCTGCTAGCATCGTGGGCTCATGAACATGTTGCTTCCTCCGTCCATTCTATCGGCCCGCGCGGGGTATACCGCATGAGCCGTCCCCTGCCGATCATCCACCGCATCACCGATGAGGAAAACGGCCCGTTCCAGCGCCAGCACCTGGACCTGGAGTTTTCCAACGGTGAACAGCGCCGCTTCGAGCGACTGGTCAGCCGCGGCCACGGTGCCGTGGTGGTGGTGCCCATGCTGGACGATGACACCGTGCTGCTGGTGCGTGAATACGCCGCCGGCATGCACCGCTATGAACTGGGCCTGGTCAAGGGCCGCATCGATGCCGGCGAAACGCCGGAGCACGCGGCCGACCGCGAGCTGAAGGAAGAGGCCGGCTACGGCGCGCACCGCGTTGACGTGCTGCGCGCGATGACCCTTGCCCCCACCTACATGAGCCACCAGTCGTGGCTGGTGGTGGCGCGCGATCTGTATCCGCAACGGCTGCAGGGCGATGAGCCCGAAGAACTGGAAGTGGTGCCGTGGAAGCTGTCACGGATCGACCAGCTGATGCTGCGCGAAGACTTCTCCGAGGGCCGCTCACTGGCGGCCCTGTTCATCGCTCGAGAGTGGCTGCAGCGTGGCGCGACGGCGCCATGACCCACGCCCGCCTCACCACCGACCTGCGCGAAACGGTCATCGCCATTGCCCAGGATGCCGCCGCAGCGATCATGCAGGTCTACGCGTCCGGCTTCGACATCACGATGAAGGCCGATGACAGCCCGGTCACCGCAGCCGACCTGGCCGCGCACCAGCGCATCGTCCGCGGCCTGTCGCGGCTCACTCCGGACCTGCCGATCCTGTCCGAGGAAGCCACCGCGGCCCCCTGGGAAACGCGGCGCCACTGGGGCGCCTACTGGCTGGTCGATCCGCTGGATGGCACCCGCGAGTTCATCAAGCGCAACGGCGAATTCAGCGTCAACATCGCGCTGGTCTACCAGGGCGCGCCGACCTTCGGGGTGGTGCTGGCGCCGGTGACCGGGCTGGTCTGGCACGCCATGCGCGGCGAGCAGGCCTACCGCCGGCAGGGCGTGCATGACACCGTGCTGCGTACCCGCGTGCCGGCGCACGCACCGCTGCGGGTCGCCGCCAGCCGCTCGCACCGTTCGGCGCGCACGCAGGCACTGCTGGATCGCATGGGCGACATCGAAACCGTGGCCCAGGGCTCTTCGTTGAAGTTCTGCCGGATCGCCGAGGGCGACCTGGATGTGTATCCGCGGCTGGGTCCGACCAGCGAATGGGACACCGCTGCCGGCCAGTGCGTACTGCACGCCGCCGGTGGCGCGGTGCTGTCCACCGCTACCGGCAAGCCATTCCGCTACAACCGCCGCGAAAGCCTGCTCAACGGTGATTTCATGGCCTTGGGCGACACCCGCCTGGCATGGCGCGACTGGCTGCCCCAAGACGAACCGGAGACTGCATGAGCACGAGCGACGCCGCCACCGAACTGGGCCGCCTGCTGGCGATCATGGCGCGCCTGCGCGACCCGCAGGGCGGCTGCCCATGGGACCTGGAGCAGGATTTTTCCACCATCGCGCCGTACACCATCGAAGAGGCCTACGAAGTAGCCGATGCGATCGATCGCGGTGACCTGGACGACCTGTGCGATGAACTGGGCGACCTGCTGCTGCAGGTGGTTTTCCACGCGCAGATGGCGCAGGAGCAGGGCGCGTTCGCTTTCGCCGACGTGGCGCGCAGCATCAACGACAAGATGGTCCGCCGCCACCCGCACATCTTCGCCGATGCCAGTGCCGGCGACGCCGCCGAGGTGCTGCGCAACTGGGAGGCGATCAAGGGCGAGGAACGCGCTGCCAAGGGCGAGACGGATGGCTCGGCGTTGGCCGGCATTTCGCGCGGACTGCCGGAATGGCAGCGGGCGATGAAGCTGCAGTCGCGCGCGGCCAAGGTCGGCTTCGACTGGCCCGGCCCGTTGCCGGTGCTGGACAAGGCCGCCGAGGAACTGCAGGAACTGCGCGAGGAATTCGAACGCGGTGACGTGGCGGCGAACAAGACCCGGTTGCAGGAAGAACTCGGCGACCTGTTGTTCGTCTGTGCCAACCTGGCACGCCACGCCGATCTCGACCTGGGCGCTGCGCTGCGCGGGGCCAACCACAAGTTCGAGCGACGCTTCCGCGCCATGGAAGCGCGCGCCGCTGAAGACGGGAAGCGGCTGGCCGAGCTGGACCTGGACGCCCAGGAAGCGCTCTGGCAGCACGCGAAGGCCGACGAAACCGCATCGTGAAGACCTTCGGGTTGTTCGTCGTGACGGCGATGGCCGAGATCATCGGCTGCTACCTGCCGTGGCTGTGGCTGCGTCGCGATGGCAGCACGTGGTTGCTGCTGCCGGCGGCGGCCAGCCTGGCCCTGTTCGCCTGGCTGCTGACCCTGCATCCGCAGGCCAGTGGGCGCGTGTATGCGGCCTACGGTGGTGTCTACGTCGGCACTGCGCTGGTCTGGCTGTGGTTGGTGGACGGCATCCGTCCCGGCCGTTGGGACCTGCTCGGCGTGGGCCTGTGCCTGGCCGGCATGGCGGTGATCATGTTCGCCCCGCGCACCGGCTGATGATCTGGTGGGTGACGACCGTTGGTCGTCACGCTCTCCGCCCGCAAGACGCGTGACGACCAACGGTCGTCACCCACCGGAGCATTCGTCATCCTCCCACCGGGGCATTTCGTCATCCTCCCACCGGAGCATTCGTCATCCTCCCACCGGAGCATTCGTCATCCACCCACCGGCCAGGACGATCAGGGCTTCCGGCAGCCCAGCATCCCAAGGTCGATCGCATCGGCCATGCGTGCATAGCCTTCATCGTTCGGATGCAGGTGATCGCGCGTGATGCCGCCCGGCAGCGATTCCGGCACCGCCGGGTCACGCAGCGCTGCATCGAAATCCACGACGCCGTCATAGCCACTCTGCGGCCCGCGCGCCCAGGCATTGATCGCCGTGCGCGTGGCAGCTGAAACAGGTTCGTAGCGCTCCGAGCCACCGAACGGGGTCAGCGTGCCGATGAACGCACGCCCGCCGTGCAGGTGCACGCGGTCGGCGATCTGCCGGTAGCCGGCCTGCATGTCTGCGGCGTTGCGGCCGGGCAGTGGTGCCGGCCCACCGCCATGGCGGATATCGTTGATCCCTTCGAACACGATCACCTGGTCGGCATCGGCGGTGGCGATCACATCGCGATCCAGCCGCGACAGCGCGCTGTGGCTGCGGCCGTGGTCGAGCAGTTTGTTGCCACTGATGCCCTGGTTGAGCACCACGAAGCGGTCCGGGCAAGCGCGCTGCAACCGCACCGCCAGCCGTTCGGGCCACTGGTTGTACGAGCCGCGCTGGGCGGTGGCGCCTTCGGTGATGGAGTCGCCGAGCGCCACGATCACCGACGGCCGATCCGCGCGCTGCACCAGCACCGCGGAGAACACATTCTGCCGGTAGGACACCGCCACCGAATCGGCGATGGTCGGATGACGGCCATCGACGACCCGCACGGTGGTGCGACGGACCGCAGGCCGGGTCGCCTGCGGGAAGTAACCGGTGATGCGGATTTCATCCAGGGCGGCCGCCTGCAGCGGTACCGCGTCAGTCAAAAGCGCCGCCCCAACCGGCACTTCGATGAGCGCGCGTCCGGCCACGGTGACCGGCAGCGCAGTGCCGGAAGGCCCCTGCACGGTCACGTCCTGCAACCGCAGCGGGGCAACCCCGAGTTCATTGCTGATGCGCAGCCGCAACGCATCGGCGCGGCTGCCCAGCCGGATGTCCTGGCGCACGGTCTGTGCGGCGAACTGCATGGGGGCCTGCGGCGTGCCATCCAGGCGATCCGGCGCGGGCGAGGCGGTCCATGCGGTGACCCACACCGGCTGCGCAGGGGCAGCCGATGCGGAGAGCGCCGAACCAACGGCAAACGAAACAGCAGTGATCCAGCGCAGCATGGCAAAACTCCGGTCAGGAGAAGAACGTACCGCCGTTGACGTCGACGTTGGCACCGGTCATGAAGGCTGCCGCGTCCGAGGCCAGGTAGACCGCCACGTCGGCCGCCTCTGCCGGCCGGCCCTGGCGACGCAGCGGCGTACCGGCGGCCACCGCGGTGCGCACTTCCGGCTTGGTGAACTCATCGTGGAAGCGGGTGGCGATCATGCCGCAGCACAGGGCGTTGACCCGGATTCCCTTCGGACCGAGTTCCTTGGCCATCGCACGGGTGAAGGTCATCACGCCGGCCTTGGCCGTGGCGTAGATCGCCGCGCCCGGGCCGCCGCCGTCACGTCCGGCCTGCGAGGCGAAGTTGACGATCGCCGCGCCTTCGCCCATGTGCGGAACGACCGCGTGGGTGGTCAGGTAGGTCGAGGTCAGGTTGAGGTCGATCACCTTGTGGAAGAACGCCGGATCGATGTCGGCCAGCGGGCGACGCTCCACCATGCCGCCGGCCACGTTGACCAGCACGTCGATGCGGGGGCCGAAGGCGGCCTGCGCCGCAGCGACCAGGCCGGCAACCGCGGCCGGATCGGTGACGTCGGCGCGATGCACGATGGCCTGGCCACCGGCGGCCTGGATCAGCTCCAGGGTCTGCCGTGCACTGGCTTCATCGTTGGCATAGTTGATGCACACGCGGGCGCCGGCAGCGGCCAGCTTGATCGAAATGTCGCGACCGATATCGCGGCCGCCACCGGTGACGATGGCCACCTTGTCCTGGAATGACATGGGGTGAAACTCCTTGTTTACGTGAGGGGGGAAAAAAGGGAGCGCAGGCATGCGCTCAGGAATCCGACGAAGGGGCATCGAGGCGGCGCACCGTACCGGTGATCCACCACAACGCGATAAGCGAGAGCGGCACCAGGGCCGCCACCAGCATGAACATCGGCGCGTACGATTCACGCGTCAGCACCGGCACCAGCCAGGTGGTGATCAGCGTGCCGGCCACGGCGGCGAGGCCACCCAGGCCGGCCAGGGTGCCGACCGAGCGTCCGCCGAACAGGTCACCCGGCAGCGTCTGGATGTTGCCGATCGCCACCTGGAAGCCGAACAGCACCGCAGCGATGGTCAGCACGGCGGTCAGCGGCTCGGCCGCCAGCACCGCCCCGAGCAGGGCAGGGGCCATTACCACGCAGCCGAGGGTGATCGACCATTTGCGTGCGCGGTCCACGCTGTGGCCGGCGCGGATCAGCCGGCCGGACAACCAGCCACCGGTCAGGCTGCCGAGCATCGCGCCGACGAACGGGACCCAGGCGAACAGGCCGATCTGCTTGATGTCAAAGCCGAAGGTTTCGGCCAGGTAGATCGGCAGCCAGGACACGAACAGCCACCAGATCGGGTCCAGCAGGAAGCGGCAGGCCAGCATGCCCCAGCTCTGCCGGTGCGCCAGCAGTTCGCGCACGCTGCGCCGCGGTGCAGCCGGGTCGGCCGCTCCGGCCTGGTCCTGCATGATCAGCCTGCGCTCGGCGTCGCTGACCCACGGATGCTTGTCCGGCCCGGCGCGGTAGACGAACAGCCACGGCAGCAACCACAGGAACCCCATCGCACCGATCACCACGAAGGTGCCGCGCCAGCCCAGCCACAGGTACAAGGCGGCGATCGCCGGCGCCGACACGATCGCACCGATCGAGGCACCGGCATTGAACACGCCCTGTGCCAACGCACGCTCGCGTGCGGGGAACCATTCGGCATTGGCCTTCACCGCGCCCGGCCAGGCGCCTGCTTCGCTCACCCCGAGCATCGCCCGCACCAGGCTGAAGGACAGGATCGAATGGGTGACCGCATGCAGCGCGATGGAGATCGACCACACGCTGATGGACAGGGCGAAGCCCATCCGGGTGCCGATCAGGTCGAACAGTCGTCCGAACAGGAACTGGCCCGCTGCGTAGAACAGCATGAACACGGTGACCAGCAAGGCGTAGTCATCCTTGGTCGCGCCGACCTCGCGGGCGATCTCCGGCCACATCACCGCCAGCGCATTGCGGTCGATGTAGTTGATCACCGTGGCGACCGCGATCAGGCCGACGATCAGCCAGCGCACCGCCGAGCGCACCGGCACCTTGCGCAACGTGTCGATGGCGGCCGGCCCCTTCATCGTGCATCCCCTTTGCCGGCCGCGCGGTCGATCCGCGCATGGCTGCCGCGCCAGCGGTAGCTGCGCCCCTCCACGCTGACGGTGTGTTCGACATCGGCGCTGCTGTCATCGGCCACGCCCAGCGCAAGGCGCGCGCCGCTGGCCAGGGTGACCTCGACCAGCTCCGCATCGCTGCCGCGTGCGCGCTTCAGGTCGCGGATCTGGCTGTCGGCACCGTGCACGTACTCGGCGGTGCCGTTGTACTCGCCATGCGGCTCCAGCACGCTGAAGAAGCTCACCGCGCGCTGCCCGTCCACGCGCTGCACCAGTGCCGGTTCGCGGCGCAGGTTGAACTCGGGATCATTGGCACCACTCTCCACCAGCAGGGCCTGGGAAGGCGCGCTGCTGCCGAAGCGGTAACTGTAGAAGCGCCCGTCGAGCAGCCACGCAAGCGTGCGCGGATCGCTGCCGGCCTGGCTGCGCGCATCCAGCCACAGGTGCTGGTAGCCGTTTTCCCTGCCCAGCACCGGGCGCTGGTCCACGAAGCGTTCGGCCTGGAATCCGGTGCTGACGATGTGGCCGTTGAAGTGCAGCGGCAGGTCGAAGCGCGCTGCCTTGTCCGCACTCACCTGGAGCAGGTCCAGCACCACCGGCAGGCCCAGCTCCGGATGCTTCAGCAGGGCCTGGGTACGGGTGAACACCACGCCGGGATATGCATCGCGCATCGTCGCCGAAGCGACCTGGGTATCCTTGCCGGCCTCGAAGAAGCGCACCGTCGGCGCATGTTCCTCGCCGACCTTCCAGTCGCCGTTGAAGTGGCTCTTCTCGTCCACCACCAGCGTGTTGTGGGCGATGGTCTGCTTGGCCCAGCTGCGGTTCTCGGCCAGGTAGATGCCACCGCGCTTGGCTTCCACGTTGAGGAAGCGGGCCGAGCCGTAATCGGTTACCACTCGCTGCCCGTTGTCATAGAACAGCCAGTTGAGCTTGTCGAAGTGGCCGTGGCCCATGCCCTGCATGGTGTCTTTCTGTACCAGCGCCTGGCCGCGTTCACCGCCCATGCGCAGGATCGCCAGGCCACCTTTGTCACCGTCCGGGCCATCGCGCAGCAGCATCGGGGTGTAATCGAACGGCTTGGCCTTGCCGGCGGCCAGGCCCTGCGCCACCTTCAGCCCTTCCGGGGTCAACAGCAGCCGTCCCTGCTGTTCGGCGACGGACAGCAGCCGGTCATCGCCGCTGCGGGAGTAGGCGATACCAATGCCGGCCACCAGTTCCTCGGTGTCCACGCCCTTGTCCAGGATCGCATCGTTGATCGGGAAGAACAGGCCGTCGTAGCTGCTCTGCACCAGCACGTCGACCGCCTTCAGCAGCACGCCGTCGCGGCGCTCGAAGATGCGGCGTTGCGGCTCGTTGCGTTCGATGGCATTGGCGAACAGCAGGAACGGCGCCAGCGCATAACGCTGGTAGTAGGGGCCTTCTTCGTAGTAGCCGTCCGGCGAGAACAACAGATCGACCTGGCGCAGGAAGCCGAATTCATCGTCTTTGCGGCTGCCGCGCAACGACTTTTCCACCAGCTCCTGGTCGCGCAGCACATAGCCGGTCATGCCGGTGGCCGCGACCGCCCAGGTGGAATGGTTGTGGATCTGGTCGAAGTTCTTCGGCTCACTGGCGAGGAATTCAGCCATCGGACGGAACACGTTGTCATCGATGGTCTGGCGGTCCTTGGCCGGCAGTGCGTCGCGGATCGCGTCGTAGCCCTGCACCGCATTGACCAGCCACACCGAGTCGTTCAGCACCTGCCAGAACACCCGCCCCGGGATCTGCCCGCGGCCTTCCGGATGCGGGCCCAGCGTCGGGTACAGCGTGGCGTACTCCAGCAGCATGCGCCGCGCGTAGTCCACGTAGGCGGTGTCACCGGTGAGGCGGTACAGCGTGCCAGCAGCCAGCAGCGCCTGGTAGTTGCGCTTGTGCTGTTCGTGGGTGCGGCCGCCGCCCTTGTCCTTGGGGAAGGGCACGTCGATGCCGGCCTTCATCATTTTTTCCAGCATCGCCTTGTTGCGCGCCTGCTCCTTGGCGAACCACGGATAGCGCGCACCATCGCTGGCCATCTGCTGCCATTGCGCAGCGGTCACCAGCACCGGGGCCGTGCTGCTTTCCGCCGCTGCGGGAGCCGCGGCGAAGGCAGCCGAGGCGGGCAGCAGGGACAGGGTTGCGGTAGCGGTAGCCACGGCGAGGGCAAGCGACAGGCAGGTGTGTTTCATCGATCAGCTCCGTTGGCGGACAGACGGTGGCCGACAGCGGCCGCATCCGTCCATTCCCCTTGTTTGGGATACCAGGTGACTCCGGTATCGGCGCGCGGTATCACCGCCAGGTTGGTTGCCGCGCCCACGTCGGCCAGCGCGGGCGAGGGCGACCACAGTCCGTTCGGTGCCTGCACCAGCGTCACGGTCATGCTGTCCACGCCGCCCGGCAGCGCGGTGGAGGCAAGCGGCGACTGCACATTGCCGCTGAAGGCCACGCCGGCCAGGCTGCCATCGACCGTCACCGGATTGGCACCGGTGCGGTTGACGATCAGGTTGGCGCGGAACTGGCTGCTGCTGGGCGGCACCACCATCGCGCTGGCCGCGTTGTAGCCCACGCCGAAGCTGACCTTGGCCACGTCGACGAAGGTGTTGCGCTCGATCAGGGCATCCACCACCGGCGAGTAGCCCGACAGCGCGGCGTTGGCCTGGCCGTACATCACCGCCAGGCCGGCGCGGTTGCTGCTGCCGGCCAGCGCCTGGAAATAATTGTTGCTGACCTGCTGCTGCGCGTTGATCACGCGTACGCCGCCGGTGCCAGCCTTGCCATCACCCAGGAAGACGTTGTCCAGCACGCGGTTGCCGTTGCCATGGCGCAGCGTCAGCGACCCGGCCGAGCGGTAGAACACGTTGCCGCGGTACGTGTTGCCGCCGGACTTGTTGGAAATGATCTCGGTTTCGCCATCGCAGCCTTCGAACCAGTTGGCTTCGACGGTGCTGTTGGAATCGCTGAGCGAGGTGTCGCTGGTGCCGACGCGGAGTGTTTCGCCACCGTTGACACCCAGCGCCGGCCGCGGGCCGAACCAGTTGTGGTCGATGCGATGCTGGTTGTCCAGACCCTGGGTGGCATCACGCACCACCACCACCGTAGGGCCGGCGTTGGTCTTGCCGCGCAGCTGGCTGTGGTCCAGCCGGTTGAATGCGCCATAGAGCATCACCCACTGGTCCTGGTCGGCCGGGTCCGGATTGCTGTAGTCATCGATCACCAGCCCGGTGACCCGGCTGTTGCGCGCCACTGCCTTGCTGGATTCGCGGAACGCCACCACTGCATCGCTGGGGCTGTAGCCGTTGCGGAACACCAGGTTGGCCACATGCAGGTGCTGGCCGGCCAGGCGCAGGTCCGACTGCCCGGTGAGCACCACCTGGCCGGGCGACTGCGCGCGCAGGGTGATCGGCGCGGCCGCGGTGCCGTTGCCTTTCAGCAGCAGGCGTGTGTTGTTCCAGGTGCCGTTGGCCAGCACGATCTCATCGCCTGGCTGCAGATTGGCGGAGGCGGCGGTGTATTCGCCGGCGTCGTGCACCAGGTAGCTTGCCGCCTCGGCGGGCGACGCGAACGGAATGCCCAGCGCCAGCAACAGGGCGGCGGTCAGATGGCGTGACGGACACTGCATGGTGTTCCCTCCGAAGCGTGGCCTGCGAGGCAGGAGATGATTGTAAGCCGTATTGCTAGTCCAGTTGGGATGCAAAGTAGGGCAAGAACATCGCCAAGTCATGCTGCAACAGCACATCTTTTAGCTGCAAATTGGCCTATAGCAGTGGTAAGACGAAAGAATCAGTCCAATTGGTTGACATTTGTGTGTCCGCATGTCGAAAGTGCGCCCCATGCCCGCTGTGCGGGACATCCTTTGGGAGGAGGACATCATGCGTCGTACTGAACTGCCCGTTTCACCGTTCCATCCACATCCGCTGGCGGCCGCCCTGCTGGCAGCGCTTTTCGCTGCGGCGCCTGCCATGGCCCAGCAGGCCGATCCGCCAGCCACCGGCGCGGCCACCACGCTGGACCAGGTGCAGGTGACCGGGATCCGCGAATCGATGCAGAGCTCGATCAACAAAAAGCGCGACGACACGGTCATTTCCGATGTGCTGTCGGCTGAAGACATCGGTGACCTGCCGGCGCCGTCGCTGGCCGACGCCATCGAGACGCTGACCGGCGCGGCGTCCACCCGCGACAAGACCGGCGCCTCGGAAATCTCGATCCGTGGCCTGGGTGCGTTCCTGAGCAGCACCAATTTCAACGGCCGCGAGATCACCAACGGCAGTGGCGATCGTTCGGTGAACTTCAACATGTTCCCGGCCGAACTGATCAATACCGTGGCGATCTACAAGACCCAGCGCGCCGACATCATCGAAGGCGGCGTGGCCGGCACGATCGGTCTGGAGACGGTGAAACCGCTGGAATACGGCAAGCGCTCGGTGCAGATGGACCTGCGCGGCAGCTGGGCGGAGTACGACAAGAAGTACAAGGACGACGATGGCATCGGCTACCGCGGCACGGCCAGCTACATCGACCAGTTCGAATTCAGCAACGGCGGCAAGCTCGGCGTCTCGCTGGGCATCCAACGCCTGGAAGGGTCTGATCCGGAAGAGAGCATCACCAGCGGCTCCACCTGGTACGCCTGCGACGGGCGGGTCAATGTCGCCAACGCCAACTGCACCGAGCCGGGGGCTGCCGCGATCGCGGCCGGCACGCCTTACTACCTGGTGCCCAGCAGCCGGATCTACCGCCTGAAGCAGGAGCGCAACGACCGCCAGAGCGAGTTCGCCGCAGTGCAGTGGCGGCCCAATGATGTGGTCGAGGTCAATGTCGATGTGGAACATACCGACCGCAACTGGTATGAAAACCGCAGCGACCTGAGCCTTTCCAATACCCGTCGTGGCATCGTGGACCGCCAGGTGGACGACAACGGCGTGGTGCGCGCACTGTCCGGCAGCACCTCGATCGATTCGACCTCCAACCGCTATTGGCGCAACGAGGAGTACACCGGTGGCGGCCTCAACCTGATCGTGCGCCCCAGCCCGGCCTGGGAACTGTCCACCGATCTTTCGTATTCGCATACCCGGCGCGTCGACAACGAGCGCGCCACCCGCCTGCGCGCCAACCAGCGCGACACCGCCAATGCGATCGTGCCCGGCATCAGCAGCGGCACCACCGGTTATGTGAACTATGACTGGGCATGGCAGGGCGAGGTGCCGAGCGTCTACCTCGATCCCGCCTTCGACCCGGGCAACTGGGATGCCTACACCGGCGCGGCGCGCGTGACCTCCAGCGAGACCGAGAACGACCATCAGATCCGCGCGGGCCGCTTCGATGCCAGCTTCATGCCGGAGGACGGATTCTTCACCCGGATCAAGGGCGGATTGCATGCCAGCCAGGCCGATTACACGCTGCGCGACAACACGCTGGTCACCGATTACGACCAGCGCATTGCCGGTGACAAAGCCTCGATCATCGCCGCCAACCGCGGCTGCCGTACCGCCTTCCCGCAGAAAGACTTCATGGATGCCGCCAGCGGCAACACGATCTCCGAGTGGGCCTACTTCGACCCGATGTGCCTGTACCAGTCCTTCCGCGGCACCAGCGACAGCCTGCTCGACCCGTCGATGCAGGATCCCAACAACGTGGACATCACCGAGAAGACCCGTTCGCTGTACCTGCTGGGCGAGTTCGCCAGTGAATGGTTCGGCCTGCCGGTGACCGGCAACCTCGGCGTGCGCTGGGTGAAGACCGACGTGCGTTCGGAAGGCGTGCGCACCGGCCTGACCGTGGTGGACAACGGCGATGGCACCATCCGCCTGCAGCCGACCGGTGACTTCACCACCCAGACCTTCAAGGCCGGCAACGACAAGCTGCTGCCCAGCGTCAACGCCTCCTTCGAACTGCGGGATGACCTGCTGCTGCGCGTGGCGGGCTACCGCGCCATGTCGCGGCCGGACATCTCCGCCCTCGGCGCCGGCCGCACCATCAACGTCAACGGGGATGCCAGCTTCGGCAACCTGGCCGATGCGCTGGACGACATCAGTGCCAGCGGCAACCCGGCCGCGCAGCCGCTGATGAGCTGGAACGGTGATCTTTCGCTGGAGTGGTATCCGAACCCGGACACGCTGCTGGCCGCCGCCGTCTACTGGAAGCAGTTCAACGGGGGTACGGCGACCGCGCTGGTCGATGAGACCTACACCCTCAACGGCCAGTCGGTGACGGTGCCGGTGCGCCAGCAGGTCACCACCGATGAGGACAGCACGCTGACCGGCATGGAGCTCAGTGCCACCCATCGCTTCTCCTATCTGCCACAGCCGTTTGACGGGATGGGCTTCAAGGTCAGCTACAACTACGCCGATTCGGACTACGAAACCCAGGATTCGCGCCTGGGCGAGCAGCTCGCCAGCGATGGCAGCGTGATTCCCGCGATCGTCTCCCCTGCCGGCCTGAGCGGGTTCTCGCGGCACGTCTTGTCCGGCTCGTTGTACTGGGACGTCGGTCCGTTCAACATCCAGGCCATCGCCAAGTTCCGTTCGAAGTATTACCAGGACTTCACCGGCAACACCGCGCAGCAGAACCGGTACTACGATGACAACACCAGCGTGGACCTGCGCGCCCGCTACCGGGTGAACAAGAACCTGTCGCTGTCGCTGGAACTGATGAACATCACCAATGAACCTCGCGTGGCCTACCAGCCTTCCTATGGCAACTTCCGCGAGGTGGTGAGCTACGGGCGACGTGCATTTTTCGGTGTACGATACAAGTTCTGAACGAGACGGCGCGATCCTGGTGATCGCGCCGTTGCTCCAACCGGACCAGCCCCGCGTGCGGTGGCCCGGGACGGTGCCGGAGGGAACCACCGAGGGTCAGCCCATGTCCGCCAACCGCCTGTACCAGACCATCGCCGCAAAACTGCGCAAGTTGATCGAGGACGGAGAGTTCCCGCCCGGCGCGCGCCTGCCTGGCGAACGGGAACTGGCCGAACGCTTCGGCGTGAGCCGGGTGACCGTGCGCGAGGCGGAAATCGCCCTGGAAGCGCAGGGCTGGATCGCCATCCGGATCGGTTCGGGGGTCTACGTGAAGCCGCGCCCGCTGGACGGGCAGGGCGGCTTCCCCGACGTAAGCGCCTTCGACCTGACCGCAGCGCGTGCGGTGTTCGAGGCCGAGGCGGCCGCGCTGGCGGCCGGCAACCTGGACGATGCGGACATCGCAGAACTGCGGGTGCTGGCCGAGGCGCTGTGCCGCCGCGACCTCACCGACGCCGAAGCAGGCGACTTCGACCGCCGCTTCCACCTGACCATCGCGCGCTTGTCCGGCAATCCGGTGGTGGAGTACTTCGTGCAGCAGATCTGGCGCATGCGCAGCGACCTGCCGCGGGTGGCCGAAGTCTATTCGCGGGTCTGCCACGACGATGGCGCCAGCCGCGCGGACGAGCACATGGCGATCTTCGAAGCCCTCGCCTCGCGCGATCCTGTTGCAGCGCGCAACGCGATGCGCCATCACTTCCAGCGCCTGTTCGAAGCGATGCTGGAAGCCACTGAAAACGAAGCGCTGGCGGAGATCCGCCGCCGCACCGCCCACGACCGCGAACGCTTCATGGCCACGACCCGCATTTAAAGCGTAGCGGCGGGGGCTGCTGGCTTGAGGCAGGGGGCGGGAGAGGCTGCACGGGACACTGTGAGGCAGGAGCCGGACAGTAGCCTGCATGGACGTACTTGCGGCGTGTCCCGTGCAGCCTCTCCCGCCGCCGCAACAAGCAAACAAAAAGCCCGCCAGCGCGGCAAACCCACCCCGCGCGGTATGCTGCAGGTCGGTTTTCATGGAAGAGGAAGCGCGATGTTCCCGACGATGTTCTTTACCGTGGTACTGGCCCTGGTGGCCGTGATCATCCTGTTCAAGGCCGTACGGATGGTGCCGCAGGGGTACGAATGGACGGTGGAGCGCTTCGGGCGCTATACCCACACCATGTCGCCCGGTCTGCACTTCCTGATCCCGATCGTCTACGGGGTAGGTCGCAAGGTGAACATGATGGAGCAGGTGCTGGACGTGCCGAGCCAGGAAGTGATCACCAAAGACAACGCCGCCGTGCGGGTGGACGGGGTGGTGTTCTTCCAGGTGCTGGATGCGGCCAAGGCGGCGTATGAAGTGTCCAACCTGGAAGTGGCGATGATCGCCCTGGTGCAGACCAACATCCGTACCGTGATCGGTTCGATGGACCTGGATGAATCCCTCAGCCAGCGCGAAGTGATCAATGCCCAGCTGCTCAGCGTGGTCGACCAGGCCACCAATCCCTGGGGCCTGAAGGTCAACCGCATCGAGATCCGCGACATCCAGCCGCCGCGCGACCTGCTCGATGCGATGGCACGGCAGATGAAGGCCGAGCGCGAAAAGCGCGCGCAGATCCTCGAAGCCGAAGGCGCGCGCCAGTCGGAAATCCTGCGTGCCGACGGTGAGAAACAGGCGACCGTGCTGGAAGCGGAGGGTCGACGTGAAGCAGCGTTCCGCGATGCCGAAGCCCGCGAGCGCCTGGCCGAGGCCGAGGCCAAGGCGACCCAGATGGTGTCGGTGGCGATCGCAGAAGGCGACGTGCAGGCGATCAACTACTTCATCGCGCAGAAGTACGTCGAGGCCTTCAAGGAGCTGGCGACCTCGCCCAACCAGAAACTGGTGCTGATGCCGATGGAAGCCAGTGGCGTTATCGGATCGATCGCAGGCGTCGCCGAACTGGCCAAGCACGCCTTCGCCAAACAGGAAGAGAAGAAGTCCACGCGCGCGGTCCCGCCGCGCTTTGGAGACTGACATGCGCTGGGAAGTGGTCGGATGGGGGGCGCTGGCCCTGGTCTTGTTCGCCGCCGAAGCGATGGCGCCGGGCGCGTTCATGCTGTGGATCGGCATCGGCGCTGCCGCGGTGTTCCTGATCACCGCGCTGGTGCCCGGCATCCCGGTGCTGTGGCAGGTGGTGGCCTTCGTGGTGCTGAGCGTGGTGGCCATCCAGGCCTATCGGCGCTGGGGCCGCACGCGCGGGCGCGAAAGCGACAAGCCGCTGTTGAACCGCCGCAGCGAGCAGCTGGTAGGCCGCGTGGCGGTGCTGCAGCAGGGCATCGTGGCCGGGCAGGGGCGGGTGAGCATCGATGATGCGTCGTGGCAGGTGACCGGACCGGAGCTGGCGGCGGGGACGCCGGTGCGGGTGGTGGCGGTGGTCGATGGCGTGCTGCAGGTGGAAGCGAACGGGTGAGACCCCCCCGCGGGTGACTCGCCAAGAGCGGGTCACGTGTTTGGGCCGGGCGGTGGGGCTGTGCGGGGCACGCGCAAGTACGTCCATGTAGCTCTTCGCGGCTCCTGCCGCTCAAGGCCCCGCACAGCCTCCCCGCCCGACCCCCTGACAGGTTCCGGTGGCCGCCACCCGCGTAAAAAAGAAGAGGAAAAGCGGTAGCGCCGACCCATGGTCGGCGAGCGCAGCGGGCCGTTGGCGGAAACATTCCGCCGACCATGGGTCGGCGCTACAAAGCGCCCGTGGCGTGTCAGGTGGAGGGAGCCCCTGGGTCAGGGGCGGTCGCGAAGCGGGGGGTCTGGGTGCTGGTGAGGCGGGGCCCGCGGTTTGCGCAGCAAAGCGTGGGAGCGGCAGCGCGAATGCGATGGCGTGGACCCGCGCAGCGCTGTGCCTCTATCTGGGATAATGGCGACCTTGTTTCCCTGTTGCCGGACCGGTCATGACCCAGAAGACGCTGCTCAACGATTCCCACCGCGCCCTCGGCGCCAAGATGGTCGATTTCGGGGGCTGGGACATGCCCATCCACTACGGTTCGCAGCTGGATGAACATCATCTGGTGCGTCGGGAAGCGGGCGTCTTCGACGTCAGCCACATGACCGTGGTCGACCTGCGCGGTGAACAGGTCAAGCCGTTCCTGCGTCGCCTGCTGGCCAATTCGGTCGACAAGCTGAAGGTGACCGGCAAGGCGCTGTACTCCTGCATGCTCAATGAGCGTGGCGGGGTGATCGACGACCTCATCGTCTACTACTTGGCCGATGATTTCTTCCGCATGGTGGTCAACGCCTCCACCCGCGAAAAAGACCTGGCCTGGCTGACCGAACAGGCGCTGCCGTTCGGCGTGTCGGTGCAGCAGCGTCCCGACCTGGCCATCCTGGCCGTGCAGGGCCCGCAGGCGCGCGATGCGGTGATCGGTCTGGTCGACGCCGCTGGCGCCGCTACCCTGGCCAAGCTGGCACGCTTCGCGGCCACCGATGTGACCTCGGCCGACGGTGTCGCCCTGTTCGTGGCGCGCACCGGCTACACCGGAGAAGACGGTTTCGAAATCCTCTTGCCGCAGGACGCCGTGGTGGCGTTCTGGAGCCAACTGCTGCAGGCGGGCGTCAAGCCGGCCGGCCTCGGCGCGCGCGACACGCTGCGCCTGGAAGCCGGCATGAATCTCTACGGCCAAGACATGGACGAAGAGATCACCCCGTACGAAGCCGCGCTGGCCTGGACGGTCTCGCTCGACGAAGGCCGCGACTTCATCGGCCGCGACGTGCTGGAAGCGCAGAAAGCCGCCGGCAATGCGCGCCAGATGATCGGCCTGGTGATGGATGAGAAGGGCGTGCTGCGGCATGGCCAGGCCGTGCTCACCGCCGCTGGCCAGGGCGAGATCCTGTCGGGCACGTTCTCGCCGACGCTGGCCAAGGGCATCGCGTTCGCCCGCGTGCCCGCAGGTGAGCTGGGCGAGGTGAGCGTGGACATCCGCGGCCGTGCCGTGCCGGTGCGCGTGGTCAAGTTCCCGTTCGTGCGCGAAGGCCAGGCGCAGGACGGCGTGTTGCCGGTCGCCTGATCCTGTTTTGTCGGCCGGGGCCTGCCAGCAGGGCCGGCCGGTTGGTTACACTACCCGCGTTTTTTCCACACCCGTATTCCTGGAGCAGTGCCATGAGCGAGATCCCCGGCGACCTCAAGTTCCTCAAGTCCCACGAATGGGCGCGCGTCGAATCCGACGGCAGCGTCACCGTAGGTATTTCCGACCATGCCCAGGGCCTGCTCGGCGATCTGGTCTATGTCGAGCTGCCCGAGGTGGACGGCGAAGCCAAGGCCGGCGAAACCATCGCGGTCGTCGAGTCGGTCAAGGCCGCGTCGGATGTCTACAGCCCGGTCACCGGCACCATCATCAAGGTCAATTCGGCCCTGACGGACAAGCCGGAAACCATCAACGAAGATGCGTACGGCGAAGGTTGGCTGTATGTCGTGCAGCCGAGCGACCTGGCTGCCGAGCTGGAGGAACTGCTCGGTCCGGACGACTACGCCGAAGTACTGGAAGACGACGACCACTGATCCGTCGTCGCCCCGGTAGACCAAAGGACCGCCCCTGGCGGTCCTTTTTTTTTGTCCGCATCCGGGCACCTCGCTCATGCGCGCAGCGCGCAGCGGAGGTTGGCCTCGGGCATGAGCATGCGGTTGTCGACGAGGTTGTCGGTAGGTCCGAGGGTTGGCGGCTGGTGCGGCGGGGGCGAAAAGTTTTGCGCAAAATCGCGTTTGCGTCGCAAAGTTCGAGGCGCCGCGTGTGAAAAAAAAAGTGACCGTTTGCGAAGCGTTGGGGAAGGTGGGATGGTCACCGCCACGCTGCGCGCGGCAGTACCGCATCATTCCGCGTGTTGTGCGGCTGTTTCAGAATAAGGCTTGTTTAAAGTGCTTTCGTTCGCCGTGCCGATGCGCGCATGCGCGTTGCGCCGGTCGATGCATGCCGGTAGCGGTGATCGGCAACGCCGCCGCTCGCACCGCCAGCAGCCATCGCCGGACACCTGCGGCGTGAATTTTTTCGTGGGGGGTTGTTGACAGCCCAAAAAAGCGTGATTAGGTTTCGCCCAGCAGACCTTTACTGCAAAACCGAGTGCAACCGATCAAACGCCAGGCGCGAAGCACAACCCGGACACCCACTGCACCGCGACGCGCGGCGCAGTCGGCCCAGCTTCCCCGTGGCAATTGCACGCTACGTTCTGCCGCGATGCCAGCCTCGCCGATCGAAGCGCGCATCGCAGCAACCGTCACGACGCGGAAGACGCGTCGGCGGGCCCCGCGAGCAGCTTCAGCGGGTTCGATTTACCTGGGCGTTTCAACACTCCATCACTGACGAGGAGCCATCCCATGGCAACTGCGAAGAAGAAGCCCGCCGCCAAGAAGGCGACGAAGAAAGTAGCCAAGAAAGCCACCGCCAAGAAAGCCACTGCCAAGAAGGTCGCCAAGAAGGCGACCGCCAAGAAGGCAGTGAAGAAGGCGGCGGCCAAGAAGACCACCGCGCGCAAGGTCGCCAAGAAGGCAACTGCCAAGAAGGCAGTGAAGAAGACCGCGAAGAAGGCCGTCAAGAAGGTCGCCAAGAAGGCGACTGCCAAGAAGGCAGCGAAGAAGGTCGCGCGCAAGCCCGCCAAGAAGGTCGCCAAGAAGGCAACTGCCAAGAAGGCAGTGAAGAAGGCCGCCAAGAAGGTAGCCAAGAAAGCGACCGCCAAGAAGGCCACTGCCAAGAAAGCAGTAAAGAAGGCGACCAAGAAGGCCACCAAGAAAGTCGCCAAGAAAGCGACCGCCAAGAAGGCCGTGAAGAAGACCGCGAAAAAGGCAGCTGCGAAGAAGCCGGCCGCAAAGAAGGCCGCCCGCAAGAGCCCGGCACGCCGCAAGAAGGCCGCTCCGGTGGCCCTCCCGGCAACCCCGGCGCCGCTGATCTAAGCACGTCCCGATAGCCGTACCTGAAGCCCCCTCTCCGACAGCCCAGCGGAGAGGGGGTTTTTTTATGCTTTGTTATCGTGGCGAGGCGCTGGCGCGGTTGGACGAGGCGCCCTTGCGCTTGTCCTGCGAAGGTGCACCTTCGGCCATCAGGCTGTCGCTGCCGAAGTCGGTATCCACGTCCAGCCAGCGCTGGGTCGGCAGGCCCAGGGCGGAATCCAGCACGGTCGGCAGCAGGCCGCTGGGCAGGCTGCTTTCGCCGTTCCACATGATGGCGATGCCCATGTCGCGTTCGGGGACCAGCGCCACCAGACCGCGATAGCCCTGCACCGCGCCGGCATGGAACACCACTTCGTGGCCGGCGTAATCGAAGTTGCGCCAGCCCAGGGCATAGCCCGCCGAACGCAGGCGCTCGCGGCGCCAGCCCGAACGCATTTCGCCCGGGGTGTTGACCAGCGAAGCGTGCAGGGTGGCCAGCAGCGGGGCGGGCAGCACGTCCGGGCGGTGGCCGGTCTGGGCCAGCAGCCACTGCGCCATGTCGTTGGCGCTGGCATTGACGCCGGCCGCAGGCGCGAGCCGGTAATAGGTCGGCTTCGGGCTCAGCGAAACCCAGCCATTGCGGCTGCGCACGTGCGGTCGCGCCCAGCGCGAGCTGGCCTGGATGCCGGCAAGGCCGAGACTGGCATCGTCCATGCCCAGCGGCTTGAACAGGCGCCGTTCGACGGCCTGTTCGTAGAAGCTGCCCGATGCGGCGTAGACCACATCGCCGATCAGGCTGTAGGCCACGTTCTGGTACGCATAGCAGTCACCGGGCAGGCACTTCAGCGAGGTGGATCCCAGCTTCTGGGTCAGGGTGTAGTACTCGGCGTTGGCTTCGACGTCGCGGTCGTAGGCGTTGTAGGGCAGGCCGACGCGGTGGCTCAGCAGGTCGGCAACGGTCAGCCGGTCGGTGGCCTCCGGCGTGGCCAGCTGGAAGCCCGGCACGTAGTCGGTGACCTTGCTGTCCCAGCGCAGCGTGCCATCGTTGACCAGCAGCCCGGCCATGGTGCCGGCGAAGGCCTTGGACAGCGAGGCCAGGCGGAACACGGTGTGCGAATCGACCGGCAGCGGATTGTTGACGTCGGTGACGCCATAGCCGCGCGCGCTGAGGATGCGACCGCCCTGCACGATGGCCACCGCCATGCCCGGCACGCGCTCGCCATAGGTGAGCTGCTGCGCCATCGATTCGATGTTGGCCACGTTGAAGCCGGCCGCCGGTGCCTGCGGATGGGCGGCCAGGCCGGTGCGGTAGGCCGCCGGATGCGTATGCGCCGGCGACGCGACAGCGGTTTCGATGTTGGTGGGCATCGGCGGCAGCGCGGACGTCTGCGCCGTGGTGGAAAGGGCGACGGGCATCAGCATGCCCAGCATTCCGGTGGCCGCCGTGCGGAACGGACGGCGCCTGCTGTTCTTGTTCATTGATCGGGACCCGAGCGCGACTGCTGTGACCGATTCTAGCCCCGCTTTTCGTCGTTGCACAAACAAAGCGAAGATGAATGCGCATCTTGCTGAAAATACTGGGATTTCGGTGCCGGATCGGGCGCCATCCCGGCGCCGCGCTGCGCGGGCCTGCCGCACCGGCACGCTGGTGATGTTGCAGTGCATTGGATAACGTACGCGCTTCCTTCCTCCCGGAGTCGCCCATGTCCTGCTGCTGCCGCCCTGCGCGCGTGCGGGGTGACGCGTGAGCGCGCCGCTGGAGCCGCCGCTGCTACGCGGCCCGCTGCGCGGACTGGTGCAGGCCCTGCGGGACACGCCCGCGCTGGGGTGGTCCTTCCTGTATTTCTTCTGCCTGCTCAGCGGGTATTACGTACTGCGCCCGGTGCGCGAGGCGATGGCGTCCTCTTCAGACCTGCAGGAAGTGTTCCCGCCGGCGTTGATCGCCTTGTTCGGCAGCCAAGGGGTCCCATTGCAGGATTTCGTCCTGCAGTTCCTGTTCACCTGCGTGTTCCTGATCATGCTGGTGTTGCAGCCGGTGTACGGCTGGCTGGTGAGCCGGCAGCCGCGGCGCGTCTTCATGCCGGTCGTGTATGGCTTCTTCATCGTCACCCTGCTCGGCTTCCACCTGATGTTCGACAGCAACGTGCCGGGCCGGGGCATGGCGTTCTTCTTCTGGGTGACGGTGTTCAACCTGTTCGCCGTGGCGGTGTTCTGGAGCTTCATGGCCGATGTGTTCTCCAATGCACAGGCGCGGGCGTACTACGGCTACATCGGCGCGGCCGGAACGCTGGGCGCGTTCCTTGGCCCGGTCATCACCGGGGCGCTGGTGCAGCGTGTGGGCATCGCCAACCTGATGCTGGTCTCGGCCGGCTTCCTCAGCATCTGCCTGCTGTGCATCTGGCGGCTGCGGCACTGGGCGATCCTGCGCGAGCGTGAGCAGCAGCTGGTGTCCGGTGAGCAGCCGATGGGGGGCAGCGTGCTGGATGGCCTCAAGCTGATCGTGCGCGAACCGCTGCTGCGCTGGCTGGCGCTGCTGGTGGTGTTCGGGGTGGGCGTGGGCACGCTGCTGTACAACCAGCAGGTGTCGATCGTACGCGTGGCCTATCCGGATCCGGAAGCGCGCACCGCCTTCTATTCGCACCTGGACCTGGCGGTGAACACGTTGACCCTGCTGGTGCAGTTGACGCTCACGCGCTGGCTGCTGTCGCGGCATGGGGTGGCACCGGCGCTGTTGATCCCGGCGCTGGCCATCATCGTCGGCTTCTCGGTGCTGGCGGCCTCGCCGCTGCCGCTGCTGGTGGCGGTGGTGCAGGTGGTGACGCGCGCCAGCGAGTTCTCGCTGTTCAAGCCGGCGCGCGAGACCCTCTACACCCGTGTGGACCGCCAGTGGCGCTACAAGGCCGGCGCGGCCATCGACACCGTGGTCTACCGCGGTGCGGACCTGGGCTTCACCTGGGTGCACAAGGGCCTGTCGCTGCTGGGGTCGAACATCGTGTTCGCTGGCGGCATCGTGGTGGCATCGCTGATGACCCTGGCGGCCTTCGGCGTGCTGCGCCAGGAGAAGAAACTGCCACGCGACCGCTAGCGGGCCCGCGCATGCGCCCGCCGGCTGCCGATCGTCAAGTAAGCTCTGCGCACTTACTCGAGGATTGCCCATGTACTGGATCTGGATCGCGTTGTCACTGACGCTGCTGGTCGCTGCGCTGCACGTCTACTTCCTGGTGCTGGAAATGTTCCTGTGGACGCGCCCGCTGGGCCTGAAGACCTTCCGCAATACGCCGGAGAAGGCACAGGCCACGCGCGTGCTGGCGGCCAACCAGGGGCTCTACAACGGCTTCCTGGCCGCCGGCATCCTGGTCGGCCTGGTCCGCTACTTCGAGATCACCATCTTCAGCCTGGTCTGCGTGGTGGTGGCCGGCTGTTACGGCGCATGGACGGTGAACCGGCGGATCTTCTACATCCAGGCACTGCCCGCCCTGCTGGCGCTGGGAGCGATCTGGCTGGCTGGCCGCAACCTGCACTGAAATAAGAAGGGGTCAGAGCCCTTTTCCTGCGGAAAAGGAATCCGACCCCGTCGGGATCCCGGTTCGGTTGCGAGGCGGTCAGGCCGCCTGCTGCGAACCGGTCTCCTTGCGCGGCAGGTCGTAGTAACCGGCCGAGCGCAGTTCGTGGGTGTCGAAATCATCCACGGTGATCGCTTCCAGGGTGATCGCACGCAGCTCTTCCAGCAGGCTGCGTTCGTCCTGGGTCAGCACGCCTTCGGCCACGGCTTCGTCCAGCTGCTTGTTGTAGTCCAGCGCCTCGATGCCCTTGCTCTTGAGCGCCTTGAGGAACTTGCGCTCCACCGGCTCGGCCATGATCGCCTTGGCCAGGTAGCTGTTGATGCGCCCGCCCGGGTTGTTCTCGCACGGGGTCATGAACACGCCATCGGCCAAGCGGTCGCGGGCTTCGTTGGGGGCCATCAGCAGCGCGGCGACGCGACGGCTCAGGCGGTCACCGGGGGCTTCGGCACGACGGCCCAGCGGGAAGATCAGCAGCCACATCAGCCAGCCGATCGGACGGATCGGGAAGTTGCGCAGCGCCGCCGACAGCGATTCTTCGATCTTGTGCACGCTGTCATGGAAGGCCCAGGCCAACAGCGGCTGGTCGGCCACCGGTGCGCCTTCATCGTGGTATCGCTTGAGCATCGCGCTGGTCATGTAGACATGGCTCAGCACGTCGCCCAGGCGACCGGACAGCGACTCCTTGAACTTCAGCTTGCCGCCGAGCGTCATCATGGAGATGTCGGCCATCAGTGCGAGGTTGGCCGAATAGCGGTCCAGCTTGCGGAAGTAGCGGCGGGTGTAGGCATCGCCCGGCGCGGCACCGAAGCGGGCACCGGTAAGGCCGAACCAGAACGAACGCACGGCGTTGGAGATGCCATAGCGGATGTGCCCGAACAGGCTGCGGTCGAACTCCTGCAGGCCGGCCTTGCGGTCCGGATCCTGCGCGGCCTTCATTTCCTTCATCACCCACGGATGGCACAGGATGGCGCCCTGGCCGAAGATCAGCAGGCTGCGCGTCATGATGTTCGCGCCTTCCACGGTGATCGCGATCGGCGCGGCCTGCCAGCTGCGGCCGGCGAAATTGCGCGGCCCCAGGATGATGCCCTTGCCGCCGATCACATCCATCATGTCCGAGATCACTTCACGGCTCATGCTGGTGCAGTGGTACTTGGCGATGGCCGAGGGCACCGACGGCACATCGCCGCGATCCACCGCCGCGGCAGTGGCCTGGGCCAGCGCGCTGATCTTGTAGGCCTTGCCGCCGATGCGGGCCAGCGCCTCTTCCACGCCTTCGAAGCGACCGACCGACAGGCCGAACTGCTTGCGGATGCGGGCGTAGGCACCGGTGATGACCGCACCGGCCTTGGCCCCGCCGCTGCCGGTGGAGGGCAGGGTGATCGAGCGGCCCACGGCCAGGCATTCGTTGAGCATGTTCCAGCCCTTGCCGGCCATCGCGGCACCGCCGATCAGCTGGGTCAGCGGGATGAACACGTCCTTGCCCTTGATCGGGCCGTTCTGGAACGGCGAGTTCAGCGGGAAGTGGCGACGGCCGACCTCCACGCCGGCGGTCTCGCGCGGCAGCAGGCCCAGAGTGATGCCGATGTCGCGCGTTTCACCGATCAGCTGGTCCGGATCGTACATGCGGAACGCCAGGCCGATCAGCGTGGCCACCGGGGCCAGCGTGATGTAGCGCTTGTCGAAGGTCAGCTTGACGCCGAGCACGCGCTCGCCGTTCCACTCGCCGTGGCAGACGATGCCGTAATCAGGAATGGAGGTGGCATCGGAGCCGGCGAACGGGCCGGTCAGGCCGAAGCAGGGCACTTCGCGGCCATCGGCCAGGCGCGGCAGGTACTGGTCCTTCTGCTCCTGGGTGCCGTAATGGTTGAGCAGCTCACCCGGGCCCAGCGAGTTGGGTACACCGACGGTGGAGCTGACCACCGAAGACACCGAGGCCAGCTTCTGGATCACCTTGTGGTGGGCCAGCGCGCTGAAGCCCAGGCCGCCGTACTGCTTGGGAATGATCATGCCGAAGAAGCGGTTCTTCTTGATGAAGGCCCACATTTCCGGCGGCAGGTCGGCGTGGACGTGGGTGATTTCCCAGTCGTTGACCATCTTGCACAGTTCTTCCACCGGACCATCCATGAAGGCCTGTTCTTCGGCGGTGAGCTGCGGCTTGGGATAGTTCAGCAGGATGTTCCAGTCCGGATCACCGGTGAACAGCTCGCCTTCGAAACCGACCGAACCGGTTTCCAGGGCGATCCGCTCGGTCTGCGACAACGGCGGCAGCACCTTGCGGAACACCTTCATCATCGGCGCGGTCAGCAGCGGCTTGCGGATGAAGGGCAGCAGCAACGGGACGGCGATCACCGCCACGATGGCGGCCGCGACGAGGGTGGCGGTCTGGTTGATGTAGGGCACGAACCAGCACACGGCCAACACGGCCACGCTGATGATCGTCCAGGTGATCAGGCGCATGCGGTGATAGGCCGCGAATGCACTTGCCAGCAACAGGGCAAGGAAGGGAAGAACGATGCTCATGAGCGTACTCCGGTGACGTGCTCGGGTTCGGCGGACGATGTTGCGGCCAGGGCCGGGGGCAACACGTCCAGGTAGTTCAACACAGTAGCGGTAAAGGCGTCGTTGTCATCGCCGGCCAGCATGTGCGTGGCCTGCGGCAGCTGTACGTGGCGGGCATGCGGGGCCAGTGCGAGGAAATCGGCGATGGTGCCGGCGTTGACCAGCTCGCTGCGGCCGCCACTGACCAGCAGCAGGGGGCACTTCACCTTGCGTGCGGCATCGGCCAATGCATCCTGGTGCTGTTCGCTGTCGCGCGCCAGTTCGGCCACCAGCCGCGGATCCCAGTGCCATCGCCAGCGGCCATGGCCGTCCTCGCGCAGCAGCGCGCGCAGGGAATCTTCGGACTTGCGCGGACGATGTGGCAGGTAGGCCGCGATCACGTCGGCGGCCTCGGCCAGTGACGCGAAGCCCTGCGGGTGGGCGGTCATGAAGCTGAGGATGCGCTCCACCCCGGCGGTATCCCAGCGCGGGGTGATGTCCACCAGCACCATCGCCGAGAACAGGCCGGGCCAGCGCGATTCGGCCAGCAGCCCGAACAGGCCGCCCATCGAGGCGGCAACCAGCACCGGTGGGCGCGACTGCTCGCCGGCCAGCACGATCAGGTCATCGGCGAACTGATCGCCGTGGTAGGGCAGGTGAGCTGGATTCCAGTCGGAATCGCCATGGCCGCGCGCGTCGTAGGCAAGGGTCTGGAAGCCATGGCTGGCCAGGGCGCGGGCCGAGGCATTCCAGGCGTATCGGGTCTGGCCGAAGCCGTGTGCGAACAGGATCGGCCCGCGGCGCCCGGCGCTGTCGACCGTGGCCGCCAGCACCGCGCCATGCGCCGCGTCCAGGCGCAGGGAGGGCAACAGAGCGGGAGTGGGGGATGTGACCATACCGAATAGTATGGAGCGATTCGGCTCGATGTCAATACTGTCACGTATGGTGCGCTGCAACGGGAGGCCGGATCCCGCTTAACGTCTTTATATACATAGGCATACTGCAACGAACCCCGGCGTATGGTTAAATCAGCAGATGAGCGAATCCGAAACTCCCGCCGGCGAACCGCGCGCCGGCCGCAACAGCCGCCTCAGCGCCGAAGACTGGGCCCAGGCCGCCCTCGACCTGATTGCCGAGCAAGGTGTCAGCGCCGTCGCGGTGGAGCCGTTGGCGCGCCGCCTTGGCGTGACCAAGGGCAGCTTCTACTGGCATTTCCCGTCGCGCGATGCCCTGTTGCAGGCCGCGCTGGAGCGCTGGGAACTGTTCGAGCAGGAACAGGTCTTCGGCAGCCTGGAAGAGGTGCCGGACCCGCGCGTGCGCCTGCGCCAGTTGTTCCAGGTGGTGGCGCACGAAGTGCAGCCGCACATCATTTACAGCGAACTGTTGAAGGCGCTGGACCATCCGATGGTGCGCCCGGTGATAGACCGTGTATCGCAGCGGCGCATGGACTACCTGATCGCCTCGTTCCGCCAGGCCGGCCTGAGCTCGACCGATGCCCGGCACCGCGCGCGGCTGGCGTATGCGGCCTATGTCGGTTTCCTGCAGTTGTCGCTGCAGCTGCAGCAGCCCAAGCAGGCGCGCGAGGACTTCGAGGCCTATGTGGAGCACGTGATCGAGACGTTGATCCCGGGCTGATCACAGCCGCTTGGATGAAGAAGAAGCCGCTGCGAAGCGGCTTTTTTCGTGCTTGCGTGCTGGAGGAACCACTGCCCCGCATAAAGCAACGGCCCCTTTCGGGGCCGTTGTTTCAGACGTTGTTGATCAGTGGATCGATCAGAACTTCTGGTTGTACTTCAGGTAGATGAAACGACCGATGTCCCAGCCGCCGTAGTACGCGAAGTTGGAGTTCTGCTGCGAGAAGAACAGCGGACCCACCTTGTTGAACACGTTGTTGGCACCGACGGAGATGTTGGCGTTCCACGGCGCTGCATAGGACACCTGCAGATCGTGGAAGGTCACACTGCCGGTTTCGTTCATCGGCGTGATGGTGCCCTGGGTTTCCGGAGCCTGGAAGTCCGGCAGGCTGCAGCGATCGTCGAAGTAGCAGTCTTCCTTGGTGCCGGAGTAGTAACGCAGGCCCCAGTTGACCGACCAGTCGTTCAGCGTCCAGCCCAGGTTGAAGTTCGACCGCACGCGGAAGGTGCTGCCGTAACCGTTGGCCTGGCTCGGGATGACCTCGGCGTCGTTGGTTGCCTTGGTCTCGTACTTGCCCACGTAGGTGGTTGCCCACTTGGCGGTCAGCCGGCCGAAATCGGTATCCAGGCCGTAGCCGATATCGACGTCGAAGCCTTCGGTTTCGGTGTAACCGGCGTTGCGGTTGCCGTACACCAGGTCGCCGACGATGAAGCCGTTGGCCGGGTCACGGGTGAACTGCGAGCAGCGCGATTCGACCAGGCCGATGTAGCAGTCTTCCAGGATCTGGTTCGGGCTGTCCGTGACGATGGTGTCGTCGATGCGGATGCTCCACCAGTCAACACCGACGGTCAGGCCGCTGACGTAGCTCGGGCTGTAGACGAAGCCGACGGTCTTGGACTCCGACATTTCCGGGGTCAGGTTCGGATTGGAGCCGGCGGTGAACGGAACCGGGGTCTGGTCAGCGACGCTGGCGGTCGGGACGAAACCTTGGCGCAGCTGGCGGTAGTTCGCCGGAACGTCAGCCAGGCAGCGGGCCGAGCCACGAGCAGAACCATAGATGCTGTCGCAGACGTCGGCGAAGCCGGTGGTGAAGGTCTGCGAGGTGCCACCGTACAGGTCACCGATGGTCGGGGCGCGGAAGCCCTCGGCATAGGTGGCACGGAGCAGCAGGTCGTCGATCGGACGCCACTTCAGGCCGAACTTGTTGTTGGTGGTATCGCCGAAGGTGTTGAAGTCGGAGTAGCGGGTAGCCACGTCCAGCGTCAGTTCCTTGGCGAACGGCAGGTCAGCCAGGATCGGGATGTTCAGTTCCAGGAAGAACTCGTCAACCGAATAGGCGCCGGAGGTCGGGCCGGATGCTAGGTTGGTCGATTCGCCCGACTGTGCAATGGCGTCCGGGTTGAACGCGCCGTCTTCCTTGCGGTATTCGTAACCCACCGCGAAGCCGAGGTCGCCAGCCGGCAGCGGGACGATGGTGCCCGACAGGTTGGCGAAGTAGTTGTTGGTGGTGGTCTTGCCGGTCGAATGCTCTTCGCGGAACAGGTAGTTCTGCACGTTCGGATCGGCCAGCGAGTACTGCTCGCCGCCTGCGCCGTAACCAGCATACGGGTTCCACGGGGTGCAGCCGGCGATCACGTTGCCCGGGGTGCCGCAGACGATCTGGCCTTGGGCGTTCTGGAACGACGGACCCACTGCGTTACGCAGCGACGGGATGTGGAAGTTGCCGTTGTTGGTGATGTTCGACTGGTTTTCGTTGAACAGGTAGCCCACGTCCCAGTTGAAGTAACGGTCACCGATTTCGAACGCACCTTCCAGGCCGGCGGTGAAGCGCCAGGTGGTCAGGTCGCTGTCGGTGGTACGCGGAACTTCCCAGCCACGACGACGGAAGTCGACGTTGTTGGTCTGGCTGACCAGCGGCAGACCATTGGCACCGACCACTCCGGCGACGTCGGCCTGGTACAGGTCGGCATTGCCGTTCGGGTTGAAATAGCTGCCGTTGCTGACGAAGGTGCGGCTGCCGTCGGCATTGGTGCGGTAGACGGCACCGGCCATCGGCGTACCGGTGGCGGACGACTGCAGCGGGTAACCGGCGATCTGGCGGTTCGACTCACGCTTGGTGTAGGACAGGTCACTGGTGAAGCGGACGTTGTCGGTGATGTCGTAGTTGGTGTTGACGTACAGCGAACGACGTTCCAGCGGGGTCAGCAGGTGCATCTGGTCGGACGACTTGCTGACGTCGGTGGCGCTCTGCGGGTGGAAGTCACCGGCACCGATGGCATCGCTGCCCTGGTTGGCGACCGACCATGCGGCAGTACGACGGACCGGTGCACCTGCGGCGTTCAGGACCAGCGCGCCTGCGGCGTTGCGGTTGAACTGGTTCGCCAGGCGGTTGTAGTTGCCATACTGGCCCACGGTCGTGGTCGAGAACTGCGGGTAGCCCGGGTAGGTGTCATCGGAGAAGAAGCGGTCGCGTGCCCAGACGGCCTCTTCCTTGTGGTACTCGGCACCGACGGTGACCGAACCACGATCACCGGAGAAGCCGACCATGAAATCGGCGGTTTCCTTCTTGCCGTCGCCTTCGCTGTACTGGCCGGTGTAGAAGTTGGCTTCAGCACCGTCGAAGTTCTTGCGGGTGATGATGTTGATCACGCCGGCCATGGCGTCCGAACCGTAGATCGACGAGGCGCCGTCCTTCAGCACGTCGATGCGCTCGACGACGACGGTCGGGATGGTCGACACGTCCTGGAAGCCGTCCGGGGAAATGCCCAGGCGCTTGCCGTTGACCAGCACCAGCGTACGCTGCGGACCCAGGTTGCGCAGGTCGATGTACTGACCGCCGGCTTCCTGGTTGGAGGTCAGCGGCGAAGCGCGGCTGAACGACGGGCTGCCCGCGGCGGAGATGTTCTGCAGGATGTCCGCGACCGAGCTGAAGCCCTGGTTCTGGATGTCCTGGCGCGAAATCGTCAGCACCGGCTGGGCGGTTTCGACGTCGACCTGACGGATGCGCGAACCGGTGACCGAGATGCGGTCCAGGTTGGTGGTGCCGGAGGTTTCCTGCGCGACGGCGGCGCCGGTGCCTGCAGCGCTGGTGATCAGCGCGATGACGACGGCGTCACGCAGTTTATTGCTGTTGCGGTTCATTGGGCTCTCTCTCCAAGTGGACTTGGTAGCTACGTGGTGTGGCCCGCGACGAAAGCGAATGGCGCTTCCAAAAATCGCTGGGCTGATCCCGATACTACTTCCGTCTTTTCGAAAATTAAAGCTTTGTTAATGATTCGCGTGATTTTGGTGAAATTCGGCAAACCCGTTCAGGCAGCGCGGAAACGAAAACGCCCCGGAATTCGGGGCGTATTCAAAAATAATTGAACTGGATCAGGCGCTTACAGATCCTGCTCGTAACGCACGTACGGAACCGTGCCGTCATCGTTGCTCTCATTGCGTGGTGAGAACGGGTTCTTGCCACGGCTCACGACGTTCTCCGCACCGACCGTCAACTGCCCAGACCACGGCGTACGCCATGTCAAGCCGACCCCCAGGCCTTCCCATTTGCCGGGCTGGCCGGGCACATCGACCACCCGTCCGATGATGTTGCCGCTGAAGTTCCCATAGCCTGCGCCGATGCTGATGCTCTTGCTGTCCCAGCGGTCCACGATCGAGGGCGCCGCGTCAGCCAACGGCACCAGGCGCGCTTTCGCGTAGGTGCCGCCGATGGATACGAAGCCTTCGCGCCCGATGTTCTTCTGGCCGAACACGGTGAGATCGTTCTGTTCAGCACGCAGCGAGGGCGACTTGTTCGGTCCTGCCAGCCACGCCGGCAGGGTGTCGCGGCCAGCGCCGGCGGTCAGCCCCACGCGCCCACCGGCGCGGTTGAACGCGGCGGTGGCGCTGAATCGGCGTGACAGCGTGTCTTCGTCATCGCCCAGGCTGGCCAGCATGCAATGACTGGCAAGCCCGCTGATGCTGGTGCCGCGGCTGCTGTTGCACAGCAGTCCCAGCGAATCGCCGGAGGACAGGCCGAAGGCCGCATCCAACGAGCTGCGCCCGAAATGCCAGCGCGCCCCGGCCATCTGTTCGCCGGTAGGCTCCAGATACAGCAGGGCTTCGACCTTGCCGCTGCCTTTGTTCCAGACCGGGATGACCGTGCGGGTGTCCTTGGCCTGCGCATGTGCGCCCGTGACCGTCCCGAGGGCGATCAGCAGGGCAAGTGGCAGGCGCAGGAAGTTCGGCATGGGTCCAATCAGACAGTCAGATGCAGGGCAAGTTCCCGCAGAGGCGGGAACTCGAGACTAGGCTGTTTATGATTCTTTAACAAGTCGTTGTCCTCCCCAGAACACGAACTCGCGAAGATGGTCGGCATGCTGGGGCGGAAACGGTTACTGCAGCCGCTCAGGGGCCGGCACGGAAGCTCCGGCACCGTGGAACAGTATCCCGAATTCCGTCAACGGAAAGTGATACTCCCGTCCGCAGAATTCGCATTTCACATCAATCGATCCGGTTGCTTCCGCCGCTGCACGGGCTTCTTCTTCGCCCAGCGACTGCAGCATCGCCTCCACCCGCTCGCGCGAGCATGAGCAGGCAAAGCGCAGCGGCTTGTCGCCCATCGCCTCCGGCTGTTCTTCATGGAACAGCCGGCGTACCAGCTCCTCGGCCGGCGTGGCCAGCAGCTCGGCCTTGCCCAGCGTCTCGAACAGGGCGCTGGTGCGGGTCCAGCCGTCGGCATCGCCCTCTTCGCCCGGCAGCTTCTGCAGCAGCAGGCCTGCGGCGCTCTGTCCGTCCGCGGCGAGCAGCAACCGGGTGGGCAGCTGTTCGGACTGGCGGAAATAGTCCTCGAACGCCTCATCAAGGCTGGCTGCAGTGAGTCCGACCAGGCTCTGGTAGCGCTGCGGTTCGCGCGGGTCCAGGCCGGGGTTTTCGATGGTGATGGCAAGCACGGCATCATCGCCCAGCGCGGTCAGCTCACGCGGCGCATCCTCGCCGTCGGCCACCCGCGCAATGCCGCGCAGGGTGCCGGCGGCAGTACATTCGGCGAAGAGCGTGCGCAGTGCGCTGCTGCTGCGCAGCTGGATGGACAGCCGCCCGTCGACCTTGGTGTGTCCGGTGAACAGCGCTGCGGCCACCGTGGCCTCGCCCAGCAGGCCAGCGGCTACGGCCGGGTAGTCGCCGCGCGAGAGGATCTCCTGCCAGGTGTCCTGCAGGCGCACGTGTACGCCACGAACGCCGGCATCGGGGAGCAGGAAGCGGAACAGGGAGTCGGTGTGGTCGGTCATGGATTCGGGGCCGCGCGTATATAAGGGAGGGGGCTTGCCGGATAATGTGCCGACAACCGTTTGAAAGAAGAGTGAGCCATCAATGGGGCCAGGGGACCAGAACCACAAGGTAGAGGCTGTCGCGGCAAGGCCGCGCTGGCGCTGGCGGCGTCTGCTGTGGCTGCCGGTGCTGCTGGCGGCGTTCAGCGTGCTGCAGGTGCTGGTGCTGCGGTTCATCGATCCGCCGCTTTCCACGGTGATGGTCTGGCGCTACGGCCAAGCGCTGGGGCAGGGCGACTGGAAGTACCGCCTGCACCACCAGTGGCGCGACCTCGGGCAGATGGCGCCCAGCCTGCCGATTTCACTGGTGGCCGCAGAAGACCAGCGCTTCCCGCTGCACAACGGCTTCGACCTGCAGGCGATCGAGAAAGCGCGTGACCACAATGCGCGCGGTGGCCGGGTGCGCGGTGCCAGCACGATCAGCCAGCAGGTGGCCAAGAACCTGTTCCTGTGGCAGGGCCGCAGCTGGCTGCGCAAGGGCCTGGAGGTCTGGTACACGCTGCTGATCGAAACGTTCTGGCCGAAGCACCGGATCCTGGAAATGTACGCCAACATCGCCGAGTTCGGCGACGGCATCTACGGCGCGCAGGCGGCATCGCGGCAGTTCTGGAACAAGGACGCGTCGGCTTTGACCCCTGGCGAGAGCGCGCGGCTGGCGGCGGTGCTGCCGGCGCCGCGACGCTACGACGCTGCCCGGCCGGGCCCTTACGTACAGCGCAGGGCGAACTGGATCCAGCGCCAGGCGCGCCAACTGGGCGGCGGCGGGTATCTGCGGGATGACTGAGTACAATCCTGCGATGCGCCCAGAACCACTGACCGTCGTCGTCGCCGCCTACAACGAAGAAGAGGCCTTGCCGAACCTGCACGAGCGGGTGTCGGCAGTGTTCGCCGGCCTGGCCGACGTCGACGGCCGCATGCTGTACGTGGATGATGGAAGCAGCGATCGGACCTGGCAGGTGATCTGCGAGCTGGCGCGCCAGGATGCGCGGGTTTCGGCGCTGCGGCTGTCGCGCAACTTCGGCAAGGAAGCCGCGTTGACTGCCGGGCTGGACCAGGTGCGCGAAGGTGCGGCCATGATCCTGGATGCCGACTGCCAGGACCCGCCGGAGTTGATTCCGGAATTCGTCGCGCGCTGGCGCGAAGGCTACGACAACGTATACGGCACGCGCTTGGCCCGCGCCGGGGAAAGCTGGACCAAGCGGGCCACGGCCAACATGTTCTATCGGGTGATCGGCCGCCTTTCGCCCACCCCGATCCCCGCCGACACCGGCGATTTCCGCCTGTTGTCATCACGCGCGCTGCGGGCGCTGGGCGAGCTTCGCGAACGCCACCGCTTCATGAAAGGCCTGTTCAGCTGGGTCGGCTACAAGCGCATCGCAGTGCCCTACCAGCGCCATGCGCGGTTGATGGGCTCAAGCAAGTTCAGCCTGTGGCGGCTGTGGAATTTCGCGCTGGAAGGCATCACCAGCTTTTCCACCGTGCCGCTGCGGGCGGCAACCTATCTGGGATTGCTGACCGCTGCAGGCGCGTTCGTGTTCGCCATGGGCGTGGTGCTGAAGGCGGCGCTGTATGGCGACCGCGTCGCCGGCTGGCCGACGATGATGGCCGTGATCCTGTTCCTGGGTGGGGTGCAGTTGATCGCGCTGGGGCTGATCGGCGAGTACCTGGGACGGCTCTATGAAGAGTCAAAGCAGCGCCCGCTGTACCTGCTTGACGCCTGCATCGCCCCGGGCGTGGCAGACTCCGGGGGGCAACCCACCCTTGGAGGGCAGGCAGATGACCACGGTTCGGCAATTGTTGGACGGCAAGTCTCCTGAAGTGCATGCGGTCAGGCCGGATACGGCGGTGATCGAAGCGATCCGGCTGATGGCGGAAAAAAGCATCGGCGCGGTACTGGTGATGGATGGCCCGGTGCTGGCCGGCATCCTTTCCGAGCGTGATTACGCCCGGAAGATCGTGCTGCGGGACCGCTCCTCGCGCGATACGCAGGTAGAAGAAATCATGACCGCCAAGCTGGTGACCGTCGCACCTACGGCGCACGTGGCGCATTGCCTGCAGATGGTCACCGATCACCGCATCCGCCATCTACCGGTCGTAGAAAACGGCAAGGTATTGGGGGTGATCTCCATCGGTGACCTGGTCAAGGCAGTGATCGATGCACAGGCGCAGGAGCTGGAACAGCTGCAGCAGTACATCGTGGCCGGGTGAGGCCTGGTGGGGTTGACGGCCAGCGGCCGTCACTACCCTCACTTGGCGTACTTGCCGCCGCAGTCGCTGTCCTTGCCCGGACCGGGTTCGAAGGTCGCCAGCAAGGCGGCCGGCGGGGCGATGCTGCCCAGTGCCAGCGCGATCGCGCCACGCAGCCCGAGTGCCTTGAAGTCCGGCCGGAATCCGGGATCCTTGAAGGTGCCACTGATCCGCAGCGGCGAGCGCAGCGCCAGGATGCTGATGTCCTTCGGACGCGGCTTCAGCAGCAGGTCCATCTGCTCGTTCTTCAGGTTGACCGTGCCTTCGCCGATGATCAGCGTGTCGGTGGTGTCCACCGCCAGCGCCCGGCTGTCCATCAGCCCATCCTTTACCCCGAAGTCGGCGAAGGCGCAGCGCAGCGGTATCTGTTTGTCGCCGGTGAACAGGAATTTCAGGGATTCGGCAACATCCAGCCCGGCCAGTTCCATGATCAGGTTGCCGACATGGCCCTTGCCCATGCCGACGGCCACGGTGCCGTCGCTGCTACCGAGCATGGCGGCGATCGAGTTGCCGTTGCCGGTGAGGTCGATTTCCCCGCCGATGCCGCCAGAGGCCTGTTCGGCCAGCTTGGCATCCGGGAACAGCCGGCCAAGCTGCACGCGGCGCACGCTGGCCTTCAATGACGTGGCGATCTGCGGGCGGCGCGCGTCCATCCGGACGGTGCTGCGGATGTCGCCGCCGGCCACGCCGAAGTTCAGCGGTTCCAGCCGCAACAGGCCGTCATCGAGGAAAAGGTGCGCGTCCATGTCGTCCAGCGGCAGGCTGGGCGCGTTGATCCGCTGGGCCCGCAACCGCACGTCGGCGTCCATCGAGCGAAGCTTGCCAAGGTTGTAAGGCGTGTCGGGCAGGATGGTCGGCTTGGCGGCCAGCCGCGCCGCTTCCGCTTTCTGTTCGGCGTTGGCGGTCTCTTCGCCGCCGGTCTTCGGGGGTGCGCCGACAAAACCAGCGAGATCATCGAAGTCCAGCCGCTTGGACACCAGATTGGCGGTCAGGCGCGGTCGCTCGCCACCGACTTCCACCTTCACATCGCCGCCGAGGTCACTGTCGCCGACCGTGCCGTTGAACTTCTGGTATTGCCAGACCTGATGGTCCCGACTCAACTGGCCGTCCAGGCGATACGGCGGGGTGGAGGGCAGGGCGATGCCCAGCAGGGGATACAGGTCTTCCATATCCTGTCCACTCAACCGGAACTGCAGTTTGAACGTCTGGAACTGGAAGGGGTTGATCAGGGTGCCGCTGGCCACGGCGTGGGTCGCGCCGGCCCGGCCATCCAGATGGATTCGGAACGGATGCCCGCTGTTGGTCAGTTCCAGTGGGGATTCGGTATTGCCATTCAAGGTGAACGCATTGCCCTGCCAAGAGCCCTTGCCGCTGACCAGCAGCGGCGGTGCGGCATGGGCTTGTTTCGGCTCGCCACTGCGCACTGCGACCTGGATATTGGTACGGCCGCGCTCATCCAGGAACTGCAGGCGGCCGTCGTCGATATGCAGCCGACGCAACTGCAGCGGTTCGCCCCCGCTGCTTTCGCCCATGAAGTCCCAATTGCCGGCCTGATCGGCCTTGGGCGCCGTCTGCAGCAGCGCATCCGGGCGGGTCAGGCGGATTTCCGGCAGCTGCACGCTGCCCCGCAGCAGCGGCCACACCCGCACGTCGATCTCCACGCGATCCGCGCTGGCCATCTTCGGCTGTTTGGCCCACTCGGCATTGGCGAAGGTGATCGAGTCGGCGCGGATCGTGGTCACCCGGCCGAGGTCCACATCCAGGTTTCCGATCTGCAAAGCACGTCCGGTCTTTGCCTGCACCACACGTTCCACCGGCCCCTTGAACCAGTTCCAGTCCCACAAGGCGATAAGCAGCAGGATCGCGGCGAGCAGGAACACCAGCACGGCGAGCCAGCGTTGCCCCCGCTTGGTGGTCGGACGGCGCGGGCGCCAGCGGGAGGTACGTGCAGCGGCAGCGGGCGGGATGTCATTCACGCGGGCATGGTTGCCCGTTCATCGTGCACGCGGTGCGAAGCAGGCATTCGGATGGCGTGCAGGGGAGGGCGTCGAAAGGGTGGGATCCCCTCGCGGGTGGCTTGTTTGAAGCCGCAGCTGGGGTTGGGCCGGTCGGGTGGGGCTGGTCGGGGGACGGCAAAAACTGCATCCATGCGGGCCTCGTTTCGCGCCATCCATGGCGCTCAACGCCCCCGCCCAGCCCCACCCGGCCGGCCCCCCGGACAGATTCCGGGGCCGCCACCCGCGTAAGAAAAAAAGAAAAGCGGTAGCGCCGACCCGTGGTCGGCGAGCGCAGCGGGCCGTTGGCGGGAACATTCCGCCGACCATGGGTCGGCGCTACCAGGGCCACCTCGCCACGCCAACAACCAGCCCTGCAGCGTTTGACGTTGACGTTGCTTCAAGCCCGCGCGCAAGCGCGGAAAATCACAACACCTGCGCGGTCACCGCGACGAAGTGGCACACGCTGCCGCCGATCACGAACAGATGCCAGATCGCGTGCGAATAACGGATCGATTCGCGGTGGTAGAAGTAAGTGCCCAACGTGTAGGACAGCCCGCCGGCCAGCAGCCAGCCCAGCGTCCACAGGTCGATCGCCGCCAGCATCGGCTTGATCGCCACCACGATCAGCCAGCCCATCGCGATGTAGATGCCGGTCGACAGGGCCTTGAAACGGCCGGTATAGAACAGCTTGAACACCACCCCGGCCAAGGCCAGCGTCCAGATCGCGGCGAACATGCTCCAGCCCCAGGGGCCGCGCAGACCGATCAGCATGAACGGCGTATAGGTGCCCGCGATCAGCACGTAGATCGCGCAATGGTCGAAGACCTTCAGTCGCCCCTTGGCCACCGGGTGCTGGATCGCGTGGTACAGCGTGGAGGCGGTGTACAGCAGCAGCAACGCCACGCCGAACACGATCGAACTGAACAGTTGCCAGCCATCGCCGTTGATGGCGGCCAGGGTGATCAACACAGCGCTGCCCGCCAGGGCGAACACCGCACCGAGGCCATGGGTCAGCGCGCTGGCGATTTCCTCGCGGATCGATTCAACAGAGGTCATGTGGGACGAGTGGGTCGCAGGGAGGGGGACCTGCATCTCCCCTATCATCGCCGCGATGGCCGGCGCGTGCACGCCCGGCCACCGCCGTGGTTCAGGACGTGGCGGTGTACGCCGCTTCACGGGTAGCGGAGAAGCGTACGTCCGGCGCGCGTTCCTGCGCCAGCTGCAGGTTGACCCGCGTCGGCGCCAGGTAGACCAGCTGGCCGGCCGCATCCACCGCCAGGTTCAGCGCGTTCTTCTCGCGGAACTCTTCCAGCTTCTTTTCGTTGCTGCAGGTAACCCAGCGCGCAGTGACCACGCTGACCGGCTCGAAGGTGGCTTCCACCCCGTATTCGTCCTTCAGGCGGTACGCGGCCACGTCGAACTGCAGCACGCCGACCGCACCGAGGATCAGGTCGTTGCTCATCAGCGGACGGAAGAACTGGGTCGCCCCCTCTTCGGACAACTGCGCCAGGCCCTTCTGCAGTTGCTTGAGCTTGAGCGGGTCGCGCAGGCGTGCGCGGCGGAACAGTTCCGGGGCGAAATTCGGGATCCCGGTGAAGGTGATCGCCTCGCCTTCGGTGAAAGTGTCACCGATGGAAATGGTGCCGTGGTTGTGGATGCCGATGACATCGCCCGGCCACGCTTCGGCAGCGATCTCGCGATCACTGGCCATGAAGGTCAGCGCGTTGGCCAGCTTCATGTCCTTGCCGGTCCGCACGTGCAGGGTCTTCATGCCTGCCGCGAAACGGCCCGAACACACGCGCATGAACGCCACGCGGTCACGGTGCTGCGGGTCCATGTTGGCCTGGATCTTGAACACGAAGCCGGTCAGCTTGTTCTCCTTCGGCTGCACGGCGCGGCCGGTGCTGGCACGCGGCTGCGGCGACGGGGCGTGTTCGACGAAGAAGTCCAGCAGCGGCTGCACGCCGAAATTGTTCACGCCCGAGCCGAAGAACACCGGGGTCTGCTTGCCCGCGCGGTAGGCGTCCAGGTCGAACGGGTGGCTGGCGCCCTGGACCAGTTCCAGTTCATCGCGCAGGTCGGCCAGCATCTGCGCGCCGATCTTCTCGGCCAGGCCGGGCGAGTCGATGGACGGGAAGATGGTCGAGTCCTGGCGGGTGAAGTTGCGGCCCTGCTCGTAAAGATGCACTTCGCCGGTGATCAGGTGGACCACGCCCTTCAGGCGCTGGCCCATGCCGATCGGCCAAGTCACCGGTGCGCACTGGATGCCCAGCACGCTTTCCACCTCATCCAGCAGGTCGATCGGTTCCTTGCCCTCGCGGTCGAGCTTGTTGATGAAGGTCATGATCGGCGTGTCGCGCAGCCGGCAGACCTCCATCAGCTTGATGGTGCGCTCTTCCACGCCCTTGGCCACGTCGATCACCATCAGCGCCGAGTCCACCGCAGTGAGCACGCGGTAGGTGTCCTCGCCGAAGTCGGCATGGCCGGGGGTGTCGAGCAGGTTGACGATCTTGCCTTCGTAGGGGAACTGCATCACCGATGAGGTCACCGAGATGCCGCGCTCTTTTTCCAGCGCCATCCAGTCGGACGTGGCGTGGCGTGCAGCCTTGCGGCCCTTGACCGAGCCAGCCATCTGGATCGCACCGCCGAACAGCAGCAGCTTTTCGGTCAGCGTGGTCTTGCCCGCATCAGGATGGGAAATGATGGCGAACGTGCGGCGGCGCGCGGCTTCGGTGGCGACTTCGGACATGGCAGGGGGCGCCCGCCCGGGGCGCAGATCAATGAAGTAAGCCGATGATTATCGCCGAAAAAAGGTGACGGAGGGGATCAGGGCTGTTTTTCGAAGTGGAGCTGGCCGCGCGGGGTGACGATGCGCACCGGGATCGACTCGAGCTGCGTGCCGCGCTGTCGCTGCACGGCGAAATGCAGGTGCGGGGCAGTGCTGTACCCGGTGTTGCCGGACAGCGCGATCGGCTGGCCGGCCTGCACCTGCTGGCCTTCATGCACCAGCACGCCCTCGTGCTGCAGGTGCGCGTAGACGGCCATGCTGCCGTCGTCATGGATGATGCGCACATAGTTGGCGCGCCCGCGGTCATGCTGCGGATCCAGTCCATTGCCGCTGAAGCCCGCCTGCACCCGGGTCACCCGGCCGCCGCGCGCGGCCAGTACCGGCGTGCCTTCGGGCAGGGTGAAGTCGACTGCATGGCGGTTTTCGGCGTCGCGGTGGCTGAATCGGCCCTGCGGAGCCTGGCCCACGCTGAAGCGCCGCGCATCAAACGGTAACTGGTAAGCGAACGAATCCGCTGCCGGGGCGCCTGACAAACCCCAGCCGGCGCGCCAGTCGATGGTATCTGCCGCCATCGCGGGCCGGGCACACAGGGGCAGCAGGATCAGGCAGCACGGCAGCAGGCGGCGCATCGAGGATCAGCGTGGCAGCAGGAGGGCGGACTGTAGCAGCCCGCGCAGGCCCCCGCGGAAGTTGCGAATGAATCCATCGCTTCATCCGCATGAAAGGATTGACAGGCCGGATATTCGCTGGCATCGTGGCTCCACCATCGAGACCGGCAGAGGGACAGGCCCTTTGAAGCCGGGGCAGCCCGCAGGCGCGCAAGCGTCAGCGTAGGTGCCAAATCCTGCGGGGACCCCGTGTCTACCGGAAGATGGTTCGAGCCGTGCCCGGAACGGGCAGGACTTGGACGCGAGCCCCGCGAAGGCTCGATGGCCGTTTTCCTTATTGGATGCCGCCATGAGCTTCGCCCCCAGCACCGCCCTCCGCCCCGACTCCTTTGTTCCCGTCAGCGTGCCGGTCGAAGACCGCGTGCATGCCGCACGCGGTGAGTTCGCCGCGGTGCTGGACATGCGCCATGCCGGCCCGCGTCCGATCCGCCTGCGCTACGAATGGGTAGGCCCCGCCGACGCGCCCGTCGTGGTGTTGGCCGGTGGCATTTCCGCCAACCGCCACGTGGCCGCCAATGCCCAGTTCGGCGAGAAAGGCTGGGCCGAAGGCCTGGTCGGCCCGGGGCGGACCCTCGACCCGCAGCGGCTGCGCGTGCTGGCGTTTGATTTCATCGGCGCCGATGGCGCGCTGGACGTGCCGATCGATACCGCCGACCAGGCCGATGCACTGGCGATCCTGCTGGATCACCTCGGCATCGCGCAGCTGCAGGCGTTCGTCGGTTATTCCTATGGCGCGCTGGTCGCCCAGCAGTTCGGCCTGCGCCACCGCCGGCGCGTGCAGCGGCTGGTGGTGGTCAGCGGCGCGCATCGTGCGCACCCCTACGCGGCCGCCTGGCGCGCCCTGCAGCGACGCGCCGTTGCACTGGGCCAGCTGCAGTGCAGTGACGAGAACGGCCTGGCCCTGGCACGCCAGTTCGCGATGCTCAGCTACCGCACGCCGGAAGAGTTCAGCGAGCGCTTCGACGCCGCCCCGGAAGTGATCAATGGGCGCGTACGCGTGGCCGCCGAAGATTACCTGGACGCGGCCGCCGCGCAGTACGTCGCGCGCACGCCGGTCACCGCCTGGCTGCGCCTGTCCGAATCCATCGACCTGCACCGCATCGAACCGGCGCAGCTGCTGCTGCCCACCGTCGTGGTGGCCGTGGAAGGTGACCGCCTGGTGCCGCTGGCCGACCTGGTCAGCCTGGTCGAAGGACTGGGCCCGCGCGGCAGCCTGCGCGTGCTGCGCTCGCCCTACGGCCACGACGCCTTCCTGAAAGAAACCGATCGCATCGACGCGATCCTCGCCAACGCCATCCGCATCCCGGGAGAAACCGCATGAGCCACGACATCAACGGCACGCCGTCCTGTAGCCGCACCACTGCCGCAGTGCGCGCCGGCATCGACCGCGACAGCGCCCACGGCGCGGTGACCCCGCCGATCGTGCTGTCCTCCAACTTCAGCTTCGATGGGTTCGGCAACAAGCGCCAGTACGACTACACCCGCAGCGGCAATCCGACCCGCGACCTGCTCGGCGAGGCACTGGCCGAGCTGGAAGGCGGCGCCGGCGCGGTGGTGACGGCGACCGGCATGGGCGCGATCAACCTGGTGCTGCAGGCGCTGCTGGGCCCGGAGGACACCCTGGTGGTGCCGCACGATGCCTACGGTGGCAGCTGGCGGCTGTTCAACGCGCTGGCCGGCAAGGGCCAGTTCAAGCTGGTCACCGCCGACCTGACCGATCCGCGCTCGCTGGCCCACGCGCTGGCCAGCTCGCCGAAGCTGGTGCTGGTGGAAACCCCGTCCAACCCGCTGCTGCGCATCACCGACCTGCGCTTCGTCATCGATGCCGCGCACAAGGCCGGCGCGCGGGTGGTGGTCGACAACACCTTCCTTTCGCCCGCCCTGCAGCAGCCGTTGGCCTTCGGCGCCGACCTGGTCCTGCACTCCACCACCAAGTACATCAACGGCCACAGCGACGTGGTTGGCGGGGCGGTGGTGGCGCGCGATCCGGACCTGGTACAGCAGCTCACCTGGTGGGCCAACGCACTGGGCCTGACCGGTTCGCCGTTCGATGCCTTCCTGACCCTGCGCGGCCTGCGCACGCTGGATGCACGCCTGCGCGTGCACCAGGAAAACACCGCGGCGATCGTGCCGCTGCTGGCCGCCCATCGCGCGGTGAGCGCGGTGTACTACCCCGGCCTCGCCGACCACCCAGGGCATGCCATCGCCGCACGCCAGCAATCCGGTTTCGGCGCCATGCTGTCCTTCGAACTGGCGAACTGCGAGGGCGACGATCCGCATGCGGCGGTGCGCGCGTTCGTCGATGGCCTGCAGTACTTCACCCTGGCCGAATCGCTGGGCGGCGTGGAGAGCCTGGTCGCGCATCCGGCGACGATGACCCATGCTGCGATGACCGTGCAGGCGCGCCAGGCCGCCGGTATCAGCGAAGGTCTGCTGCGCTTGTCGGTGGGCATCGAATCCGAACGCGACCTGCTTGCCGACCTTGCCGCCGCGCTGGACCGGGCGGCGGCCGTGGTCGATGCACAGGCCCGGCAGAAACAGGTCGTGGACGCATGAACGCCCAGGTCATCGACCTCTCGCGCGCCTCCTCGGGGCGGCTTGCGTTGCTGGGAACCGGCACGGTGGGCACCGCGTTCGTCGCCCGTTACCAGGCATTGCAGGCACGCGGGCTCGCCTTGCCGCCGTTCCGTTGGTTGGCCAACTCGCGCGCGGTACTGGCCTGCGACGGTGCGCCGGAACGGCCGCTGCATGAGATAAAGCGCGCCCCCCGGCTGACGGCCGCCGCAGCACCGTGGAAGCAGGCCGACAGCCTGCGCGCCGGAGACGTGGTGGTGGACGCCACAGCCAGTGAAAGCGTCGCGGCCGAACACGCGCTCTGGCTGGCGCGCGGCGTGCACGTGGTGACCGCCAACAAGCTGGGGCAGGGCGCGCAGCAGCAGCGTGCAGCGCAGATTGCGGCGCACTGTGCCGACAGCGGCGCGCGCTACGGCGACAGTGCGACGGTCGGAGCGGGCCTGCCGCTGCTGAGCAGCCTGCGCGCGCTGGTCGAAGGCGGTGACCGCATCCACCGAATCGAAGGCGTACTGTCCGGCTCGCTGGCCTGGTTGTTCCACCGCTACGACGGTAGCGAGCCGTTTTCGGTGGCGGTGCGGGAAGCGCTCGCTGCCGGCTTCACCGAGCCGGATCCACGGTTGGATCTCTCTGGAGAGGACGTGCGTCGCAAGCTGTTGATACTGGCGCGCGCCAGCGGATTGGGCCTCGCCGATGGACAGGTGCAGGTCGATTCGCTGGTGCCGGCGGCGCTGGCCATGCTGCCGCATGCGCAGGCGCTGGAGCAGCTGACGCAGCTGGATGCACCGCTCCACCAGCGCTGGCTGCATGCACGCGAAGCGGGCCAGGTGCTGCGCTTCATCGGTCGCGTCGAAGCCGGGGCCGCACGCGTTGGTGTGCAGTCGCTGGCGGCAGACCATCCGCTCGCCTCGGGTGCAGGAACGGACAACCGTGTCGCGATCCACAGCGATCGATATCACGATCAGCCACTGCTGATCCAGGGGCCGGGCGCAGGTGCGGAGGTCACGGCAGCGGCGTTGCTGGATGACGTGCTGCGCATTGCGCGGACGCAGACAACCGAACGACGTTGAGCCCGCGGATCTGCAGGCACGCAGGGCGCTGATGCGGTGAACTGCAGCTCCGCCCGTTGCAGGACGCCCCGGGCCGTGGGCAGAGGTGCCGACCCTGCCGGCACCTCCACGTTCTTTACGGCGCCTTCAGCGCGCGCAGCAATGCGGCATTGAAACGTGCGGGATCCTGTACCTGCGGCGAGTGCCCCAGTTCGGCGAATTCCACGAGCTGCGCGCCGGGTATCGCCGCAGCGGCTGCCTTGCCCAACACGGGGTAGTCGCCCAGCGTTGCCTTCAGCGCAGGAGGGGCCAGGTCGCGGCCGATGGCCGTGCGATCCTTCTGGCCGATGAACAGCGTGGTCGGCACGCGGATGTTCTTCAACTCGTGAACGACGGGCTGGTTGAACACCATGTCCGAGGTCAGCGCCTGGCTCCATGCCACAGCGTCCTTGACCGTGCCGGCATACATGCCGGCCTGCATCCGCGCCCAGCGCTCGAACGAGGGCTTCCAGTCGCCGTTGTAATACACATCAAGCTGGTATTTCTTGATGGATTCAAAGCTGGTCTTCAGCTCGTTGGCATACCACGCATCCACGCTGCGCCACGGCACGCCCAACGCCTTCCAGTCCTCCAGGCCGATCGGATTGACCAGCGACAACGACTGCGTGGCATCCGGGTACAGCAGCGCATAGCGGGCGGCCAGCATGCCGCCCATGGAATGGCCGACGATGTGCGCGCGCTGCACGCCGAGCTGCTGCAGCAGGGCATGCGTATTGGCGGCCAACTGGCCGAACGAATACTGATACCCCTGCGGCTTGCTGGATTTGCAGAAGCCCACCTGGTCTGGCGCGATCACCCGATAGCCGGCATCAAGCAGGGGCTGGATGCTCTCCTGCCAGGTAGCAGCACAGAAATTCTTGCCGTGGAGCAGGACCACCGTGCCGACCGGCGCACGCGGCGGCGAAAGATCCAGGTAGGCCATTTCCAGTGGTTGGCGCTGCGACTGCAGCGCGAACATCTTTACCGGATGGGGATAGTCGAAGCCTTCCAGCCGGGCGCCGTAGCTATCGGCGGCGAGCGTGGTGATTGGAAGGCAGGCAAGCAGGGCGGTGGCCAGCAGGCGCATGGTGGTCTCCGGGGGGGAAAGCTTGAGGTTAACCGGAAAAGCGTGACGACCAACGGTCGTCACCCACCACGACCAACGGTCGTCACCCGCCACGACCCCCGCAGGCAGCTGCGGTCAGCACTCGATGACGTTCACCGCCAGGCCGCCGCGGCTGGTTTCCTTGTACTTGTCCTGCATGTCGCGGCCGGTGTCGCGCATGGTCTTGATGACCTTGTCCAGCGATACCTTGTGCTTGCCATCGCCGCGCATCGCCATGCGCGAGGCATTGATCGCCTTCACCGCGCCCATCGCATTGCGTTCGATGCAGGGAATCTGCACCAGACCGCCGATCGGATCGCAGGTCAGGCCCAGGTTGTGCTCCATGCCGATCTCGGCGGCATTTTCGATCTGGCTGGGACTGCCGCCCAGCGCGGCGACCAGGCCACCGGCGGCCATCGAGCAGGCGACACCCACCTCGCCCTGGCAACCGACTTCGGCGCCGGAAATCGAGGCGTTTTCCTTGTACAGGATGCCAATCGCCGCCGAGGTCAGCAGGAAGTCGAAGATCCGCTGTTCGTTCGCCCCCGGGCAGAAGCGGTCGAAGTAATGCAGTACCGCAGGCAGCACGCCGGCGGCGCCGTTGGTGGGGGCGGTCACCACGCGGCCACCGGCGGCGTTTTCTTCGTTCACCGCCAGCGCGTACAGGTTGACCCAGTCCAGCGTGGTCAGCGGATCACGCATCGCAGCTTCCGGCTTGGACGACAGTTCGCGGTGCAGGGCGGGGGCACGCCGGCCGACCTTCAGTCCGCCTGGCAGTACGCCTTCCTGGCGGATGCCGCGGGCCACGCACGCCTGCATCGCTTCCCATATTTCGCGAAGCTGGTCGCGGATCTCGTCTTCGCTGCGCCAGGATTTCTCATTCTCGAACATCAGCTGGGCAATGCTCAGCCCGCTCCGCGCGGTCTGCGCCAGCAGTTCATCGCCACTCTTGAACGGATAAGGCAGGGGGGTCTCATCGGGTACGATGCGGTCGTCGGCCGCATCATCCTGGTTGACCACGAAGCCGCCGCCGACCGAGTAATAGTCGCGCGTGGCAATCAGCTCATCGTTGGCGCCGTACGCTGTGAAGCGCATGCCGTTGGTGTGGTAGGGCAGCTTCTGGCGCTTGTTCAGGCCGAGGTCGCGCTTCTCCTCGAAGACGATTTCATGCTGGCCCATCAGGTTGATGCGCCTGCTGGTACGGATGCGTTCCAGCGTGGCCGGGATGATGTCCGGGTCGATCAGGTTCGGCCGCTGGCCTTCCAGCCCCAGCAGTACCGCTTTGTCGGTACCGTGTCCGCGACCGGTCAGTGCCAGCGAACCGTAGACATCGGCGCGGATGCGCACCACGTCCTGCAGCCGGCCGGGATCGAGCAGCCAGCGGTGCACGAAGCGCTCGGCCGCTTTCATCGGGCCTACGGTGTGCGAGGAACTCGGGCCAATGCCGATCTTGAAGACGTCGAACGTGCTGACTGCCATGGATGCCGTGCTGCGGGTACCGGGAAAGACGCTATTCTAGCGGTTGCCGCAGCGCATCCTTGGCTGCGCCGCAGCAAAGCCATCGGAGCCCTGCCTGTGTTCATCCTGTACCAGCGTGATGACTGCCAGCTGTGTGACCAGGCCTTGGCCGTGCTCGCCCAAGCGCGTTTCCCGGATTTCGATCCGGTGTTCATCGATGGGCATCCCGCGCTGGAACCCCGGTATGGAGCGCGCGTGCCGGTGCTGCGTGATGCCGCTGCGGACCGCGAGCTGGATTGGCCATTCGACGCCGCTGCACTGGCGGCATGGAGGCACCCGGATCCGTAGCGCCGGACCTTGCCCGGCGCTGGCGGACCGCGTTGGTCATTTCGCCTTGAACGTCACCACGGTGCTGATCGCGGTTTCGTCCGGAATGCTCTTGGTGTCGGCCCAGTCGCCCCCTCCCACGCCGAAGTCCAGGCGCTTGACGGTGGCCTTGCCCTTCAGTACCGGCTGGGTGCCGGGGGTCCAGGTGAAGGTCAGGGTCACCGGCTTGCTGACGCCGCGCAGTTCCAGCGTGCCATCGGCAGCGTAGGTGTCGCTGCCCAGTGCGCGGAAGCCGCTGGCGGAGTATCGCGCGGTGGCGAACTTGCCGACATCGAAGAAGTCCGCGCCCTGCAGGGTGGAGTCGCGGTCACTGTTGCCGCTCTTCGCACCGGCCAGCGGGATGTTCACCTCGAGCTTGCCGGCCGCAGGGTTGGCCGGGTCGAAACTGAGCTGGGTGGAGAACCCGGGGAAGGTGCCGGCGAAGACCTCGCCGTCGTACTTGGTGGCAAAGGCCAGGTTGGAACCCGGCGCTCCGGCCGCCTGCACGTAGTCGGCGGCCAGGGCAGGCGAGGCGGCCAGCAGGCCGGCCAGCGCGGCGGCGACGGCCGATGGGGTGCTCAGTTTGATGCTCATCGAATCAGTCCTTCTGCGAAGAGGCGAGCCAGCCGCGCGGCAGCATGCGCGCCAGGGTGGCATCGCGTTGGAAAAAGTGGTGGTAGAGCGCGGCACCGGCATGCGCCAGCACCACTGCGATCAACAGCCAGAAACCATATTCATGGATGGCGTGGGAAACAGCTGCCTTCTGCGGATCCGGCGCCACCAGCTTGGGCACGTCGACCAGGCCGAACCAGCGGAACGGACGCAGCCCGCTTGCCGAGTCGTAGATCCAGCCGGACAACGGAATGGCGAACATCAGGACATACAGCAGCCCATGGGTAGCGCTGGCGATGCGTTCCTGCCAGGTTGGAGTGCCGGGCACCGCCGGCGGTGCGCCGGCATGCAGGCGCCAGCCCAGGCGCAGCACCACCAGCGCCAGCACACTGATGCCCAGTGATTTGTGCGCGGTGTAGACCCAGAAATACTTCGGCGTCTTCGGCAGCTCGCCCATGGTCAGGCCGACCACGCCAAGGGTGAGGATCAGCAATGCGATCAACCAGTGCAGGGATTGGCTCACGCCACCCCAGCGCTGCCCATTAGGACGGGTCATGGCGTGCTCCTGTCAGACGGCTCGGGCGGAACGGGGGCGGCGGAAGGTTCGTCATCACCGGCGTTGCGGTCGCGAACGGCCTCCGCTTCGATGCGCAGCTGCACGCTGTCGCCGATCATGCTGGACCATGCGGTGATGCCGAAGTCGCGGCGGCTGAGCGTGGCCGTCGCCGAGAAACCAGCGGTGCGGCGGAACGGCGGCAACGGATGCCGTTTGAGGGCGTTGAGCTTGACCTCCAGCACGACTTCACGGGTAACCCCACGAAGTGTCAGGTCTCCTTTGACGCGGGCATGGGTTTCACCGATCTGCTCGACGCTGGTGGACACGAAGCGTGCTTCGGGAAAGCGTTCGCCGTCGAGCAGGTTGCGTGCCAGCGCGGACTGGTTCCATTTGACATCGCCCAGGTCCAGGTGGGAGATCGGGATACGCACGTCCAGGCGGGAAGCGGCCCAGTCGGCGGGATCGAACGCCAATTCGCCCTCACTGCCGGATACGGTGCCCAGCGCATTGGAGAAGCCGGCATGTTCGATGGCGAACAGGACCCGTGTATGTACTGGGTCGAGCCGGTACGTCGGCGTGGCCGCCATGCTGACCGCGGGCAGCGCGGACAGCAGCAAGGCAAGGGTAAGGCGTCGCAGCACGCGGTGGGCTCCTGCAGGGGGACGTGACGATCATACGCACGCCACCGGCTTCGCGAGCAGCCACATGGCTGCAACAGATCATGGTGCCGATGGTCCTTGCCTGCCAAGGCCCGTCGGCAATGCCACCGCCAGCATCCCGCTCGCCGGACGCATCGTCAAGGCTGTGTGACAATCGCCTGCATCCAAGGGGGAGCGATGGCCAAGCACATGCATCAAGGACGGGCGCTGGGATGGCTGTTGGCAGTGGCCGGCCTGCTGTTGTCAGGGCTGTTCCCCTGCAAGGCGCAGGCGGGCGCGCAGGATGCCGCCGAAACCCCCCGGCTACGGCGGCTGGGCCCGGCGGAAGGCCTGCCATCGCGGATGGTCACGGCCTTGGCGCAGGACCGCCAGGGCTACATCTGGGCTGCGACCGATGGCGGATTGGCGCGTTATGACGGCGTGTCGCTGCGCAGCTGGCGGCATGATCCGCAGGCCGAGGGCAGCCTGCCTGGCGATGAGATCGAAACACTGCTGGTGGACGTCCAGGACCGCCTCTGGCTGGGCATAAACGGCGTGGGCCTGGTCCGCATGGGACCGGCCCGCGACGCCTTTGAAACGCTTGACGACGTCAACGAGGCCTGTGACGGACAGTTCTGGACCTTGGCCGAACACGACAAGGCGCTGTGGATCGGCACCAGCGCCTACGGGCTTTGCCGACGCGACGAAGCGGGCAAGGTGCAGCTGTTCCGTCATGATCCGCATGATCGGCACAGCATTCCCGGTGACACGGTCTTTTCCAGCCTGGTCGATGGGCGCGGACGCCTGTGGGTCGGTACCGAGCGGGGTGTCGCGCGCTGGAACGGCACTGGCTTTGATCGGATCGCGCCGGCGACCCTGGGCGCCACTGCGGTGCTGCGGCTCAGTCGCGATGCGGCCGGCGGCGTATGGGTTGGCACGCAGTCCGATGGCATGTTCCACATCGACGCGCACGATGCGGTCCAGCGTCCCCAGTGGTCACAGGGCGACACCCTGCGCTCCTCCAAGGTGCTGCATGATCGCCAGGGCGGCTTCTGGGTAGGCAGCTCAGATGGGCTGCTGCGCGGCGATGAGCAACGGCTGCGCCGGTTGGAAGGCGACCGTGGCAGTGGTTTCCTGACCGTGCACAGCGGCGTGGTGGATCTGCTGCAGGACCACGAAGGCGGCATCTGGATCGCCTTGTTGACCCAGGGGCTGGCTTACCTGCCGCCGGACTGGAAACGTTTCTCGACCTGGTACCAGCTGGACGGCAAGCCGCTGGACAGCCAGTACCTGCTGAGCGCGGCCAGCGACGGCACGGACTTCTACATCGGGGCGGCGCCGGGCGTGTATCGGCTAGATGCAAAGGGCACGCTGTCGCTGCTGGTCAGTGACCGGACCATCGGCAGCGGTGCGGTCTGGTCGCTGCTGCCGCGTCCCGAGGGCACCTTGTGGCTGGGGCGCGCAGGGCGCATCACGGTGTACGACCCCCGCCGCGGCAGCCATCGCGACTGGTTGATCCATGGCGGCGCGGACCTGCGCCAGCGCATCGACCTGATGCGCGCCGCCCCCGATGGAACGGTGTGGCTGTCAGTGATGAACCATGGCCTGCAGCACCGCGACGCGGGCGGGCGACTCCTGCAGGAAATACGTTCCAGCGATCTGCCTGGACGCAGTGAAGCGCCGATCGAACAGATCCGCTTCGATCCCCGTGGGCAGCCATGGGTGGTGGGCGACATGGGCGTGCTGCGCTTCCAGGACAGCGCGTTCCTGGCCGTGCCGGGCGTTTCGCGCGGGCCGATCTTCGATATCGCCTGGGTTTCGCCCACCGGTGTGTGGCTGGCACGGCAGGGGGCATTCGAACGCTACGACTGGGACGGCCTGGGCCTGAACCTGCGCGAGCAGGTTGCTGCGGCAGAAGGCGTGCCGCCGGTGTCGATCGGCGGACTGGTGCCCGCGGCCGACGGACAGATATGGGCCACCAGTTCGCGTGGCCTGATGCGTTGGGATCCGCTGGCGCGACAGCTGCGCATCTACACCGAGCGCGACGGATTGCCCGATGCGGAGTTCAACGGTCGCCCGCCTGCGCAGGATGCCGCAGGCAGGGTGTTGGCCGTATCGAAGATCGGCCTGGTAGGCTTCGATCCGAACCAGCCCGACGCACGGCTGCCGCCATCGCAGTTGGTGGTCGGTGCGTTGCGGGTGCGCCGCGACGATGGCGAAGGGTGGCAGGAGCTGCCCCTGGATGCCCCGGTCGTGCTGGGGCCGGATGATCGCGATCTGCAGATCAACGCACGCCTGCTCTCCTTCGCCAACCCGCTGAGCAACGCCTACCGCTTCCGCGTGGACGGGTATGACTTGAACTGGGTGCCGGCTGTCGACGGCGAGCGCACGCTGTCGCGCCTGCCCGCAGGCAGCTACCGCATCGAAGTGCAGGCGCGACGCGCCGGCGGCGACTGGACCATCGCCCCGGACCTGCGGATGGAGGTGCTTCCACCGTGGTGGCGCAGTGGCGCGGCGCTGCTGCTGTATGTGCTGGCCAGCGCGCTGCTGTTGGCTGCCCTGGCGTGGTACGTGCGGCTGCGGCTGCGTCGGCGCCAGCAGTGGCAGCTGACGCTGCACAAACAGCATCTTGCCGAACAGGCATCCCAGGCCAAGAGCCATTTCCTGGCCACGCTGGGCCATGAAGTACGCACGCCGATGACCGGTGTGCTGGGGATGAGCGAGCTGTTGCTGGACAGCCCGCTGGACGAGCAGCAGCGCGGCTATGCCGGGGCCATCCACCAGGCCGGCACGCACCTGTTGCGGTTGGTCAACGATGCGCTGGACCTTGCACGGATCGAGGCCGGCCGGCTTGAACTGGACATCCGCCCGTTCGGCCTGGAGGCACTGCTGGACGAAGTGCAGGGCCTGATGGAGCCGCTGGCAGGGCAGCGTGGGCTTGCCTTCCAGCGACAGGTGAACGTGCCCGGTCATGTCTCGGCCAGCGGCGATGAAATGCGGGTACGGCAGATCCTGATGAACCTGCTGGGCAACGCCATCAAATTCACCGAGCGTGGCGAGGTGCGCCTGGCGGTGCAGCTGTCCGATGGCGGGGCAGGAATCGTGTTCGAGGTCACCGACACCGGGCCGGGCATCAGTGTCGAGCAGCAGGCGCGTTTGTTCGAGCGCTTCGAACAGGCCGACGGACCGCGCACCGCCTCGCGCTTCGGCGGCTCCGGGCTGGGCCTGGCGATCTGCCAGGAGCTTGCCGTGGCAATGGGCGGCCGCATCGGCGTGCAGAGCCGGCCCGGCCAAGGTGCCTGTTTCCGTGTGGAACTGCCGCTGCCGTGGCAGATGGAGGCGCATCCCCCGGAGTCCGGCACCGGTCTGCTGTCGCTTGATCTGCCCGGGCTGGCGATACTGCTGGTGGAAGATGATCCAACCGTGGCCCGTGTCATCGTCGGCCTGCTGTCAGCGCGCGGGCACCGCGTGGTCCACGTACTGCATGGGCTGGCCGCGTTGGCAGAAGCCTCCACGGCGGCCTTCGACGTGGGGCTGCTCGACCTGGACCTGCCCGCACTGGACGGCCTGGCGCTGGCGCGGCAACTACGCGCGCTGGCGCATGAGTTCCCGCTGCTGGCGGTGACCGCGCGTTCGGATGCCTATGCCGAAGCAGACGTGCTGGCGGCGGGATTCGATGGCTTCCTGCGCAAGCCGGTGACCGGGGACATGTTGGTCGAAGCGATTGCCCGGGCGCGCCAGCGCCGACCTTCGCAGTGAAGCCACCGCCGACAACGGATGGGGCGTGCCGCGCCCTGCGCGAAGAGGCGGGCTTCGGTTTACCATGCCGGGACGGCGATGTGCTGTCGCATCCACCGCTGCGTTGAACGCGCGGTCTGGCAGGTGAGGGACGGCAATGCGGAGATGGCAAGGTTGATGGGTCTGCGTACGGCGATGACGCTGTTGCTGTCAGGCTGGCTGTTGCTTGCGCCTGCGCGTGCGTTGGCGCAGCCGGTTCCGCCTACGCCACGGCAGCTCACCGTATTCGACGGCCTGCCTTCCAACACCGTCAACCGGATGGCCGAAGACCGCCTGGGCTACCTCTGGATCGCCACCAACGACGGGCTGGCGCGGTTCGATGGCCGCAGCTATCGCATCTGGCGCGCCGAGGATGGCCTGCGCGACAACCGGATCTGGACGGTACTCGCCGATGCGCGCAACCAGTTGTGGATCGGTACGGAAAACGCCGGGTTGGTGCGCTTGTCCGCCGATCGCAAGCAGATGCATTTCTATGACCGCGCCAGCCAGCCGCTGCTGACCAGCAACACGGTCTGGAGTGTTGCCTCCACCCCTGATGGTGCGATCTGGTTCGGCACCTACGAGGGCGGCCTGTACCGCCTTGATGCGCAGGACAGACTGCAGCGGTTCCTGCCCGAGCCGGGCAACCCGCGCAGCCTGCCATCCAACAGCGTACCGTTCCTGGCAACGCTGCCGGACGGCACGCTGTGGGTCGGCACCAAGCGGGGCCTGGCGCGCTGGACCGGTACCGATTTCGAGCGCATGCCGGACGCGCTGCCCGCAGATGCAGTGATCAACGGGATGACTGCGGACGCCGATGGCAGCCTGTGGATCAACACGCTCGGCAGTGTGATCGTGCGGCGTGCCGACGGACGTTTCGAACCCGCGCCCTGGCCGGTCCCGGACAACGACCAGGTGCTCGGGGTGATGCTGCACGACGAGCAGGGGGGCTACTGGCTGGACACCCGTTCCGGGCTTGGGCGCGGCGTTGATGGCCATTACCAGCAGGTGCCGCTCTACAGTGCACTGGCGCGCGGCCGGGTGCGCCCGAACTGGACTGGCGCATTCCAGGACCGCGAAGGCGGCATCTGGCTGGCCAGCACCAATGCCGGCTTGTGGCACCTGCTGCCGCGCTGGTGGCAGTTTTCGGTACTGGCACGGCTGGAAGACGAGCCGTCATCGCTGCGCAACGCCTTCGTGCTGGGCACGGCCGCCTCGCGCGATGGGGGCGTGTGGACGGTTGGGGGCCATGGCGCGCTGGACAAGCTGGACCCGCTGACCGGGAAAGTGCAGCAGCACCTGACCTGGGTCAACGGCAACCACTGGTTGATGTCGGTGGCCGAGGACGCGCGCGGGCGGGTCTGGATCGGCTCGATGGACGCCCTGCAGCGCTATGACCCGGCCAGCCGCCGGGTGCTGCGCTGGGGCAGGGACGCGGGCAAGGATGCGGTGATGGAGGGCAACGTCCAGGACATCGCGGTGTGCGCTGACCAGGTCTGGACGATGTCGCCTGCCGGTGTGCAGGCGCGCGACCTGGACGGACACCTGCTGCACGACGTACCGCTGGGGCAGGGGGGGCTGCAGTCCGGACAGCTTGCCACCAGCCTGGAATGCGGGCCTCGCGGCCGACCGTGGCTGACCAGCAGTGCCGGCGTGCAGGAGTGGGATGCGCTGGGTGCGCGTTTCGTCCAGGTCGATGGTGGTCCATCGGGTGCGGTGCACGCCATGGTGCTGGCGGCCGACGACCAGGTCTGGCTCTCCCAGGATGGTCGCCTGGTCCAGCATCGGTGGAACGGCAATGCGCTACAGCGCCACCGGGCGATCGGCGCGGTGCAGGGCTATCCGGCGCTGGCGGCCAACGGACTGGCGGTCGACGCCGGCGGTATCGTCTGGGCCAGCAGCCCACGCGGCATGCTGCGGGTGGATCCGCGCACGCCGAGCGTGCGCCTTTACGGCGTGCACGACGGCCTGCCAAGCCAGGAATTCCGCGAAAACACGCTGGTCTCCGCCACCGGTGGACACCTGCTGGCCGGCACGCCGGCCGGGCTGGTGGTGTTTGATCCGCTCAAGGTGGGGCCGCCAACGCGGCAGGCGCCGCTGGTGATCGAACGGGTCGAGGTAAGCCGCGGTGACAAGGTGGTCGACCTGACCCACGCTGCCGCGGTGACCATCGAAGATGGCGACCGTGACCTGCACATCGTGGCGCGACTGCTTTCCTTCAGTGATGCGGCATCGAATGTCTATCGCTTCCGGCTGGCTGGCTACGACCCGGATTGGGTGGATGGCGGGGCGGGCGGAGAGCGGGTGTTCTCGGCGCTGCCGCCGGGCCGCTACGCACTGGAAGTGCAGGCGCGTTCTGCCGACCACGTCTGGTCGCGGATCCAGACGCTCGAGTTCCAGGTGCTGCCACCCTGGTGGCGAAGCGTCACCGGTGTGCTGGTGCTGGCCGCAGCGTCGCTGTTGCTGCTGAGCGGCTTCGCGTGGTTGTATCGGCGGCGCCTGCATCGGCGCCACGATTACCAGATGGCCGTGCACAAGCAGGAAGTGGCAGAGCAGGCATCAGCGGCCAAGACCCGCTTCCTGGCCAATCTGGGACACGAGGTGCGCACGCCGATGACCGGTGTCCTGGGCATGACCGAACTGCTGCTGTCATCGCCACTGGACACCCGCCAGCGCAGCCAGGCCGAATCGATCCGCAGCGCCGGCGAGCACCTGTTGCTGCTGGTCAACGATGCGCTGGACCTGGCGCGGATCGAGTCCGGTCGCCTGGAGCTGCAGGCGCAGAGCATCGACCTGCACGCGCTGCTTGCCGAGGTGCAGGCACTTACCGCGCCGCTGGCCCGTCAGAAGGCGGTGCAGTTCACCTTGTACAACGAGCTGGCCCCGGGTCTGGCCGCAGAGGGTGATCCGCTGCGGGTGAGGCAGATCCTGCTGAACCTGCTCGGCAATGCAGTGAAGTTCACCCAGCGCGGTTCGATCACCCTGCTGGCGCGCGCTGGCGACCACGCATGCGGCCTCTGCTTCGAGGTCGCCGACACCGGCCCCGGCATCAGCCACGAGCTGCAGAAGCGCCTGTTCCGGCGCTTTGAACAGGCCGACGGCGCACGTACCGCAGCCCAGTACGGCGGGAGTGGGCTGGGCTTGGCGATCAGCCGTGAGCTGGCGCTGGCGATGGGCGGTGACATCATCGTGGAAAGCCAGCTGGGACGCGGCACGCGTTTCCGCGTGGAGCTGCCGCTGCCGTTGCACCCGCTTGAGGCTGCCGATGCGCCGGCCGCGGACGGGCGACGGACACCGGCGCTTCCGCTGCGCATCCTGCTGGTGGAGGACGATCCGACCGTTGCCGAGGTGGTCGGTGGCCTGCTGCGCGCGCGCGGGCACGAGGTGGTGCATGCCGAGCACGCCCTGGCGGCGCTGCGCGAGATGGCCGGTGAGCGCTTCGACATCGGCCTGCTCGACCTCGACCTGCCTGGGCTGAGCGGCTTCGACCTGGCACTGCACCTGCGCAACCAGGGGCACGCGCTGCCGTTGTTGGCGGTGACAGCGCGCACCGATGGCGATCTGGCCGAGCGCGTCGCCGCTGCGGACATGCAGGGCTTCCTGCGCAAGCCGGTGACCGGGGATCTGCTGGCCGAAGCCATCGCACGGGCGATGTCGGCGTAGTGCGATCCCTCGTGCCGACCCTGGTCGGCACCGCCATATCGCCCGCCTGCAGACCTATTCGGCCACTTCCTCGATCTGCTTCGGCTCCGGACCGGTATCGGGCAGCTGCCAGAAGATCAGCGTGGAGGTCAGTGTGATCGCGCCCACGCACAGGAACGTGGCGTGCAGGGCCGCGGTGGCGCCATGTGACTCCAGTGGCGCGAAGGCCGCCAGCAGGCTGCCGGCGGCAGCAGCGCCGAAGCCGGCCGCCAGCATCATCACCATCGACAGCAGGCTGTTGCCCGCGCTGGCAAAGCCCACGTCCAGGTCGCGCAGGGTCACGGTGTTCATGACCGTGAACTGCAGCGAATTGACCGCGCCGAACAGTGCCAGCTGCAGCAGTCGCCAGCCCAGCGGCTGTTCCGGCGACATCAGCGCGAAGCTGGCCATCGCGATGCCTACCAGGACGGTGTTGGTCATCAGCACCCGACGATAACCGAAGCGCTCCACCAGCTTGACCGCCAGCCGCTTGGCGACCATGCCGGCCGCTGCGACCGGGATCATCATCAGGCCGGCATTCATCGGGCTCATGCCCATGCCGACCTGCAGCAGCAGCGGAATCAGCAGCGGCATGGCGCTGCTGCCGATGCGCGAGAACAGATTGCCGAGAATGCCGATGCGGTAGCTGGGCACGCGGAACAGGGCAAGCGAGAACAGCGGCGCGGTGGAGTTGGCTGCGTGCAGCCAGTAGCCGACCAGCGCGGCCAGGCCGGCCACCGTCATCAGCATCACCAGCGCATGCGGGGTACCCATCCCGGAGATGCCATCCAGGGCCAGCGACAGCACCACCATGCCGAAGGCCAGCATCAGGTAGCCGCGCAGGTCGAAGCGGCTGCGATGGGCGGCGTAGTGGTCGGGCATGACCTTCATGGCCACGAAATAACCGATCACCCCGATCGGCAGGTTGATCAGGAATACCCAGTGCCAGGAGGCGACTTCGACCAGCCAGCCGCCCAGCGTGGGGCCGATCAGCGGACCGATCAGCGCCGGGATCGCGATGAAGCTCATCGCGCGCAGGAAATCTTCCCGCGGCACCGAACGCATCACCGCCAGCCGACCGACCGGCAGGAGCATGGCCCCGCCGATGCCCTGCAGCACGCGTGCGGCGACCAGCTGGTGCAGGCTCTGCGCCAGGGCGCAGGCCAACGACCCGAGGGTGAACAGAATGATCGCGACCAGGAACGTGCGGCGAGTGCCGAAGCGGTCGGCTATCCAGCCCGATGCGGGAATGAAGGTGGCCACCGCAAGCGCGTAGCTGAACACCACCGACTGCATCTGCAGGGGGCTTTCGCCCAGGCTGCGCGCCATCGCCGGCAGTGCCGTGTTGACGATGGTGGAGTCCAGCATCTGCATGAAGATCGCCAGCGACACCAGCCACAGCAGGGGACGGATGGAGGCGTAGCTTGCTGTCATCGGGCCGGGATCCGCGCGATCGGGAGGCGCCATCATCGCCGAAGGGCGGTCATGGCGCGATCAACGCACGCCTTGCCGCCACGTCGGGAAAAGCGTCAGCGCGCGCTGAGCCGGTGCACGGCATCCACCAGCACCTGCACGCTGGCCGGATCCATGTCCGGCGACATGCCATGGCCGAGGTTGAACACGTGGCCTTCGCGCGACCCGCCATTGCCGGCCGCATAGGTATCCAGCACGCGCCCTGCCGCCGTGGTGATCGCTTCGGGGCTGGCATACAGGGTGGTCGGGTCCAGGTTGCCCTGCAGCGCGACCCTTCCGCCGGTACGGCGCACGGCCTCGTCCAGGTCCAGCGTCCAGTCCAGGCCGAGCGCATCGGCGCCGGTGTGCGACAGCGCTTCAAGGTGCAGGCCCGTCCCTTTGCCGAACAGGATCAGCGGCGTGCGCTCGCTGCCCTGGCCGCGTTCGAGTTCGGCGGAGATCCGCTGCAGGTAGCGCAGTGAGAACTCCCGGTACATCGCCGGGGACAGCACGCCGCCCCAGGTGTCGAAGACCTGCAGCGCCTGCGCGCCGGCCGCGCGCTGGGCGCCAAGGTAGGCGATCACCGCATCGGTCACCACCTCCAGCAGCCGATGCAGTTCCTGCGGGTGGTTCAGCGCCATCGCCTTGATGCGCGCGAAATCCTTGCTGCCGCCGCCTTCCACCATGTAGCAGGCCAGCGTCCACGGGCTGCCGGAAAAACCGATCAGCGGCACCTGGCCATCCAGTTCGCGCCGGATCACCCGCACCGCGTCCATGACATAGCGCAGTTCCTGCTCCATGTCCGGCACCGCCAGTCGGGCGATGGCGGCGGTATCGCGGACCGGATGCCGGAACTTGGGACCCTCGCCCTCGACGAAGTACAGCTCCAGGCCCATCGCATCGGGGATGGTCAGGATGTCGGAGAACAGGATCGCCGCGTCCAGCGGGAAGCGGCGCAGTGGCTGCAGGGTGACTTCGCAGGCGATCTCCGGATTCTTCGCCATGGCCAGGAAGCTGCCGGCCTTGGCGCGCGTGGCGCGGTACTCCGGCAGGTAGCGGCCGGCCTGGCGCATCAGCCAGACGGGGGTTTGGTCTACCGGTTCGCGACGCAGGGCGCGCAGCAGGCGATCATTGCGGAGGGGACTGGTCACGTAAGGGTGTTCCTTGTGCGGGTGGGGCGTGGGGCGCTGTTCCGGGATGGGGCGATCAGGCGCTGCAGTGGAGGACTGCATAGCCTCGATGCAGCTCTGCATCGCGCGCTTTGTCGAAGGCCGCGCGGGCCTCGGCCTCTTCCAGGTACAGCTCGCGTCGAAGCTGCGAGCGACTGCCGATGCGGCCCGATTCGCGCAGCAGTTCCCAGCCGCCGAACAGGTCGGGCAGCAGGGTCAGGCGCAGGAAGCGGGGCGCCTCGGAGCCGATCGCGGGTTGTTGCAGGAAGGCATGCATGGCGCAAGTGTAGCGCCGGGCCACGCCCGGCGGCTCACGCTGGCGGCGGTGCGCACCTGCGGGTTCCCCGGCGTACAGCTGCGTCCGCTCAACCGCTGGCCAGCACGTCCAGCACCGCGTCGTCCTGCACGTCGGCCACGACTTCAGCGTGTCCGATGCCACGCCACAGCACCAGCCGCAGGCGTCCGGCCACGTTCTTCTTGTCCAGCCGCATGCGCTCCAACAGCGCCTGCGGCGCCAGGCCGGCGGGAAGGGCGACCGGCAGCTGCAGGGACTGCAGCAGCGCCACCAGGCGATCGGCATCGGCGGCCGGTGCCCGCCCCAGTGCGGTGGAAAGCCGCGCCGCCAGCACCATGCCGACCGCGACCGCTTCGCCATGGTTGAGCGCATCGCGGCCCGGGGCGGCATAGCCCTGCTCGGTCTCGATCGCATGGCCGAAGGTGTGGCCGAGGTTGAGCAGGGCGCGCTCGCCTTTTTCCCGCGGGTCGCGTTCGACGATCGCCGCCTTGTGCGCGCAGCTGCGCGCAATGGCTTCGGCAAGCAGGCTGCTGTCGCCGGCGACAAGGCCCTGGGCGTGCTGCTGCAGCCAGGCGAAGAACACCAGATCGCCGAGTGCCCCGTACTTGACCACCTCGGCCAGCCCTGCGCGCAGCTCGCGCGCCGGCAGCGTGGCCAGCACGTCCGTATCGGCAACCACCGCGCGCGGTGGATGGAAAGCGCCCACCAGGTTCTTGCCTGCGGGCAGGTCCACGGCGGTCTTGCCGCCCACCGACGAATCGACCATCGCCAGCAGCGTGGTGGGAAGCTGGACGCAGTCCACGCCGCGCATCCAGCAGGCAGCCGCGAAGCCGGACAGGTCGCCGACCACGCCGCCCCCCAGCGCAAACACGCAGGCATCGCGGGTGGCGCCCAGGGCGGCCAGTGCTTCGATGGCACGTCCGAACTCGGCAAGGTTCTTGGAAGCCTCGCCTGCCGGCAGAACGTGTTCGCCGATGCTCAGGTCCGGTCGCGCCTGCAGCAGTGCGCTGCGTACGCCGGCCAGGTACAGCGGGGCGACCTCGCTGTCGCTGACAAGCAGAACGTGGCGGCCGCGCACATGGCGGGCCAGCGCAGGTCCATCGGCCAGCTGGCCGGGGCCGATCGTGATGGAATAGGGATGCTCGCCGCCGACGGCGACGTGCAGGTGGGGGATGTCGGTCATGCGATGAGGTCCTGTCGCTGCCAGTGCGCGGCCAGCTTCACCACCAGATGGGAAGTGGCTTCGGCAGCGGTGTAGAGGTCGGTGTCCAGGGTCAGGTCGGCCAGCTGCCGATACAGCGGATCGCGATGGTAGGCCAGGTCCTGCAGCACCTGTTCGCGGTCCGGCCGCTGCAGCAGCGGGCGGCCTTTGTCACGTGCCAGGCGTTCCAGCTGGGCGGCCACGCTGACCCGCAGGTAGACCACGTAGCCATGCGCGGCGATCGCCTCCCGGTTGCCCGCATCCAGCACCGCGCCGCCGCCGGTGGACACCAGCTGGCCATGGCCGGCCAGCACCTGCTGCAGGGCCTGGCGTTCGTGCTGGCGGAAGCCGGCTTCGCCGGCCAGTTCGAACAGGGTGGGAATGCTGGCCCCGGCGTTGTCGACGATGACCTGGTCCAGGTCGATGAAGTCCAGCGTGAACCGCTCGGCGAGGCGACGGCCGATGCAGGTTTTGCCGGCCCCCATGGGGCCGATCAGGATCAGGTTCGGTGCTGGATTCATGCCTTGTGATGCTAACACCTCCGTGACATTCCTTTACGCCTCCACGGCCCAGCCTTGGCCGGCGCGGACTCTCCCGCGCGCCACCCGGAGCAGCACCATGTCGGTCGCCAAGGTCATCGAAATCAATGCCTCGTCCAAGACCAGTGTCGAAGATGCGGTACGCAGCGGCCTGAAAAAGGTTTCCGAGAGCGTGAAGAACATCCAGGGCGCCTGGATCAACGAGACCAAGGTGGTAACCAGCGGCAACGGTGAAATCACCGAGTGGCGGGTCAGCCTGAAGGTCACCTTCCTGGTGGAATGAAGGCTCAGGGCCGGGGCGGTCGCAACTCAGCGGGCCTCGATGATGCAGCGCTCGACGTCCAGCGCGACCACCCGGTCGGCCAACGCTGGCAGGGTGCGAAGTGCCTGCCGGCTGACCCGTTCGTAGTACTGGACGAAGCGCTCCAGCTGCGGGCGGGTCATGCCGCTGCGTCCGGGCTGGGCGGCCTGCAGGTGTTGTTCCTGCTGCCAGCGCCAGCGCGGCACCACCGCGAAATCCGGCGGCTGCAGGAACCACAGCCGGTCACAGCGCTGCCACAGTGGCGCGTAGTGATCGGCCAGTGCCTGATTGCACCAGCGCCGCCAGCGACCGTCGGGGTCGGCTTCGCGTTCCAGCGCGTTGAGCGGTTCCTGCAGTGCCTCGGCCGGCTGCGCCGGGGTACCCAGGAACCAGCCTTCGAACACCAGCAGGTCCAGCGGTTGATCCAGGGCCTGCCACTGTGTGGGGGGCAGCCGTTCATCGGCCAGTTTGTCGAAGCGTGGCAATGCGGTGGGAGCGCGCGCGATCACTGCATCAAGCACCGCGTGCGCCAGCGGCAGGTCATGCGTGCCGGGCGGACCGCGGGTGACCAGCAGGGGATGCACGTCGCGCGCCAGGCGCTGGCGCTGGCCGCGGGTCAGGTAGACATCGTCCACCGAAAGCGTCGCAGCGCGCAGGCCACGTGCCTGCGCACGCTCCACGACCTGCGCGGCCAGGGTTGATTTCCCGCTGCCCTGCAGGCCGCTGATGGCCAATACCGGCACCTGCGCGCCGCTGGCCAGCGCGTCATCGAGCGCCTGTTCTGCCAACGTGTCCGGAAACCCGTCGTCGTGTTCGTGTACGCAGTCGCCTTCATGCCGCCACAATAGCCCAATCCCTTCAGGAATGACGTGTCATGAGCGATCTCTACACCGAAGCGTTGTCCACCTTCTCGGCGCTGTTCGACGAGGCCCGGCAGGGCAGCGAGATCGAGCCCAACGCGATGACCGTGGCGACCGCAGATACCTCCGGGCGCCCCTCCGCGCGCACCGTATTGCTGAAGGCCTTCGATGCACGTGGCTTCGTGTTCTATACCCACCTGGACAGCCACAAGGGGCGTGAGCTGCAGGCCAATCCGCAGGCGGCGCTGCTGTTCCTGTGGCGCAGCCTGCGCGAGGCCGGCATCCAGGTGCGCATCGAAGGGGCGGTGGAGCAGGTCGGCGTTGCCGAGGCCGATGCGTACTTTGCATCGCGCCCGCGGTTGAGCCAGATCGGCGCGTGGGCGTCGATCCAGTCCCGTACGCTGGATTCGCGCGAGGAATTCGATGCGCGGGTCGCCGCGGTGGAGGCGCGTTTCGATGGCCAGGACGTACCGCGCCCGGCGGGCTGGAGCGGGCTGCGGGTGGTGCCGGACCGCATCGAGTTCTGGTACGGCGCGCAGTTCCGCCTGCACGAGCGCTGGTGCTACGAGAAGGCTGCCGACGGCAGCTGGAGCAAGCGCCTGCTGTACCCCTGAGGCACGCGGCGTGCGTGCCATGACGTGATCTGCATGTCGCTGTGCGTTGCCGCAGGCCCCGGCTGATGGCCGCTTCATGTGCCGGCAGGGTGGACCGTCGCAGCCTCGCTTTCTTTTGCAGGAAAGGAGAGTCGGGATGGAGCTTGTGCGCCGGTTGTGGTCCGTTGCCCCGTTGCGTGTCGGGCCGGAGGCGTGGGTGATGCTGGCCGGCCGTGTGGTCGCAGGCGTGATGTTCAGCGTGTCTGGCTGGAACAAGCTGTTCACCGTGCCTGGCCGCGACCGCATGCTGGCGACGCTGCACGATGCGGGCATTCCGTGGCCGGGGCTGAGCGCCCCGGTGCTGGGCGCGATCGAATGGGTGGCCGGGGCCCTGCTGGTGCTCGGCCTGCTCAGTCGTCCGTCAGCCGTGGTGCTGGCGGCCATCTGCGTGGTGGCCGCGCTCACCGATGGCATCGCACGCATCCCCGCAGGACTGGGCGTGCTGGATTGGCTGAGCTGGTTCTTCTATCTGACCGAGGTGCCCTTGGCAGTGCTGCTGCTGTGGCTGGCGCTGGCCGGAAGCGGACGTTTCGCACTCGATGCGCGCTGGGCTGCGCGGGGGTAGGACGTGGTCGGTGACGGCCGCTGGTCGGCAGCCCTCGCAGCGCCTCACCCCAGCCCGGCTGCGCGCAGCCAGCGCCACAGCGTGGTGCGCGATATCCCCAGCGCCTGCGCCATGCCCTCGCGATCGTTGCGGTGGGCCGCCAGCAGCTGCTGCAGCTGCGCGCTGGACGGGCGTCCCGCAGGGGGCTGCAGTACAGGCGAGGAGGCCGCGTCGTGCGCCAGTTCCGGTGCCAGTGACAGCAACCGGGACGCACCGATGCTGCCTTCGGCAGGCTGCCAATGGATGCGCAGGCGGTCGATCAGGTTGCGCAGTTCGCGCACGTTGCCGGGCCACTGCGCTGCGCTCAACAGCGCCATCGCGTCATCGTCCAGCGGGGCGTCGATGCCACGCAGTTGCTGGAAGAAGTGTTGCACCAGCAGGGCGACGTCGCCGCGTCGCGCGCGAAGCGGTGGCAACACGATGCGCAACGTCGCCAGCCGGTAGTAGAGATCGCGGCGGAACTGCCCGGCCTGAACGCGCTGCTCCAGCGACTGCAGGGTGGCGGCGACCACGCGCAGGTTGACCGGCGTGGGCTCGGTGGCGCCCACGCGCAGCACTTCGCGTTCTTCTAGCACGCGCAGCAGGCGGGTCTGCAGCGGCAACGGCAGCTCGCCGATTTCATCCAGGAACAGCGTGCCGCCGTCGGATGCTTCGACCAGCCCGACGCGGCCGCCGCGGCGGGCGCCGGTGAACGCGCCATCGCTGTAACCGAACAGTTCCGATTCCAGCAGCGATTCACTGATCGCGCCGCAGTTCAGCGCGACGAAGCGGCCGCGTCGGCCACTTTCAGCGTGAAGCTGGCGGGCCACCAGTTCCTTGCCGGTGCCGGTTTCGCCGCTGACCAGCACGGTGCTGTCATGCGGGGCGTACAGCGCGATGTGCTGGCGGACCTCGACCATCACGCTGCTCTCGCCGAGCAGCGCGGTGCCCTGGCCGGCGCGGCTGCCGCGGCGTTGCCGCGCGGGCATGCGGCGGCTGCCCGAACGCGCCAGGGTGTGTGTCAGCTCCAGCGCATGTTCGAAGGCCTGGCGGACCGAATCGGCCGAGTACAGCAGCACGCCCTGCAGCCCGGCTGCTTCGGCGTGGTCGATGGCCATGCCGGTGCCGACGATCACTTCGATGCCGTTGGCGCGCAGGTCGGCGATGCAGTCGCGCGCGTCTTCGCGGGTGACGAAACGGCGGTGCTCGATCTGCAGGCCGAAGCTGTCCTGGAAGCTGCCGAAGGTCGGCACGTCGCTGGCATGGGTGACCAGGCCGATGCGCGGGGCGATGCGGCGTGCGCGTGCCAGCGCTTCCATCAGGTCGAAGCCGTTGGCCTGGATCGGCACCAGCGGCACGTCCAGCCGGCTGCGCAGCCAGGCGGCATTGGAACCGCCGGCAATCACCACATCGCAGGGTTCCTGTCGCAGCCGCTGGTTGATCACTGCCACGGCATCCTCGAAGCCGAGGTTGATCTGCTCGATGCGGGCGCGGCGGTCGAACTCAGGTATGACATCGCCCAGCAGCCCGGTCAGCCGGGACACGCTCACTGTCCAGATCACCGGCTGGATGGGATCGGTATCGCCGGGGCTGTCGGGATGGCGGGGCAGGTACACAGGGCGTCGCGGTTGGCAGGGGTGTTTCATGATACATCGGTTTCAATGTTTCATATGTTTCAACGTTCCACGTGCAGGACTCAAGTGAATCAATCACTTGCGTGTTGGCACGCTCTTTGCGCTCTTTTGGGGTGACCCCTGACAGGATTGCTGCATGACTGCTTCCCTTGCTTCCGCCGGCGCCCGCTTCCGCCAGGCCCTGGCTGCTGAATCACCGCTGCAGGTGATCGGTGCGATCAACGCCAACCATGCCCTGCTGGCCAAGCGCGCCGGTTACCGCGCCATCTACCTGTCCGGCGGTGGCGTCGCGGCCGGTTCGCTGGGCCTGCCGGACCTGGGTATCAACACCCTGGAAGACGTGCTGATCGACGTGCGCCGCATCACCGATGTGTGCGACCTGCCGCTGATGGTGGACATCGATACCGGCTTCGGGCCGAGCGCCTTCAACATCGCGCGCACGGTGAGGTCGCTGATCAAGGCAGGCGCCGGCGCCTGCCATATCGAAGACCAGGTCGGTGCCAAGCGCTGCGGCCACCGCCCGGGCAAGGAGATCGTCCCGCAGGGCGAGATGGTGGACCGGGTCAAGGCCGCTGCCGATGCCAGGACCGATCCGGACTTCTTCCTGATCGCGCGCACCGATGCCATCCAGGTCGACGGCGTGGATGCGGCCATCGAGCGCGCCATCGCCTGCGTGGAAGCCGGCGCCGACGGCATCTTCGCCGAAGCCGCCTACGACCTGGACACTTACCGTCGTTTCGTCGATGCGGTGAAGGTTCCGGTGCTGGCCAACATCACCGAATTCGGCGCCACCCCGTTGTTCAGCCGTGACGAGCTGGCCTCGGCCGGCGTGGCCATCCAGCTGTTCCCGCTGTCGGCCTTCCGCGCAGCCAACAAGGCGGCCGAAAGCGTGTATGAAGCGGTGCGCCGCGACGGCCACCAGCGCAACGTGGTGGACGCCATGCAGACCCGCAACGAACTCTACGACCGCATTGGCTACCACGCCTTCGAGCAGCAGCTCGATGCGCTGTTTGCCGCCAGGAAGTAACCTGCTGCCACGATTTCCGGGAGGAAAACCATGAACGATACGACCGCCACCCCGACCTTCAAGCCGAAGAAGTCCGTCGCCCTGTCCGGCACTGCTGCCGGCAACACCGCGCTGTGCACCGTCGGCCGCAGTGGCAATGACCTGCATTACCGTGGCTACGACATCCTGGACCTGGCCACCACCAGCGAGTTCGAGGAAATCGCCCACCTGCTGGTGCACGGCAAGCTGCCCACCCGCGCCGAGCTGGTGTCCTACAAGGCCAAGCTGAAGTCGCTGCGCGGCATCCCGGCAGCGGTCAAGGCTGCGCTGGAAGAGCTGCCGCCGTCGGCGCACCCGATGGACGTGATGCGCACCGGCGTGTCCGTGCTGGGCTGTGTTTCGCCGGAAAAGGACGATCACAACCATCCCGGCGCGCGTGACATCGCCGACAAGCTGATGGCCTGCCTGGGGTCGATGCTGCTGTACTGGTACCACTGGAGCCACAACGGCCGCGCCATCGACGTGGAAACCGACGATGACTCCATCGGCGGCCACTTCCTGCACCTGCTGCACGGCGAAAAGCCGCAGGATTCGTGGGTCAAGGCGATGCACACCTCGCTGATCCTGTATGCCGAACACGAGTTCAATGCCTCGACCTTCGCCTGCCGGGTGATCGCCGGCACCGGCAGCGACATGTTCAGCGCCATTGCCGGCGGCATCGGCGCCCTGCGCGGTCCCAAGCACGGCGGCGCCAACGAAGTGGCCTTCGAGGTCCAGAAGCGCTATGACAGCCCGGATGAAGCCGAGGCGGACATCAAGGCGCGCGTGGAGCGCAAGGAAGTGGTGATCGGCTTCGGCCACCCGGTGTATACCGTGTCCGACCCGCGCAACAAGGTGATCAAGGACGTGGCCCGCGAACTGTCCGAAGAGCAGTCGAGCATGAAGATGTACGACATCGCCGAGCGCCTGGAAACGGTGATGTGGGACATCAAGAAGATGTTCCCGAACCTGGATTGGTTCAGCGCGGTGAGCTACCACATGATGGGCGTGCCGACGGCGATGTTCACCCCGTTGTTCGTCATCGCGCGCACCTCCGGCTGGAGCGCGCACATCATCGAGCAGCGTATCGATGGCAAGATCATCCGCCCCAGTGCCAATTACACCGGTCCGGAAGACCAGGCGTTCGTGCCGATCGACAAGCGCGCCTGATGCATGACCCGGCACCCTCGTGCAGGGTGCCGTGCGGAGCGGGACGGCGATGCCGTCCCGGTTCCGTTGTGGCCTCGCAACGCCGTCCCTGCCGGTGAGGCGACGCCCGGCCCGCCATAGTCCAAGAGCCAGCCATGACCAGCCCCCTGATGAACCAGTCGTACCGCAAGAACCTCCCCGGCACTACGCTGGACTATTTCGATACCCGCGAGGCGGTCGATGCGATCCAGCCCGGCGCCTACGCCACGCTGCCGTACACCTCGCGCGTGCTGGCGGAAAACCTGGTGCGCCGCTGTGACCCTGCGACCCTGGAAGCCTCGCTGCGGCAGCTGATCGAGCGCCGCCAGGACCTTGATTTCCCCTGGTTTCCGGCCCGCGTGGTCTGCCATGACATCCTTGGCCAGACCGCGCTGGTGGACCTGGCCGGCCTGCGCGATGCCATCGCCGATGCCGGCGGTGACCCGGCGCAGATCAACCCGGTGGTGCCGACCCAGCTGATCGTCGACCATTCACTGGCGGTGGAACATCCCGGCTTCGACAAGGCTGCCTTCGAGCGCAACCGCGCCGTTGAAGACCGTCGCAACGAAGATCGGTTCCACTTCATCAACTGGACCCGCAAGGCGTTCAAGAACGTGGACGTGATTCCGCCGGGCAACGGGATCATGCACCAGATCAACCTGGAGAAGATGTCGCCGGTGGTGCAGGTGCGCGATGGCGTGGCCTTCCCGGATACCTGCGTGGGTACCGACAGCCACACCCCGCATGTGGACGCGCTGGGGGTGATCGCCATCGGCGTCGGTGGCCTGGAAGCAGAGAGCGTGATGCTCGGTCGCGCCTCGTGGATGCGCCTGCCCGACATCATCGGCGTGGAGCTTACCGGCCGCCCGCAGCCTGGCATCACCTGCACCGACATCGTGCTGGCGCTGACCGAGTTCCTGCGCGCGGCGCGGGTGGTCGGCGCGTGGATCGAGTTCTTCGGCGCCGGTGCCAGCGCGCTGAGCATCGGCGACCGCGCCACGATTTCCAACATGACGCCGGAGTTCGGCGCCACCGCAGCGATGTTCTCCATCGACCAGCAGACCCTGGACTACCTGCGCCTGACCGGCCGCGAGGAAGCGCAGGTGCAGCTGGTGGAAACCTATGCCAAGGCTGCCGGTCTGTGGGCCGATGACCTGGCCCAGGTGCAGTACGAGCGCGTGCTGCAGTTCGACCTGTCCAGCGTGGTGCGCAACATGGCCGGCCCGTCCAACCCGCACAAGCGCGTGGCCACCAGTGAACTGGCCGCGCGCGGCATTGCCGATGAAGCCAAGCTGGCCTCCGGCAAGGTCGAGCAGGCCGGTGGGCTGATGCCGGATGGCGCGGTGATCATCGCCGCCATCACCAGTTGCACCAATACCAGCAACCCGCGCAACGTGATCGGTGCGGCGCTGCTGGCACGCAATGCCAACCGCGCCGGGCTTGCCCGCAAGCCGTGGGTGAAGAGTTCGCTGGCACCGGGCTCCAAGGCGGTGCAGCTGTACCTGGAAGAGGCCGGCCTGCTCGGTGAACTGGAGCAGTTGGGGTTTGGCATCGTCGGCTTCGCCTGCACCACCTGCAATGGCATGAGCGGCGCGCTGGACCCGGTGATCCAACAGGAGATCATCGACCGTGACCTGTACGCCACGGCGGTGCTGTCGGGCAACCGCAACTTCGATGGCCGCATCCATCCGTACGCCAAGCAGGCGTTCCTGGCATCGCCGGCGCTGGTGGTGGCCTATGCGATCGCCGGCACCGTGCGTTTCGATATCGAAAAGGATGCGCTGGGCGTCGATGCGCAGGGCAACCCGATCACTCTGAAGGACCTGTGGCCGAGCGACGAAGAGATCGATGCGGTGGTCAAGGCCAGCGTGAAGCCCGAACAGTTCCGCAAGGTCTACGACCCGATGTTCACCTTCAAGGTGGAGCACGGCGCGCCGATCAGTTCGTTGTACGCATGGCGTCCGCAGAGCACCTACATCCGCCGCCCGCCGTACTGGGAGGGCGCGCTGGCCGGTGCCCGCAACCTCAGCGGCATGCGTCCGCTGGCCGTGCTGGGCGACAACATCACCACCGACCATCTGTCGCCGTCCAACGCGATCCTGGCCAGCAGCGCCGCCGGTGAGTACCTGGCAAAGATGGGCCTGCCGGAAGAGGACTTCAATTCCTACGCGACGCACCGGGGTGACCACCTCACCGCGCAGCGTGCCACGTTCGCCAACCCCAAGCTGATCAACGAAATGGCCGTGGTCGACGGGGCGGTGAAGCAGGGCTCGCTGGCCCGCGTTGAGCCGGAAGGCCAGGTGATGCGCATGTGGGAGGCGATCGAAACCTACATGCTGCGTCGGCAGCCGCTGATCATCATCGCCGGTGCCGACTACGGGCAGGGCAGTTCGCGTGACTGGGCGGCCAAGGGCGTGCGCCTGGCAGGCGTGGAAGCGATCGCGGCCGAAGGCTTCGAACGCATCCATCGCACCAACCTGATCGGCATGGGCGTGCTGCCGCTGGAGTTCAAGCCGGGCGTGACCCGCCTGACGCTGGGCATCGACGGCACTGAAACCTTCGACGTGACCGGTGCGCGGCTGCCGCGTGCGGAGCTGACCCTGGTCATCCACCGCCGCGACGGCAGCCAGCTGAAGGTGCCGGTGACCTGCCGCCTGGATACCGCCGAAGAGGTGTCCATCTACGAGGCCGGCGGCGTGCTGCAGCGCTTCGCGCAGGATTTCCTGGAGGCATCGCAGGGTGCATGACGACCTCGCCGACCCTCTTCCTGCTGGATTGACCCCATGACCTTTCTTCCACAGCTCCGCATTCCTGCCACCTACCTGCGTGGTGGTACCAGCAAGGGTGTGTTCTTCCGCCTGCAGGATCTTCCGCTCGCCGCGCAGGTTCCTGGTCCGGCGCGCGACGCGCTGCTGATGCGGGTGATCGGCTCGCCCGATCCGTATGCCAAGCACACCGACGGCATGGGCGGGGCGACCTCCAGCACCAGCAAGTGCGTGATCATTTCGGCGGCCTCGGTACCGGACCACGATGTCGATTACCTGTACGGCCAGGTGTCGATCGATACCGCCTTCGTGGACTGGAGCGGCAACTGCGGCAACCTGAGCACGGCGGTCGGTCCGTTCGCCATCAGCAATGGTTTCATCGACCCGGCACGGGTGCCGCGCGATGGGCTGTGCACCGTGCGTATCTGGCAGGCCAACATCGGCAAGACCATCATCGCCCACGTGCCGATGCGCGATGGCCAGGTGCAGGAAATGGGCGATTTCGAGCTGGACGGGGTGACCTTCCCGGCGGCGGAGATCCAGCTGGAGTTCCTCGACCCTTCAGACGACCAGGATGGCGGGGCGATGTTCCCGACCGGCAACCTGGTCGATGCGCTTGAGGTGCCGGGCGTGGGCACCTTCACGGTGACCATGATCACCGCCGGCATCCCCACCATCTTCCTCAACGCCGCCGACCTGGGCTACACCGGCACCGAACTGCAGCCGGCCATCAATGAAGACCGCGCGGCGCTGGAACGCTTCGAAGCGATCCGCGCGCACGGCGCGGTGCGCATGGGGCTGATCGAGCGCATCGAACAGGCCGCCACCCGCCAGCACACGCCCAAGGTGGCGTTCGTGGCCCCGGCGCAGGACTTTGTTTCCTCCAGTGGCAAGGCGATCGCTGCCGGCTCGATCGACCTGCATGCGCGTGCACTGTCGATGGGCAAGCTGCACCACGCGATGATGGGCACCGCCGCGGTTGCCATCGGCACCGCCGCGGCGATCCCGGGCACGCTGGTCAACCTGGCCGCCGGCGGCGGTGCACGCACGTCCGTCGTGTTCGGTCATCCTTCGGGCACGTTGCGGGTAGGGGCCGAGGCGGCGCTTGTGGACGGGCAGTGGACCGTGACCAAGGCGATCATGAGCCGCAGCGCCCGGGTGCTGATGGAAGGCACCGTACGCGTCCCCGCCGATACCCTTTGACCCGAATGCCTGCTGGGTGACGACCGTCCAGCCCGGTAGGTGACGACCGTTGGTCGTCACAGCCCCGGGCAGCAACAGCGTGACGACCAACGGTCGTCACCCACCAGGTGCAACGGTTGTCACCCATCAGGTGCAGCAGCGCGGCCGCCACGACCGGTGCGCGCGGGGCATAATGCACGCCTTGTTCAAGGAGTGACGACATGACCGGTCCGCTGCGGCTTCGGAAGTGGGGATGGGCGGCAGCCCTGGTGGCGGGAAGCCTGCTGGCCGGCCTGGCCGGCTGCAACCGCAACGACAGCGGGCAGCTGCCCGCCGCCAGCGGCGAGGCGATCACCGCCAAGGCCGAGCAGGTGACCGAGTTCACCCTGCTGCGCGCCTACCCGGATCAGAAGAACGATGGACTGTCGCTGGCGCTGGAGTTCTCGCGCCCGCTGGTCGGCACCCAGGACTTCGATGCGCTGGTGCGCTTCGAGGAGAAGGTGGGCACCGATGACAGCAGCTGGACCCTGTCCGAGGACGGCAAGACCCTGCGCTACCCGTTCGTGGAAGCCGCCAAGGAATACTCGCTGGTGGTGTCGGCCGACCTGCTGGCCGCCGATGGCAGCCGGCTGGGCAAGGAGCTGCGGCAGAAGGTATTCAGCGGCGAGCTGACCCCGGTGGCCGGCTTCGCCTCGCAGGGCAGCGTGCTGCCGGCGCGCGACAGCCGCGGCCTGCCGGTGGTGTCGGTGAACGTGCCGGAAGTGGACGTGGAGTTCCTGCGCGTGCGCGAGAAGGAACTGCCGACCTTCTTCAGCCAGTACCAGCGCGGTGGCCGCCGCGGCAGCTGGGAACTGGACAGTGACTACAGCGAACGCACCCCGATCAGCCGCCTGGCCGAGCCGGTCTACGTCAACCGTTTCATCCTCGGCGGCAAGCAGAACGAACGCGTGCTGACCTACCTGCCGACCCAGGACATCAAGGAATTGCAGGAGCCGGGACTGTACTTCGCCGTGCTCAAGCGCACCGGCGCCTTCGATGGTGAGTTCGATACGGCGTTCTTCAGCGTCAGCGACATCGGCCTGCATACACGGGCCTACAAGGACAGGCTGTTCGTCCATACCGCCTCGCTGGAGGATGGTGCGCCGCTGAAGAAGGTGGACGTGCGCGTGCTCGACGGCAAGGGCGAAGTGGTCCTGCGCGGCAGCACCGACGGCAATGGCAACGCGCTGCTGGACTACACCCTGGATGCCGGCCACGTGCTGGTCGCTGGCAGCGGCAAGGACACCAGCTTCCTGCCGTTCAACCAGCCCGCGCTGGACCTGAGCGAGTTCGCGGTGGCCGGGCGGGACAACGCCTGGTTCGATGTGTTCGCCTGGTCCGGGCGTGACCTGTACCGTCCCGGCGAGACCGTGCGGCTGTCCGCGCTGCTGCGCGACAACGATGGCAAGCCGGTCGCACCGGGCAAGGATGCCAAGGCACGCCAGCCGGTGTTCCTGCGGCTGAAGCAGCCCGATGGCAAGATATTCCGCGAAACCCAGCTGCAGCCCGGCGAACAGGGCTACTTCAACTTCGAGCAGCTGATCCCGGCCGATGCGCCGACCGGCCGCTGGCAGGTCGAGTTCCGTACCGATCCGGCCAGCAAGGAAGCGATCCAGGGCATGACCCTGCGTATCGAGGAGTTCCTCCCGGAGCGGATGAAGCTGGACCTGGACAGCGCACAGAAGAGCCTCAAGCCGGGTGATGCGCTGCGCCTTCAGGCCGACGGTGCCTATCTGTATGGCGCGCCGGCCGACGGCAATCGCTTCACCGCGCGCCTGGCGGTGGCGGTGGAACAGAAGCCGGTGGAAGGCCTGCCGGGTTACTTCTTCGGCGACCCGACGGTGAGCCTGCCGCGCGAAGCCAAGGATGTTGTGGATACCACGCTGCCGGCCGATGGCAGGCTGAAGCAGGATGTGGACCTGCCGGAAGAAGCCGCCAAGGCGAAGACCCCGGTGGCGGTGGTGCTGTCCGGCAGCCTGTATGAAACCGGTGGACGCACCGTCAATCGCACGCTCAAGCGGGTGATGTGGCCGGCCGCGGCGCTGGTCGGCGTGCGCCCGCTGTTCAACCCGGACGATGGCGCCGATGCCAACGGCACCGCGCGCTTCGAGCTGGTGCGCGTGGACGCGGCCGGCAAGCCGCAACCCGCCAAGGGGCTGAAGGTCACCCTGGTACGCGAGCTTCGCGACTATCACTGGGCGTTCAACGACAATCGCTGGGACTACGATTTCACCCGTCGTTTCGAGAACAAGGACACCCGCAGCGTCGATGCCGGCACCAGCGCGGTGGCCTTCGACGTTCCCGTGGAGTGGGGCGAGTACCGGGTGGATGTGTTCGATCCGGCCACCGGCCTGACCAGCCGCTACCCGTTCCGCGCAGGCTGGAGCTGGGGCGATGACAACCGTGGCCTGGATGCACGCCCGGACAAGGTCAAGCTGGGCCTGGACAAGACCGGCTACAAGGCCGGCGACACGCTGGAAGTGACGGTGACGCCGCCGCATGCAGGCCGGGGCCTGCTGATGGTGGAAACCGATCGCATGATCTACGTGCAGGATATAGACGCCAAGCCGGGCAGCACCTTCAAGATCCCGGTCACTGCTGAGTGGGAGCGCCACGATGTGTACATCACCGCGCTGGTGTTCCGCGGCGGCAGCGCACCGAGCAAGGTGACGCCGGCACGCGCGGTCGGCGTGGTGCACGTGCCGATGGACCGCAAGGCGCGCACGGTGGCCGTGGGCCTGGTGGCGCCCAGGCAGATGCGTCCGGAGCAGGACCTGCCGGTCACCGTCAGCGTGCCGCAGCTGGCCGGCAAGGTCGCGCACGTGACCGTGTCCGCAGTGGACGTGGGCATCCTCAACATCACCCGCTTCCCGGTGCCCGACGCGGCCGCGCACTTCTTCGCGCAGCGCCGGCTGGGCATCGATGCCTATGACATCTACAGCCGCGTCATCGAGAGCTTCGACGGCAGTAGCGGCAAGCTGAAGTTCGGTGGCGACATGGCGCTGGCGGCGTTGCCGCAGGCCAAGCGGCCGACGGCGCGGGTGCAGACCGTGGACCTGTTCACCGGGCCGGTGAAGCTCGATGCCAAGGGCAATGCCCGGGTCCGGCTGAAGGTGCCGGACTTCAACGGTACGCTGCGGGTGTCGGCGCTGTTGTATGCCGATGAGAGTTACGGCAAGCGCGATGTCCAGACCGTAGTCCGCGCTCCGCTGCTGGCCGAAGCCAGCATGCCGCGCGTGCTGGCCCCGGGCGACCGCAGCACGGTCACCCTGGATGTGCAGAACTTCACCGGCAAGCCGGGCCAGTTCACCGTGCGGGTGGAAACCGAAGGCCCGCTGAGCCTGGCCGAGGGCACCCGCTCCGTCCAGCTGGCGACCGACGCCAAGACCACGCTCAGCTTCCCGCTGAGCGCGCGCGAAGGGCACAGCGTGGCCAAGGTGCGCGTGCGGGTGGACGGCAACGGCTTCAAGGCCGATCGCCGCTACGACCTGCCGGTGCGCGCGGCGTGGCCGCAGGTGCTGCGCTCGCAGGTACGCACGCTGGATCCGCTGGCTGCGGTCAGCCTGGATGGCAGCCTGCTGGACGGGCTGATGCCGGAATCGGTGACCGCGCGCCTGCTGGTCAGCCCGCTGCCGCCGATCCCGTTCGCCAGCGCGCTGCAGGGCGCGCTGAACTACCCGTATGGCTGCGCCGAACAGACCACCAGCAAGGGCTACGCCGCGCTGATCCTGGACCAGGCCACCTCGGCCATGCTCGGCGCCGACGGGCTGGATGCCAAGGTGCGTCGCGAGCGCATGGAAGGCGCCTTCGGTCGCCTGGCCTCCATGCAGGTGGCCAACGGCAACTTCTCCATGTGGGGCGACGACGGCTACGTCAATCCGTGGCTGACGCCGTACATCACCGAGTTCCTGCTGGATGCCCGCGATGCCGGTTTCGCCGTGCCCGACAACGTGCTGCAGAAGGCGTTGAACCGGCTCAGCGAGGACCTGCTGTCCGGCGGCAACCAGTTCTACGGCCAGGACCGCCGCGACAACCTGAAGTTCGCCAACCAGGCCTACTCCGGCTACGTGCTGGCGCGGGTCAACCGCGCGCCACTGGGCACCCTGCGCACGCTGTATGACAACGAACGGGCCAAGGCCATCGGCGGCCTGCCGCTGGTGCACCTGGGCGTGGCGCTGTCGCTGCAGGGTGACCGCAAGCGCGGCGAGGCGGCCATCACGGCCGGCTTCGCCAAGCCGAGCAGCGAACGGCCGTCGTACTTCGGTGACTACGGCAGCGCGATCCGCGATGACGCGCTGATGATCGCCCTGACCCACGAACACAACCTGGCCAAGCCGGCCTGGGACGCGCGTTCGGTGGACCTGGGACGTGAGCTGGATACCCGCCGCAACCGTGGCTGGATGTGGCTGAGTACCCAGGAACAGGTGGCCATCGCCCGCCTGGGCAAGGCGCTGGCCGCGAACCAGAAGAAGCTGGTGGCCGGTGAGCTGGTGATCGGCGCGCAGACCGAAAGCGTCGGTGAGCGCCGCCTGTTCGGCCGCAGTTTCGATGCCGCGCAGCTGGGCAGTGGCGTGCGCTTCGCGCCCAGCGGCGAGCCACCGATGTTCGCCAGCATCGACGTGGCCGGCATTCCGCGCACCGCGCCGGCGCCGGACAACAGCGTGATCGGCGTAGAGCGCAGCTGGTTCGGCACCGACGGCAAGCCGTGGACGCCGCGTCCGTTGAAGGAAGGCGAGGCGCTGATCGTGCGCGTGACCGTCACCCCGGACAGCAGCATGCCCGATGCCCTGCTGACCGACCTGCTGCCAGCGGGCCTGGAAATCGAGAACTTCAACCTGGGTGATGCCAAGCAGTGGGCCGACGTGGTGGTGGATGGCATCGGCATCAGTTCACGTGGCGATGCCGCCGACGTGAAGCACGAGGAGTTCCGCGATGACCGCTACGTTGCGGCGCTGAACCTGTCGCGTGGCAGCAAGGCGACGCTGTTCTATCTGGTGCGCGCAGTCACTCCGGGTACCTACACGGTGCCGCCGTCGCTGGTGGAAGACATGTACCGTCCGCAGCTTCGCGGCGTCGGCCGCAGCAACCCGAGCACGATCACGGTGGTGCAACCGTGAGCCGGCGGGCGGGCCGCCACGCGGCGGCCTGCCGACGGGGCCGCCAGTGATCAAACGCGGCCTGCGCCGGTTGCGGCGCAGCCTGCGGCCGCTGTGGCCGTGGCTGAGGTGGTGCAGCGTGGCGCTGCTGTTGGCGGCGCTGCTGCTGGACCTCGCGTTCCCACCGCCGTTGCCGAAGCAGCGTGACACCAGCACGCTGGTGGTCGCGCGCGACGGCAGCCCACTGCGCGCCTTCGCCGATGCCGAAGGCGTGTGGCGCTACCCCGCTTCGGTCGAGCAGGTGTCCCCGTTGTACCTGCAGGCCCTGCTGGGCTACGAGGACCGCTGGTTCTGGCGCCATCCCGGCATCAATCCGGTTGCGCTGCTGCGTGCCAGCATGCAGATGTTGGGGCAGGGGCGCATCGTGTCGGGCGGCTCGACGCTGACCATGCAGGTGGCGCGCATCCTGGACCCGCACACGCGCACGCCATGGGGCAAAGCCAAGCAGATGCTGCGCGCGCTGCAACTGGAAGTGCACCTGTCCAAGCGCGAGATCCTGACCCTGTACCTGGAGCGCGCGCCCTACGGCGGCACCATCGAGGGCGTCGAAGCGGCCAGCTGGGCCTATCTGGGCAAACCAGCGGCGCAGCTTTCGCACGCCGAGGCAGCGCTGCTGGCCGTGCTGCCGCAGGCGCCCAGCCGGCTGCGTCCGGACCGCCATCCCCAGGCAGCGCAGCAGGCGCGTGACAAGGTGCTGGCACGGATGGCCTCGCTGGGGCGCTGGTCCGCCGAAGAGGTGGAGGATGCACGCGTGGAAACGGTGGTGACCCGTTCGCTGCGTCCGCCCCTGCATGCCGCCTTGCTGGCGCAGCGCCTGCATGCCGCACAGCCGGGCCAGCCACGCATCCAAAGCAGCATCGACATCGACCTGCAGCGCACGCTGGAGGGCCGGCTTTCCAGCTACTTTTCCACGCTGCCCGAGCGGACGTCGGCGGCGCTGCTGGTGGTCGACAACCAGACGCTGCAGGCACGCGCCTACGTTGGTACGCTGAACTTCGGCGACCGCCAGCGGCTGGGCCACGTGGACATGGTGCAGGCCTGGCGTTCGCCGGGTTCCACGCTCAAGCCGTTCCTGTACGCGATGGCACTGGATGACGGGCTGATCCACTCGGAAAGCCTGCTGGTGGATGCACCGCAGAATTTCGGCGGTTACCGCCCCGGCAACTTCGACGAGGCCTTCAATGGTCCGGTGAGCGCAGCCACCGCACTACGCCTTTCGCTCAACGTGCCGGCGGTGGACCTGCTGGATCGGGTCGGGCCGGCGCGTTTCGCCGCGCGCTTGTCCCATGCCGGGATCCAGCTGCGCTTTCCACGCGGAAGCTCGCCCAACCTGTCGTTGATCCTGGGCGGCACCGGCGCGCGGCTGGAGGACCTGGTCGGCGCGTTCGCGGCGTTGAACCGCGATGGCATCGCCGGCCGCGTGCGCTACACCGCGTCGGATCCGGTGCTGGATCGCCGGCTGGTATCGCCGGGGGCGGCGTGGATCGTGCGCGAAATGCTGGAGGCCAATCCGCGCCCGGGGCAGGGCACCGATACCTTCGACCTCGGGGGGCGGCCACGGGTCGCGTGGAAGACCGGCACCAGCTACGGCTACCGCGATGCCTGGGCGATCGGCAGCACGCGCCAATACACCGTGGGGGTCTGGGTGGGGCGGCCGGACGGCACGCCATTGCCGGGACAGTACGGGGCGGTGACTGCACTGCCGCTGATGTTCGAGGTGGTTGACAGCCTGCCACGGCAGGGCCGCGCCAGCGCCCCAGCGCCGCGTCCGGCTACCGTCAGCCAGGCCGATGTGTGCTGGCCGACCGGTGGCCTGGCCAGTGAACTACCCGATGGATTGTGCCAGCGGCGACTGAGCGCGTGGTTGCTCGAGGGCAACGTGCCACCGACCTTCGCCGAGCGCGATGCGCGGCGCTGGCAGCCGGGGCGGCAGCGCTACCAGGCTGACGCGCACAGCGGACGGCGCCTTTCCGCAGATTGCAGCGCCCCGCACGACGTGGAGGACCGTGAGGTCGCGCGATGGCCGGCGCTGCTGTCACCGTGGTTGCCGCAGGCAGCACGTACCGCCTCTCAGTTGCCTGCGCTGGCGCCGGATTGCCGCGACGACGGGCGCCAGGCCAGCATCGCCCTGCACATTGATGGACTCAACGACGGCGCTTCGGTGGCGCGCGCACCGGGCGCCGTCGATGGCGTGCGCCTGCAGCTGCGCGCATTGGGCAGCGAGCACGACATCGACTGGCTGCTGGACGGGCGCTGGATCGCCCGCACCCGCGGCGCCCAGCCTTTCAGCCAGCGCTTTGAACAGCCGGGACGGCATACGTTGACCGCACTGGCCAGCGATGGAGCCTGGACCCAGGTGCGGTTCAACGTGGTGCGCTGAGGGCGGTCTACTTGCCGATCCAGCCATCCAGCAGGTCGGCGAACTCGTCGGCGTGCTCTTCTTCCTGGGCCAGGATCTCTTCCAGGATGCGCTTGGTGGTGGTGTCCTTGTCACCGACGAAGTTGATCATTTCGCGGTAGCTGTCGATGGCGATGCGCTCGGCGATGAGGTTCTCGCGCACCATGTCGCGCAGGTCGGTGCCTTCCTTGTACTCGGCATGCGAGCGTGCGGTCAGGGTATCCGGGTTGAAGTCCGGCTCGCCGCCCAGCTGGACGATGCGCTCAGCCAGCTTGCCGGCGTGCGCCTGCTCCTGCTGCGCATGCTCCAGGAACTCGGCCTTGACCGCATCGGCGAGCATGCCCTTGGCCATGAAGTAGTGGCGGTAGTAGCGCAGCACGCACACGTATTCGGTGGCCAGCGCATCGTTGAGCAACCGGATGACCGCCTTGCGGTCGGCGTTGTAGGTATCGGTGATCGCACCATCTTCGATATTGCGCCGGGCGTTGTCGCGCAGGATCTGGCGATCACTGATGCCGGCGGGATGGGCGGGATGCGGGTGCTTGGCTGGCTTTGACATGGCTGGCCTGTTCTCCTTCGTTGGTTGCGGTGGCGCGTTGATCAGTGCGGCAGGTGCGCCAGTACGTGCTCGGCCGATGACACCTCGAACGCGCCGGAGGCGTCGATCCAGGCTTCGCGCACCGTGCCGTCCTCCACGTACAGGGCGAAACGACGCGAGCGCATGCCCATGCCGGACGCGCTGGCGTCCACTTCCAGGCCGAGCGCGCGGGCCAGCTCGCCGTTGCCATCGGACAGCATCAGCAAGCCGTCGGGGACGTGCTGGCTTTCGCCCCACGCCTTCATCACGAACGGGTCGTTGACTGCCACGCAGTACACGTCGATGCCGCGTTGGCGGAATTCGGCGAAGTGTTCGATGAAGCCGGGCAGGTGACGGGCCGAACAGGTCGGGGTGAAGGCACCGGGCACGGCGAACAACACCGCCTTGCGGCCGTCGAACAGGGCTTTGGTGTCCACCGTCTCCACGCCGTCGCGGATCCGTTTCAGCGTGACTTCGGGGATCGGGTCGCCAGCTTGGATGCTCATGGGTGGGCTCCTGGTAAACAAGCAGCGTAGGCACGTTGATGGAAGGGCCGTGTCAACGGATTGAAAATCCCGTGTGCACGCCCGATCTGCTGGCCAATGGGGCAGACACCATCCGGGCCTGCACACGGCAGCCGCTAGAATAGGCGCGGGTTGGCGCCCCCGGTGCCGACGGATCAATCGAGGTAGCACGATGGAATTCAAGGATTACTACGCCACGCTGGGCGTGGAACCCAGCGCGGGCGACGCGGAAATCAAGACCGCTTACCGGCGGCTGGCGCGCAAGTACCACCCGGATGTCAGCAAGGAAGCCGGGGCGGAAGAAAAGTTCAAGGGCATCAACGAGGCGTACGAGGCGCTGCGCGATCCGCAGAAGCGCGCGGCGTATGATCAGCTCAAGGCCCAGGGCTATCGTCCGGGGGAGGAGTTCAATGTCCCGCCCAACTACGGCGGCGGCGGTGGCTTCGATTTCGAGGAAGTGTTCGGTGGCGGCGCAGGCGGTGCCAACGGCGGCTTCAGCGATTTCTTCGAAAGCCTGTTCGCACGCCAGCGCGGCGGCGCCGGGCGTGGCCCGGGTCCGGGCTTCAGCAGTGGCGGCCATGCCCCGCAGCGCGATACCCGGGCCAAGCTTTCCGTCCCGCTGGAAGCGGCCTACAACGGCGATACGCTGCGGATCACGGTCAACGGCCGCCAGCTGGACGTGCGCGTGCCGAAGGGCATCAAGCCGGGCCAGGTGATCCGGCTGGGCGGGCAGGGCACCGACGGCGGCAACCTGCTGCTGGAAGTGGAATATGCCGCGCACCCGCAGTTCGAAGTGGACGGTCGCAACATCCTGTACACCCTGCAGGTGACGCCGTGGCAGGCGGCGCTGGGCACCAGCATCAGCGTGCCGACGCTGGGCGGTGCGGTGGAACTGAAGGTAGCCGCTGGATCCGATGCCGGGCGCAGGCTGCGCCTGCGCGGCCGGGGCTTGCCGGGCAACCCGGACGGTGACCAGATCGTTGAACTGGAGATCGTGGCGCCGGCGGCCAGCGATGAGGCCCAGGCCGAGGCCTACCGCAACCTGGCCAAGGCGTTCGGCGAGTCGATCTGAGGGGGGGGTGTTGTGCTGCGCACGGCTTGAGGCGCAGGCAACGTCAACGTCAACGTCAAAAGCTGCAGGGCTGCGTGTTGGCGGGGCGGGGTGGCTGTGCAGGACACGCCGCAAGTACGTCCCTGTAGGCTCGCTTTTCGCATCCATGGCGCTCAACGCCCCCGCCAACCCACCCCGCCCCGCCTTCGACAGGTCCATGGCGGTCATCTGGTAGCGCCGACCCATGGTCGGCGGAATGTTCCCGCCAACGGCCCGCTGCGCTCGCCGACCATGGGTCGGCGCTACCGCTTTTCTTTTCTTTACTACGCGGGTAGCGGCCACCGGAACCTGTCAGGGGGCCCGGGCGGGGGCGCGGGGCGGGGGCGTTGACCGCCATGGATGGCGCGAAACGAGGCCCGCATGGACGCAGTTTTTGCCGTCCCCCGCACAGCCCCACCGCCCGTCCCACCCAAAGCTGCGGCTTTGGAGCCACCCGCGAGGGGGTTTCACCCGTTCGACCCCAACCCCGTCAGGGCTGCCCGGCGAACACGCGTTCCAGTACCTCGGACAGCTCGTCCTCGGAAAACGGCTTGGTGATGTACGCCTTCGCGCCCTGGCGCATGCCCCACATGCGGTCGGTGTCCTGGTCCTTGGTGGTCACCAGGATCACCGGGATGTGGCGCGTGGTTTCATCGCGGGCCAGCGTGCGGGTGGCCTGGAAGCCGTTGAGGTTGGGCATCACCACGTCCATCAGCACCAGGTCCGGCAGTTCGGCGCGCGCGGTTTCCACGCCGGCCGCCCCATCGGTGGCGGTCAGGATCTGGTGGCCCAGCTTCTCGACGATGCGCTGTATCCCCAACAGCTGCGATGGTGAATCGTCGACGATCAGGATGCGTGCCATGTTGCTCCCCAGGTGATGCCGCAGTGTAGTGCGCCGCTTGCCTTGCGGAGAAGCCGACAACGTGCCGTCCGTCGCCCGCCTGCGACGTTCAGTCGATCCGTACCACGGTACGCCCGCGCGAGCCGCCCGACAGCATGCTTTCAAAGACCGGCGGCAGCTCGGCAAGCCCGATTTCCCGCGTGCAGATCGCTTCCAGGTGCGCCGGCTTCCAGTCGCTGCCCAGACGTTCCCAGACCTGCTCGCGCAGCGCCCGCGGGGCGCTGGCCGAGGACACGCCGAGCAGCGAGACGCCGCGCAGGATGAACGGCATCACCGTCATCTCCAGCGAAGCCTCGGCGGCCAGTCCCGCGCTGACCACGCTGCCGTAGCCGACGGTCTGTGCCAGCAGGCTGGCCAGCATCGGGCCGCCTGCATTGTCCAGCCCACCGCCGAAGCGCGCCGACTGCAGCGGCGCGGTGTCGGCCAGCGCATCACGCGGCAGGACCTCGCTGGCACCGATCGCGCGCAGCCAGTCGGCCTGCTCCGGCTTGCCGCTCACCGCATGCACGGCGTAGCCGGCGCGGCTGAAGATATCCACGGCCAGGCTGCCGACCCCGCCGCTGGCACCGGTCACTGCCAGTGGGCCATGCCCGGGCGTCAGGCGGTTGTCCTGCATGCGCAGCAGGGCCAGCGCAGCGGTGAAGCCGGCGGTGCCCAGCACCATCGCCTCGCGCGGGGTCAGCCCGGCGGGCAGGGCGATGACCGCACTGGATTCCAGCCGGACGTACTGGCTGTAGCCGCCGTCACGGGTTTCGCTCAGGCCGCAGCCTGTCGCCAGCACCGCATCGCCCTCGCGCCAGGCCGGGTCGCTCGAAGCGACCACCACGCCCGCCACGTCGATGCCGCCGACCAGTGGGAACCGGCGCAGGATGCGGCCGCGGCCGGTCCCGGCCAGGGCATCCTTGTAGTTGACCGACGACCACTGCGCGCGGATCAGCACCTGTCCGGGGGAAAGATCGTCCACCTGCAGCGGCGCAATACCACTGTGGTGGCCGTGGTCGTCCTTGTGGATGCGGAAGGCGCTGAAGGTGGCCGGAAGGGACATTGGAACGCTCGCTGACGGGGAAATGTCACCTTACCCCCTTCCAATCCTCCTGGTCCGCCCCATCTTGTAGAATCAGGGAAACCGGTACAAGGCTGGTGTCACGGGAAGGGCCCGTGGCGCGGCCCAATTCAGATGGAGCGTGCATGGCCTGGAATACACCCGGCGGCAACAGGGACGGACAACGTCCCGAAGACAACCGGCGGGGGCCTTCCAAGCCCCGCGGCGGCGGATTTGGTGGTGGCTGGGGTGGGTTCCCGGGGCCGTTGAAAGACATGTTCGATGGCGGCATCGTCCGCTGGATCGTCATTGCGGCGGTCCTGCTGCTGCTGTTCTCCAGCTTCCAGCTGATCGGCGAACAGCAGCGTGGCGTGGTGCTGCGCTTCGGCCAGTTCTCGCGCATCCTGCAGCCAGGCCCCAGCTTCAAGCTGCCCTGGCCGATCGAGTCGGTGACCAAGGTCAACGCCACGGAGATCAAGACCTTCTCGGTCTCGGTGCCGGTGCTGACCCGCGATGAGAACATCGTCAACGTCTCGCTCAACGTGCAGTACCGCATCGACGACCCGCGCCTGTTCCTGTTCGGCACCTTCGATGCCAACCAGGTGCTGGAGCAGTCGGCGCAGAGCGCGGTGCGCGAAGAAGTCGGTCGTGCCGACCTGAACTCGGTGCTCAACAACCGTGGCCCGTTGGCGACCGCCGCCGAAACCCGCCTGCAGACCCTGCTGGGCGCGTATCGCACCGGCGTCACCGTGACCGGCCTGACCCTGCCCGACGCGCGTCCGCCGGAAGAAGTGAAGCCGGCCTTCGACGAGGTCAATGGTGCGCAGCAGGTCAAGGAACGGCTGATCAACGAAGCCCAGGCCTACGCGGCCAAGGTGGTTCCGGAAGCGCGCGGCCAGTCCGCCCGTACCCGTACCACCGCCGAAGGCTACAAGGCCGCCGTGGTCTCGCGTGCAGAAGGTGATGCCCAGCGCTTCACGCTGCTGCAGCAGCAGTACAAGAACGCGCCGGAGGTAACCCGCAAGCGCCTGTGGCTGGAAACGGTCGAGCAGGTGCTGGCCGAGAACCGCAAGGTGATCGGTGGCGACAGCCGCCAGGTGTTGTACGTGCCGTTCCCGGGCGAAACGCGCCCGACCGGTGCAGCGCAGCTTCCCTTGTCCAACCCGGATGTCGTGCTGCCTGCCGTGACCGGCAGTGCAAGCTCCACTCCGCGTGATCCAGGCCGGCCCGTGGGCCGTCCGACGGGACGACCGAGCGGCCGTGAGGAGGGCAGCCAATGAGGAGTTCACTGTGGATCGGCCTGGTGGTCGTGATCCTGTTCGGCCTGCTGGGGTCGGTGTTCGTGGTCCGTGAGGACCAGACCGGCATGGTGCTGAACCTGGGCCGCGTGGTCCGGGCCGACATCAAGCCGGGCCTGCACTTCAAGGTGCCGCTGGTGGAAACGGTGCGCGTGTTCGATCGCCGCTTCCAGGTGCTCGACACCGCGCCGGCGCGTTACTTCACCGCCGAACAGAAGGACGTCAGCGTCGACTTCTTCGCCATCGGTTACATCTCCAACGTGGGCGATTACTTCCGTGCCACCGGCGGCGATCCGCGCGTGGCCAACGCCCGCCTGGCACCGATCATCACCGACTCGTTGCGCAACCAGATCAACTCGCGTTCGCTGACGGAGTTGGTGTCCGGTGACCGCAGCGAACTGATCGCCGACCAGCTGACCGGCATCAACGAAGCCGTGCAGGGCCTGGGCATGCAGATCATCGACCTGCGCATCAAGCAGATCGACCTGCCGACCGACAGCCAGGTGATCAACGACGTGTACGAGCGCATGCGCGCCCAGCGCAAGCAGGAAGCGGCCAAGCTGCGGGCGGAGGGCGAAGAGCAGTCGCTCACCATCCGGGCCCAGGCCGACCGCGAGGCGACGGTGCTGGTGGCCGAAGCCGAGCGCGATGCCCAGCGCATGCGCGGTGAAGGTGATGCCGAAGCGACGCGGATCTACGGCCAGGCCGGTTCGGCCGATCCATCGTTCTTTGCATTCACCCGCAGCCTGGAGGCCTATCGCAACTCGTTGACCGATGGCAACGGGGTGATCGTGCTGGACAAGAATGATCCGTTCCTGCAGTACCTGAAAAGCGACCGCTGAGTCGCCGGCGTTTCCGCACGGGGCCCGGCATGTCCGGGCCCCGTGCTTTTTGTGGAGCAGTTGGATGAAAGACCTGTTCGCCGCGCTGTGCCTGGTGGCCGTGCTGGAAGGCCTGCTGTTGTTTGCCGCGCCACTGGCGTGGAAACGCATGGCCGCACGTTTGATGGAGCTGCCCGGGGCGGCGCTGCGCAGCTTCGGCGGGCTGGTGTTGCTGGCCGGCTTGAGCCTGTTGTGGTGGGCACGCCACTAGGTATGCGGCTCTCCTGCAGAATTCGCGCGTTGTCGTGTCCGGCTATGTCTCGCTGAAAGAGCCGTTGCTAGCGTCTTGATCTCCATGGCGTGGAGGAAACAACGATGCCAGTGAGCAATGGTATGGCGCGCAGCGCCCAGGGACGTGACCAGTATCTCCAGACGCAACGGGGCAGGCCGGTCTCCGGCCATCTGCAGCGTGTGCCGCGGCAGCCCGCCGGCATGGTGTGGCGGGTGGCGAACCAGCCTTGGAATGCGCGCGCCACCTTGGCCGCAGGTACGGTGATGTTGCTGGCGGGGAGCCATCTCGCCGGTGCTGCCGCGAGGATCAGCGACGCCCCGGCGCCTTCGCCGGCCACACCCCCGTTGCAGCCCGGCCGATCGGCCGCTGGAATCGGCAAGCTGCTGCCGCGCAGCGTCGTCTCGCCGAGCGGCCCGCCCGCTGGGGCCACGCAGTCTGATGCGCAACAGGCCACCGCGCTGCATGCGTTCCATCCCGCAGTGTTGCCGCAGATCAGTCATCCGCTGGCGGAGTTGGCCGGACAGGAGGCACTGATGGTGGCCGAAGAAAGCGTGGGCGGCGGTCAGTCGCTGCTGTGGCAGGGGATCGCGGCCTGGTTCGCTGATCCGTGTACCGACCTGGACCAGTACGCCAACGGGTTCTGGAAACTCCAGCATCCTGCCGGGCCCGTCGCGCCCAGTTTTTTCAGCGAGGCCAGGAAGGCCGTCCAGGAGCAGATGCTGGAAGACCTGTCCCACGCATCGCCGGATGCGCTGGGCGCGGAGCAGGCACTTGCCTTGACCTGGGCAAGTGCACGGGACGCCGGCGGTTGGTCGTGGAGCGCGTTCGCTGCGCAGCGCGATGAAATCGCAGCGCTGGCCAGCATGGACGACGTCATGCGACACATCTGCGCCTCGATGCTGGAGGGGCAGGAGACCGTACTGGGGCTGGAACGTTACTTCCGCGCCGGCGTGCTTGCCGTCGGACTGGCGCTGCAACCGGCCGAGCCCGCTGGACTTCATGGCTTGCCGCCTGCACATCCGGCCGTGCTGGCGCACAAGGCCGATATCGCCCGGCTGCTGGTACACACCGGTATGCCGCAGGCCGAGGCAGAGCAAGCGGCTGACGGCATCTTCGACATGGAAGCCGAGCTGGCCCGCGTGCCGATGGAACCGATGCGCATGGGTTCCTACAGTCTGTCCCAGGCGATCCATGCATTGCCGGGTTTCCCCTGGGTCGAGGTGTGGAGCGTGCTCAGGCTGGATCCCATGACCGCGCTGTTCACCAGCGTGGAAACCTGCCGGAGCCTGGAGGGCCTGCTGGGCAGCCGTTCGCTGCCCGAGTGGAAGGCCTTCCTGCGCTGCCAGCAGGCGCGACGGATGGAGCATCTGCTGCAGACCGGGCGCGAACCCGGACAGCTCCTGCACCGGCTGGAGGATTCCCGTGGCGGGCGCCGCCTGCTTGGGGCGTGGTACGGCAGCAGCGCCAGCCCCGCACTGGAAACCCGCGCACGGGCCCTGTTCGAGGGTGTGAAGCAGGTCTATCTGGAGGACCTGGCGGCATCGTCATTGCCGGTGGAGGATAAACGCCTGCTGCAGGACGTCCTGCACGATGCCAGCCTGCGGTTGGATGACGGACGCGACATCGAGTGGAGCGGCTTCAAGGCGTCGCCTTCGTTTGCGATCAACCTGCAGCGCCTTGCCGGACTCAAGGTGCGGGAAGATATCGAGATCATCGAGGACCTGGCCGGAGCGAGCCGCGCCGGCAGTCCCGCCCATCACCTCGCAATGGGCACCAACGTGCGGGACGGGCAGGTGTTCACCACGCCGGCGCTGCTGGGAAGCGTGCAGGCAGCGGCGACATCGGCGGAGCACGAATGGGCGACGCTGGGCGCGATGTTCGGGCACGAACTGGGTCACCTGATGGTCGATGGGTGCACCCTCAGCGCACTGGGCGAGGCGATGATGGAACAGGAGAACGCGGCCATCGGCCAGCGCATCGGGGACCTGTGGAGCGGCGAGCCCCAGCTCGATCCCCAGCGAGTACGTGGCGAGGCAGCGTGTGACCTGCGGGGATTGAGCGCCAGCCGGCGTGCCGGGGAGGCCGAGGCCGCGCGCGAGGGCAGGGCGTTCGATCTCCGGCGGTTCTTCGTCGCAGCGGCCGGACTGCACGCAGCCAACCCCACCGCGGCCCAGCTGCGGGCGAAGATCAGCGAGGACCACCACCCACCGGGCCCGTTCCGGGCCGAGTTGGGGCGTTCGCTGAAAGGATTCGACGAGGCTTTCGGCTGCGAGCCACGGCCCTCGACCCCGTTTGACCGGATGTTCACCCATGCGCCGCCGGTGCAGGCCGCCGCCGAGCCCAACACGGGCTGACCCATGGCGCTGCCACAGGGTGGCAGCTGACCCCCGAAACCCGGATAATGCACAAAAGCCGGACGGGCCTCCCGTTCGGCTTTTTCCGTGTCCGGGCCCTCCATCGCCGGCGCCTCCCCGTTGGAGCCGCCACCCCGCGCTGGCCAGCCTCGCCACGGTTACCCGTCCGCGGCCCCGATGGCCGCACACAATTCGAGGAGCCCGTCATGGGTCAGTCTGTCGTAGTGCTTGGTGCCCAGTGGGGCGATGAAGGCAAGGGCAAGATCGTCGATCTGCTCACCGAGGAAATCGGTGCCGTAGTACGTTTCCAGGGCGGCCACAATGCCGGCCACACGCTGGTCATCAATGGCAAGAAGACCGTCCTGCACCTGATTCCGTCGGGCATCCTGCGCGCCGATGCGCTGTGCCTGATCGGCAATGGCGTGGTCATCTCCCCGGCCGCGCTGCTGATCATGCCGTACCACATCGCCCTGGACCAGGCGCGCGAACGCGCTGCCGGCGGCAAGGCGATCGGCACCACCGGCCGTGGCATCGGTCCGGCGTACGAAGACAAGGTGGCGCGTCGCGGCATCCGCATCGCCGACCTGCATTACCCGGCGCAGCTGGAAGAACTGCTGCGCACCGCGCTGGATTACCACAACTTCGTGCTGACCAAGTACCTGGGCACCGATGCGGTCGATTTCCAGCAGACCTTCGACGAAGCGCTGGCCTTCGGCGAATACGTGCAGCCGATGAAGTCCGACGTGGCCGGCATCCTGCACGACCTGCGCAAGCAGGGTAAGCGGGTGTTGTTCGAAGGGGCGCAGGGCGCGCTGCTGGATATCGACCACGGCACCTACCCGTATGTCACCAGCTCCAACACCACCGTCGGTGGTGCGCTGGCCGGTGCCGGCGTGGGCGCTGATTCCATCGATTACGTGCTGGGTATCGCCAAGGCCTACGCCACGCGCGTGGGCGGTGGCCCGTTCCCGACCGAACTGGACGATGAAATCGGCCAGGGCATCCGTGACCGTGGCGCCGAGTACGGTGCATCCACCGGTCGGCCGCGTCGCTGCGGCTGGATGGACATCGTGGCGCTTAAGCGCGCGGTGGCGATCAACGGCATCAGCGGCCTGTGCATCACCAAGCTGGACGTGCTGGATGGCATGGAAAAGCTGAAGATCTGCATCGCCTACGAATACCGTGGCAAGCGCACCGAATACGCACCGCTGGATGGCCAGGGCTGGGAAGAGTGCACGCCGGTGTACCTGGAGTTCCCGGGCTGGACCGAGAACACCCACGGCATCACCAACTGGGACGACCTGCCGCCGGCCGCACGTGCCTACCTGCGTTCGCTGGAAGAGCTGGCCGGTTGCCCGATCAGCATCGTGTCGACCGGTCCGGACCGTGACCACACCATGGTCCTGCAGGACCCGTTCGCCTGATCCCAGACGACGCGACAACCCGGTAGCGCCGAGCCATGCTCGGCGGGCTCCACCAGAGGGCGTGACGACCATCGGTCGCCACGCCCTCTGCCGTTTTACACCTGCGTGACCGGCGATGACACTGCACATCGCCCTCGCTGGTCCTACACGGTGCATTTACCGCGGCCGCTCCACCCTCGGCGCATCACCCACCAGGAATCACCGATGACCGCCTACACCCTGCAGGACCTGGCCAAGAAGATGGCCGACATCGATTTCGTCATGTTGCAGACCACCACCGACGGGGGTGAGCATGCGGCGCGGCCGATGAGCAACAACGGCGACGTCGACTACGACGGTGACAGCTGGTTTTTCACCTTCGAAAACACGCGCATGGTGGCCGATATCCGCCGCGATCCGAAGGTGGGACTCTCCTTCACCGGTGCCAAGTCGTTGCTGGGCAAGCCGCCGATCTTCGTCGCCGTGCAGGGCCATTGCCATCTGCATACGGACAAGGCGACCTTCGCCGAGCATTGGGTGAAAGACCTTGAGCGCTGGTTCGAGCAGGGCATCGATACACCCGGACTGGTGCTGCTGCACGTGCGTGCCTCGCGCATCGCCTGGTGGGATGGCGAAGACCAGGGTGAGCTGCGCGTCTGACGCGCGGACAGAGCGCCCCCCGAGCATGGCTCGGCGCTACCCGAACTACCCCGCATTGGTAGCGCCGACCCATGGTCGGCGAGCGCAGCGGCACCTTGGGAATCAGCGCCCCGTCAGCAACGGATACGGGTTGATCGAATCTCCCTTCCACCACTGCTTCTCCGGCCCCAGCACATGTACTTCAAAGTGCAGGTGCGGTGCCTGCGGATTGGCGTTGCCGGTGCTGCCTACGTAGCCGATCACCTCGCCCCGCTTGATCTGCTTCTTCTCCGCCAACCCGTCGGCGTAACGCTGCAGGTGTGCGTAGTAGTAGCAATGCACGCCATCGGGGTCGAACTGGTACATCGTCAGCCCGCCCTTGTCGCTGTCGAACAGTTTCTCGACATGGCCGTCCGCCGCCGCCAGCACCGGCGTGCCCTCGGCCGCCATGATGTCGATGGCATCGTGCACCCGGCCCTCGCTGCGCGCATCGGTGAAGGTGTCCTGCAACTGCGAAGGCGAGATGCCCTGCACCGGCAACAGCAGTCCGCTGGACGCGGGCGCGGTGGCAGGCGTGGCGACCACCGGTGCAACCGGCAGGGTCGGCGCCGCAGCGGTCACCTGTAGCGATGAACGAGATGGTCCGGACACGGTTTCGGGCGTCACCGAAGGCGAGCGCGCCGGTTCACCCGGCACGGCAATCACCGAAGCCGGATCCACCGGCGCGATATCCACCGCCGCGCCGCGCTGGCCGAACAGCCACCAACCGGTGCCGATACCCACCACCAACCCCACTGCGATCAACGGCATCACGCGCATCGGCTTACTCCTGCATCACCACGGACAACGACGGTCCCACGGCATCGGCCACGCGCAGCGCATCCCAGTTGGTCATGCGCACGCAGCCATGCGATTCGGTCTTGCCGACATGGCCCGGCTCGGGCGTGCCGTGCAGGCCGTAGTGGGGCTTGGAGATGTCGATCCACACCACGCCCACCGGATTGTTCGGGCCCGGCGGCAGGGTCTGCTTGCTGTCACCCTTCTTCGCGTCCCAGAACAGCTTGGGGTTGTAGTGGAAGGTGGGATCACGCGCAACGCCGAGGATCTTCCACTCGCCGATCGGCAAGGGATCGTGCTGGCTGCCGGAGGAGACTGGTACCTGCGCCAGGACCTTGCCCTGGTCGTCCAGTAGCTGCAGGGTGGAATCGGATTTGTCGATCAACACCTTGGCCGCCTTCGGCACGGCGCCGCTGCCGATGTTCGGCACCTGGATCGACGTGCCGGCCTTGCTGAGATCCACGCCCGGGTTAAGCGCCTTGAGCAGGTCCGGGGAGGCGTGGAAGCGCTCGCCCAGTGCTTCGGCCACCGAGCCGAATCCGAGCGCTTTGAGCTGCGCCTGCGCGGCAGGCCCCTTCGGCGTGGGCTGGAATGGACCGGCCACATCTTCGGCGGTGAGCGTGTAGCGCACCAGCATGTTGGTGCTGTCGGCCTGCAGCGCCTGCCAGGTTTCCTCGTCCAGCTCGCCGGTCACCTTGAGTCCGCGTGCGGCCTGCAAGCCCGACACAGCACGGCGCTGGTTCGAGCCCACCTCACCATCGATCTGGCCGGGCGAGAAGTTCGCCCGGTCCAGCAATACCTGCGCATGCAGTGGCGAGCGTGGCTCGATGTTCACCGGCTGGGCGCCGGCAGTCTGGGCGGGGGCGCCAGGTGCCGGTGCCTGGGCCATCGCCAGTGGCGCGGCCGACAGGCCGAGGCAGGCGATCAGCAGGGAAGAAAGGGGCAGGCGCTTGGGCAGCATCGGGAATTCCTTGTTCGAATGCCTCCACCATGCCCATGGGCCATGCGCAGCCACCGTGAAAAGGCTGACGGGCGGCTGAGCGCCCGGCGCGGACGAGTGCGGGGCAAGCGAGACACTACCGCTGCGCTGCAACTTGGCCGATGCTACGCAGCAGACAAGGGGATGCCATGGACAGCAGTGACAATCCAGCGCCTGCAGGCGCACCGGCGCCGCCGCCGCCCAAGGCGTTCGACTGGTCGCTGATACCGGTCGCGGAGGGCAACGAAGACTCGATCGTGCTGCAGGCTTCGCGCCGCATGCAGCGCGAGCCGGCGCTGCTGTTCACCACCGCTTACCTGCTGGTATCGGCACTGGGCCTGTGGTGCAGCTATTGGTTCTATCGCGGATTCGGGATATCGATCCTGGATTACCTGCAGGCCAGTGACTTCCTGGTCGCCGGCGTGCGCGACCCGGTATACATCGGCCTGTTGCTGCTGGGCGTGCTGCTGGTATTGCTGGTGACCTGGCCGGAGACGCTGCGCCTGCGCAATCCGGAAACGGCCGCTCGCTTGAAGGGTCGCAACCGGTTATGGCGACTGCTGCTGGGGCGTTCGGTGTTCACCAGTTGGGAAGCGACCCGGATGCGTCCGCTGACCGCGATGACCGTGGCCGTGACGCTGTTCATGGCGGTGGCGGCAGCCGGTTACGTATCCCAGCGCGGCAACGACATCCGCGATCGTCGCGCAGGTGATGCGGTGACCGTGCACTTGATCGGCGATGCCACGGCATTGGCGGGGCAGGCACGGCTGCTGGGCACCAGCAGCGCGTTCGTGTTCCTGTGGTGGCCGGCACAGCGACGGGCAGAGGCGGTTCCGATCGCCGCCGTACGCCGTGTGCAGGCAGCGGGCGTACGGCGCAACGCGGCAACGACGCCGTCGCCGCCGGCCCGAACCGCCCGCTGACGTTCCACCCCCAGCCGGGTCAGCTGTCCTTGGCATCCTTGCGGCCACTGCCGCTTTTGTTGCCACCGCCATCCTGCTTGTTGACCGTGGCCCACGCGATCCGTTCGGCATCACTGGCCGAGCGGCCCTTGTCCTTCTCGCTCTCTTCGATGTGCACCGCCTTGCGCTTCTGCTTGTCCGTGTAGGCGGATTTATCACCTTGGGTCATTAGGTTTCTCCTCTCAGGGGATCAAGCCAGCAGGCGCAGTTTCGGTTCGCGTGCCCATTGGCGGGTCGCGGCGGCCGCAATGAAACCCTTGGCATCGGACGCCTGCACGATGCCCGGATCACTGCCGACGCCGGCGGCTTTGAGCAGCGCCTTGGCACCCTCGTCGTGGCCGATGGCCTTCAGGTGCGCCCACGCGTTGCTGACAAAATCAACGGCGGCGGACTCCTTGGACAGCACCTTGCCGGCCTCCGCACTCAGCACCACCGCGACCGCATCGAATACCACCGACGGCGTACCGGCAAGCTGGCCATCGGCGGCCTGGCGCTTGCCGTCGCTCAGCACGCCGCCGCCCAGCTTGGGCGCCACCAGCTTCACCTCGGCGCCCGCCTTCTGCGCCGCGTTGCGCAATGCGGCGATGGTGCCGGCATCGGATCCTTCATCGAACAGGATGCCGATGCATCGGCCCTGCAGGGTGTCCTTGCCTCGCCCGATGGTGCGCACCTCCGGGGCATTGGGCAGGTCCTGCGCGGGGACCGCGGCCGGGGCAGGGGCCGGCAGTGCGTCCATGCCCAGGCCATCGGCCACGCGCTGGGCCAGGCTGTCATCGATATTGCGCAGCTGGCTGACAGTGCGCTCGCGCACCGCCGCGGTTTCCACCTTGGACAGTTCGAACACCAGCGCGGACGCCAGGTGCGCCTGCTCCGGCTTCTCCAGGCTGCGGAAGAACATCCGCGCCTGGCTGAAGTGGTCGGAAAAACTTTCGGCGCGGGTGCGGCCCTTGCGCCCGTCATCGGCGGTGGCATGGCTGCGGAAACCGGCCGGCGTTTCTCGCGGCGTGTCCGCTTCCAGCGAACTGGGGTCATAGGCCACCCGGCCCTTGGGCACCTGCATCTGCATGTGGCCATCGCGCTGGTGGTTGGCGAACGGGCACTTCGGTGCATTGACCGGAATCTGGTGGAAATTCGGCCCGCCCAGGCGGATCAGCTGGGTGTCCAGATAGGAGAACAACCGCCCCTGCAGCAGCGGATCGTTGCTGAAATCAATGCCGGGCGGCACGTTGGCCGGGCAGTACGCCACCTGTTCGGTTTCGGCGAAGAAATTGTCCGGCCAGCGATCCAGCACCATCCTGCCGATCACCTGCAGCGGCACCAGCGATTCGGGGACGATCTTGGTCGGGTCCAGGTGGTCGAACGGGAACTGCTCGGCCTCTTCTTCGGTGAACAGCTGCACGGCCAGTTCCCATTCGGGGAAGTCGCCACGCTGGATCGCTTCGAAGAGGTCGCGGCGCTGGAAGTCATTGTCGGCACCCTGCAGTTTCAGGGCTTCGTCCCAGACGGTCGACTGCAGGCCCAGCTTGGGCCGCCAGTGGAATTTGACGAACGTGGAGTTACCGGCGTCGTCGAGCAGGCGGAAGCTGTGGATGCCGAAGCCTTCGATCATCCGCAGCGACCGCGGAATGGTGCGATCGCTCATCGCCCACATGATCATGTGCATGGATTCAGGCATCAGGGACACGAAGTCCCAGAACGTGTCATGGGCGCTGGCGGCCTGCGGGAAGGCACGGTCCGGCTCCATCTTCACTGCGTGGATCAGGTCGGGGAACTTCAGCGCATCCTGGATGAAGAACACCGGGATGTTGTTTCCGACCAGGTCCCAGTTGCCTTCAGGGGTATACAGCTTCACCGCGAATCCGCGCACGTCGCGCGGGGTGTCCACCGAGCCCGCGCCGCCGGCTACGGTGGAAAAACGCGTGAACACCGGCGTCTTGACGCCGACTTCGGTCAGCACCTTCGCGCGGGTGAACTTGCCCAGCGAACGGGTCAGCTCGAAGTACCCATGGGCGGCGCTGCCGCGCGCATGCACGATACGTTCCGGGATCCGCTCGTGGTCGAAGTGGGTGATCTTCTCGCGCAGCAGGAAGTCTTCCAGCAGGCTGGGGCCACGCGGCCCTGCACGCAGTGAGTTCTGGTTGTCGGAAACCGGAATGCCCTGGTTGCTGGTGAGGACCGGGTGGGAGCCACCGGCCAGCTGGTGCAGTTCATCGCCCTGGCCGCGCTGCTCCAGCGCCTCATTGGACGACGGTGCGGATGTGGGCTGGGCGGGTGCGCGCTTGCCGGAGGGCTTGCTGGCGGCCATCGAGGATCTCCTGAGGGGTTTGGCGGGGTGCTCCCATTGACTGTGGGGCCACAGGTGTTAACCCCGGGTCCCGGGCAGGTGAGTGCGCAGGGAAAACGGCGGTCGGCTATGCTGTGTCCATGCGTGTTGAACCTGCCGACATCGAAGCCCTGTTCGACGCCATCCCGGACGTGCTGTTCTTCATGAAGGATTGCGAGGGGCGTTACACCCACATCAACCAGACCATGCTGCGCCGGCTCGGGTTGAAGTCGCGCAAGGAGGTGATCGGCCGCACCGCAGCGGAGATCTACCCGACCGGACTGAGCGCGGACTACGCCGACCAGGATGCCCGGGTGATCGGTGGGGCGGTGATCGAAAACCTGATGGAACTGCACCTGTTCGCCAATCGCGAGCCGGGCTGGTGCCTGACCTGCAAGCGTCCGCTCGTGGTGGAAGGGGAGATCAAGGGGCTGATCGGCATTTCCCGCGACCTCGGCCAGAAACACAGCCTGGGCGCGCAGTACGAGCACCTGCGGCTGGCGCTGGCGCACCTCAATGCGCATTACGCCGAAAACGTGCGCATGCAGACCCTGCTGGACATCACCGGGTTCTCGTTGTCCAAGCTGGAGCGCAGCTTCCGCAAGGTATTCCAGATGACCCCGCAGCAGGTGCTTACCCGGTTGCGGATCCAGATGGCCATGCATCTGCTGCATGGCAACGACAGCATCGCCAGCATCGGCCAGGCGTGCGGTTTCAGCGACCAGAGCGCGTTCACCCGCAAGTTCAAGGCGGAGGCAGGGGTTTCTCCCCGCGCCTACCGGGCCCGCATCACCGAACTGGCCGGCGGCTGAGCCGGCAGGCCATCCGGCCTATCCCACCGGCGCGCTGGACAAGGTAATGTGACGGCCTTGTTGCCGCACACAGTGTCCTTCGATGCCCGCCAACCCGACGCCTGCCGCTCCTGCTTCGACCACCCGCCTTGGGCATGCGCTCAAGCCCCGCCAGCTGATCATGATGGGGCTGGGCAGTGCCATCGGCGCCGGCTTGTTCCTTGGCTCCGGGGTCGGCGTGCAGCTGGCCGGCCCGGCCGTGCTGCTGTCCTACCTGGTGGCCGGTGCGCTGGTGATCATCGTGATGAACGCGCTGGGCGAAATGGCGGCCAACAAGCCCACCAGCGGCGCCTTTTCAGTGTATGCCGCCGACGCCCTGGGGCCGACCGCCGGTGCCACCGTTGGGTGGCTGTGGTGGGTGCAGCTGGTGATCGTGATCGCCGCCGAAGCGGTGGGCGCGGCCGGCCTGCTGGCTACGGTATGGACCGGCCTGTCGGTGCCGATGGCGGCACTGGCCTTCATGCTGTTCTTCACCGCCATCAACCTGCTGGGGGTGAAGAATTTCGGTGAGTTCGAGTTCTGGTTCGCCATCCTCAAGGTGGCCGCGATCCTTGGCTTCATCGCCATCGGTGCGGCGCTTCTGCTGGGCTGGTTGCCGGATGCGACGTCGCCGGGCCTGTCCAATTTCACCGGCAACGGCGGCTTTGCCCCGACCGGGCTGGCCGGCGTGGGCGCGGCGCTGCTGGTGGTGATCTTCGCCTTTGGCGGCACCGAGATCGTGGCGGTCGCCGCAGCCGAAACCGAGGATCCCGAGCGCAGCATCGCGCGCGCGATCCGCACCGTGGCGTGGCGCATCCTGGTGTTCTACATCGGTTCGCTGAGCGTCATCATCGCGGTGGTGCCATGGACCAGCGAGGCGCTGAAGTCGCCGTTCGCCGCCGTCCTGGAAGCGGCCAATATCCCCGGTGCCGGTACGGCCATCACGCTGGTTGCGGTGATCGCCCTGCTGTCGGCGCTCAATGCCAATCTGTACGGTGCGTCGCGGATGATCTTCTCGCTGGCACAGCGCCATGAGGCACCCGCCGTGCTGGGCTGGGCCGACCGTCGCCAGGTGCCGGTGCTGGCGGTGCTGGCCAGCGTCCTGTTCGGCTTCGCCGCCACGGTGATGGAACTGCTGTTCCCGGACAGGGTGCTGCCGGTGCTGTTGAACATCGTCGGTTCCACCTGCCTGCTGGTGTGGACGTTGTCGCTGCTGTCGCAGCTCGTGCTGCGTCGGCGGGCGGACCGCGCCGGTGTGTCGCTGCCGTTCCGGATGGCTGCTTTCCCCTGGTTGACGGCCTTGGCGCTGGGCATCCTGGCGCTGATCTTCGCGCTGCTGCTGTACGGCGACCAGACCCGCCTGCAGTTCCTGTCGATGGTGGTGCTGACCCTGTTCATCGCCGGCTGCAGCGCCACCGCCCGGCGTCTGCGCGGCAGCGCAGGCTGAGCGGCCATGAAGGCGTAGCGATCCGTACCGCTACGCGTGGGACGCTGTCAGTCACGGCGGTCCATGGCGGCTGAGCCGTTGCCACCGCCACCGCCCAGCAGGCACAGAGCGAATTCCGCCGAACACGTGAAGATGTTCTGGGTGACTATGCAGGTGGCGTATTGAATGCCGCAGTCGATGATGCCGCGCTGCTCGGCGTTGTTCTGCGCAAAGGCTGCCGGCGCGGCAAGGAACCCGGTGAGCAGGGCGATGGCGGGCAGTGTTCTGATGCGTTTCATGGAATGTCTCCACTAGTGACGAGAGGCTTCCTGCGCTGCAGGAAGCGGGCGTGCCCCGATTGATGCGGGGCCGTTCCGGGCTGTCGCGCCGGAACGTGCCAGCATCGTCCCGCTACCGTCGCATCAGACCCATCAGGGAAGCAGGTGCGCACCCGTCAGGGGCCTGCGTGCCTGTTTGTCGTCGTTCTTCATGATGGCGATGGCGAACGACTGCCCATGACGCACAAGGCCCGCTTGCGCGGGCCTTGTGGTTGACCGTGGATGCCCCGGGAGGCCGATCAGGCGTCGACTTCGTCATCCTTGTACGCATCGACCGGGATGCAGGCGCACATCACGTTCTTGTCGCCGTACACGTTGTCCACCCGGGCCACCGGCGGCCAGTACTTGGACTGCTTCAGGCTGGCCAGCGGGAACGCCGCCAGTTCGCGCGGGTAGGCGTGGGTCCACTCGCTTGCGGTCACTGCGGTGGCCGTGTGCGGTGCGTTCTTCAGCGGATTGTCCTCACGCTCCAGGCGGCCATCTTCGATCGCGGCGATCTCTTCGCGGATCTGGATCATCGCGTCGATGAAGCGATCCAGTTCGTGCTGGGATTCGCTCTCAGTCGGCTCCACCATCAACGTGCCGGCGACCGGGAAACTCAGCGTCGGCGCGTGGAAGCCGAAATCGATCAGCCGCTTGGCGATGTCCTCGGCGCCGATGCCGCTGGTCTTTTCCAGCGGGCGCACGTCCAGGATGCACTCATGTGCCACCAGCCCGTTGCGGCCGGTGTACAGGGTCTTGAAGTGCGGGGCCAGGCGGGTGGCGATGTAGTTCGCGTTGAGCAGGGCAACCTGGGTCGCCTTGCGCAGGCCTTCGCTGCCCATCAGCGTGATGTACATCCAGCTGATAGGCAGGATCGACGCGCTGCCGAAGGACGCCGCCGAGACCATGCCGACATCCCCTTCGCCACCGAGGACGCGCGGCAGGAATGGGGCCAGGTGCGACTTCACCGCGCAGGGACCGACGCCGGGACCACCGCCGCCATGCGGGATGCAGAAGGTCTTGTGCAGGTTCAGGTGCGACACGTCCGAGCCCCACTTGCCCGGCTTGGCCACGCCGACCAGCGCGTTCATGTTGGCCCCATCGGTGTACACCTGGCCGCCGTGCTGGTGGATGATCTCGCAGATCTCCACGATCTCTTCCTCGAACACGCCGTGCGTGGACGGGTAGGTGACCATCAGCGCGGCAAGGCGGTCGCTGTACTTTTCCGCATTGCGGCGGATGTCGTCGACATCGACGTTGCCGTTGGCATCGGTCTTTGTGACCACGACCTTCATGCCGCACATCTGCGCCGATGCCGGATTGGTGCCATGCGCCGAATCCGGGATCAGGCAGATATCGCGGTGGTCATCGCCGCGCGAACGGTGATACGCGCGGATCGCCAGCAGGCCGGCGTACTCACCCTGCGCGCCGGAATTGGGCTGCAGGCTCACCGCGTCGTAGCCGGTGCATTCCACCAGCATGGCTTCCAGGCCCTCGATCAGCGCCTTGTAGCCCACGGCCTGGTCGGCCGGCACCAGCGGATGGATGTTGCCGAACTCCGGCCAGGTCACCGGGATCATCTCGGCGGTGGCGTTGAGCTTCATGGTGCACGAACCCAGCGGGATCATCGTGCGGTCCATCGCCAGGTCCTTGTCGGCCAGCGAACGCAGGTAGCGCAGCAGTTCGTGCTCGCTGTGGTGGGTGTTGAACACCGGGTGGGTCAGGAAAGCGCTGCGGCGGGCCAGGTCGGCCGGGATGGCGTCGGCAGTGCTGTCGTCCAGCGCATCCACGTCGGCCTGTGCACCGAATACCGCGGCCAGTGCGACCACGTCCTCGCGGGTGGCGGTTTCGTCCAGGCTGATGCTGACCGAGCTGCTGTCGATGGCACGCAGGTTGTAGCCGGCCGCGCGCGCGGCGCCGTGGATGGCGGCGGCGTCGATGCCGGTCACGTGCAGCGTATCGAAGAAGTCGCTGCCGACGGCCACGCCGTTGCTGCGCAGGGCAGCGGCCAGGATCGCCGCCAGGCGGTGGGTGCGCCGGGCGATGCGGGTCAGTCCGTCCGGGCCGTGGTACACCGCGTACATCGAGGCCATCACCGCCAGCAGCACCTGGGCGGTACAGATGTTGGAGGTGGCCTTTTCGCGGCGGATGTGCTGCTCGCGGGTCTGCAGGGTGAGGCGGTAGGCCGGATTGCCCTGCGCATCGATGGAGACCCCGATCAGGCGGCCGGGCATCGAGCGCTTGTAGGCATCACGGCAGGCCATGAAGGCGGCATGCGGGCCACCGAAGCCGAACGGCACGCCGAAGCGCTGGCTGTTGCCGACCACGATGTCCGCGCCCCATTCGCCGGGAGCCGCCAGCAGGGTCAATGCGAGCAGATCGGTCGCCACCGCGACGAGGCCGCCGCGGGCGTGCACGGCATCGACCAGCGCCTTGTGGTCGGCCACCTGGCCGAAGGTGTCCGGGTACTGCAGCAGCAGGCCGAAGGCCTCCGCTTCCAGCGCTTCGGCCGGGGTACCCACGCGCAGCACGATGCCCAGCGGTTCGGCGCGGGTGCGCAGCAGTTCCAGCGTCTGCGGATGCACCGCGTCATGCACGAAGAACGTGTCCGACTTCGACTTGGCCGAACGCTTGGCCAGGGTCATCGCTTCGGCCGCCGCAGTGGCTTCGTCCAGCAGCGAGGCGTTGGCGATTTCCATGCCGGTCAGGTCCGCGCACAGCGTCTGGAAGTTGATCAGCGCTTCCATGCGGCCCTGCGAGATCTCAGCCTGGTACGGCGTGTAGGCGGTGTACCACGCCGGGTTTTCGAGGATGTTGCGCAGGATGACGTTCGGCGTGTGGGTGCCGTAGTAGCCCTGGCCGATGAAGCTGCGCAGCACGGTGTTCTGGTCGGCGATGGCGCGGATCTTGGCCAGTGCCTGCACTTCGCTGATCGATTCGGGCAGCGCCAGCGGCGCAGGCGACTTGATCCGGGCCGGCACGATGGCGTCGGTCAGCGCATCCAGCGAGGCATGGCCGACCACGCTCAGCATCTGCGCTATCTCCGCATCGTTGGGGCCGATGTGGCGCTCGACGAACGCGTTGTGGTGTTCAAGCTCGCGCAACGAGGGGGTGTTCTGGGACATGGCGAAGGATCCGTCGGGAAAGGGCACGCACGTGGGCAGGCTGCCGATCAGCAGCCTGCGGGGGCGCCCCTCTGTCCTTTTGCCTGAGAGTTTGGAAGCACGCATGTGCGCGGCTTCGTGCCCCTTCGGCGCCGGATCGAACCGGTCTCTCCAGAGTTTTGATGCGGGTGGTCACGGGCCTGAGCGATTACGGGCGTTTGCGCCTTCGGCAGCGGTGTCCTGCTTCTCCCACCTTGTTGCCCCCCGATTATAGCGGTCGGCCCCCACGGATGCGCGGCTGGATGGGGTCAGGGACCAGACGTTTTCGGACCGGACCGAATGGCAAAGGCGAACGCTACGGTCTATCATGGCGCACTACTCGTATTCATCCGGCGCCGCCCTTCTGTCTCTTCTGGACACGGGCTGGCGCCTGCCGCGCATGGCCTGCGCGGAACCTCCGGACGCTCCCATGACTGCCGCCTCGCCTTCGACCCGCCGTCTGGCCCTGCTGCTCGCAGGCCTGGCGATGTTCGGCCCGTTCTCCATCGACACCATTTTCCCGGCGTTCCCGCAGCTGGCGCAGCGGCTCGGGGTGGATGAAGTAGCGGTGCAGCAGACCGTCAGCGTCTACCTGCTGTTCTATGGGCTGATGAGCCTGGCGCACGGCCCCCTTTCCGATGCCTGGGGGCGCAAGCGGGTGATCCTCGGCGGGCTGGTGGTGTTCGTGGGCGCCTCGGTCGGCTGCGCGCTGTCCACCGACCTGACCACGCTGCTGATGTTCCGCGCGCTGCAGGGCCTGTCGGCCGGCGTCGGCATGATCGTCGGCCGCGCGGTGATCCGTGACCTGTACCACGGCCACGATGCGCAGCGGTTGATGAGCCAGGTATCGATGATCTTCGGCATCGCACCGGCCATCGCGCCGATCATCGGCGGCTGGATCCTGCTCAGCGGTGCCGGCTGGCCGCTGATCTTCTGGTTCCTGGTGGTGTTCTCGCTGCTGCTGCTGGTGGCCACCGCGCGATTCCTGCCGGAAACCCACCCGATCGACGCGCGCACGCCGCTGTCGCCGCGCGGGCTGGTGCGCGATTACCTGCGGATCGGCTCGAACCCGCGCTTCATGCGGCTGGCGCTGGCCGGCAGCATCAACTTCGGTGGCATATTCCTGTATATCGCGTCCGCGCCGATGTTCGTGATGCAGCACCTGCGGTTGGGCGAGGGCGGATTCGCCTGGCTGTTCATCCCGACCATCGGCGGCATGACGGCCGGTTCGTTCCTGTCCGGGCGCATGGCCGGCCGTACCACGCCGACCCGCCAGGTCAGCATCGGTTTCATCTGCTGTGCGGTTTCGGCCGTGCTGAACATCGGCTACGTTGCCACGGCCCCGCAGCTGGTGCTGCCGTGGGCGGTGCTGCCGATCTTCATCGGTGGCCTGGGCATGGCGCTGATCTTCCCGATCCTGGCGTTGGCGGTGCTGGACATGTATCCGCACCAGCGCGGGCTGGCCTCGTCATTGCAGGCGTTCCTGCAACTGATGGTGAGCACGCTGGTGGCCGGGCTGGTGTCCCCGCTGCTCAGCCATTCGCCGCTGCAGCTGGCGCTGGGCCAGGCGGCCTTCTTCGCGGTGGGCTTCCTGTTCTGGTACTGGGAACACCGGCGCGAGCGCGCTGCGGAGGCGCTGCGGGTGGCCGCAGGCGGGGGCGCGCCGTGAAGCAGGTCAGCGCGCGGCGTGCGGTATCCTTGCCGCCCCGATTGCCCGTACTCCCCTGATGTCGACCACCTCCAAACTGCGCCGTGACATCCGCCGGCGACGCGAAACCCAGGCCGCCAACCGCGAAGCCGCGCACGCCTCACCGGTCGAGCCGCATGCCGAACTGCGCGACCAGCAGCGCACGCTGCTGGCTGGCGTGGTGCGCCGCGATGGCGAATGGGTACTGGGCATGGATGGCCGAATCGCCGGCCAGAGTGAGAGTGCCGCCCAGGTGCTGGCCTTGATCATGCAGGCCGGCGAACTGCACGAACGCAAGGGTACCCCGGTGCGGCTGGTGTACTCGGACGCGCTGCGCGACGCCGCCCAGGCCGAGGCCAATGCGCAGGGGCTCAGTTTCGATGAGTTCAAGGACGCGCTTGCCGCGAAGATGGCGGCCGGCAAGGCCAACTGATCAGGCGTTGCATGGAGTCCGAAGGTAACGCCGAGCCCTGCTCGGCGCTACCGGATTCCGGGTGTATCGATCAGCGTTGCGCGGGCGCTGCCGGTGCAGCAGGCGCCGCGGCGCTGGCCTGCCAACCGCAGACCTGGCCTTGGTTCTGTTCCTTCAGCCAGGCATTGACCGGGGTGAAGTATTCGATCATCGGGCCCGCATCGAGCTTGTCACCACCGGTGAGTTCCTTCAGCGTTGCCTGCCACGGCTGGCTGGCGCCCTTGCTCAGCATCGACCAGAACTTCTGCCCGGCTTCCTTGTTGCCGTAGAAGCTGCACTCGTGCAGCGGACCCTTGTAGCCGGATGCATCGCACAGGCCCTTGTAGAACTGGAACTGCAGGATGCGCGCAAGGAAGTAGCGCGTGTACGGCGTGTTGCCCGGTACGTGGTACTTGGCGCCCGGGTCGAAGAACTCCTCGCCACGGGTGGTCGGCGGGGCGACGCCCTGGTAACGCGCCTTCAGGTCCCACCAGGCTTTGTTGTAGTTGTCCGGGGTGATCGAGCCATCGAAAACGCCCCAGCGCCAGCGGTCGATCATCAGGCCGAACGGCAGGAAGGCCACGCCGGACAGTGCCATGCGCATCTGGTTGTTGATCACCGCTTCGCGGCTCTCTTCGGGCTTGTCGACCAGACCGATGGAATTGAGGTACTTCGGCGTCATCGCCAGCACGATGGTGTCACCGATCGCTTCATGGAAGCCATCGTTGGCACCGCCTTGGAACAGCGGCGGCAGCGGGTTGTAGGCCAGGTCGTAATAAATGTGGCCCAGCTCGTGGTAGATCGTGGTGAAGTTCTCTTCGTTCGGCTTGATGCACATCTTGGTGCGCACATCGCCGTCCATGTTCATATCCCAGGCGCTGGCATGGCAGACCACGTCGCGGTCCTGCGGCTTGATGAACTGGGTGTTTTCCCAGTAGGACTTCGGTAGCGCCGGCATGCCCAGCGATACGTAGAAGTCCTGCGCGCGTTCGGTCATCTGCCGTGCGGTGCGCAGTTCGGCTTCGCGCTGCGCCTTGTACAGGCCTTCCACGTTGGCGGTGCTGCCGGCCTTGGCCAGCGCGCCGCTGAGGTTGCCCTGGTACTGCTTTTCCAGTGCAGCGGTGATGTCCAGGCTGCCGGCGCCGGGATACGGCTGCAGCTGGTCCCACAGGTTGGACCAGTCCTGCTGCCACATGTTGCCGGTCAGGTGGGCGGCGATCAGCCCATTGCCCACTTCGGCCTTGTCCTTGCCATAGGTGGCGTCCAGCTTGCCGCGTGCATAGCAGTGCAGCTGCTCGTACATCGGCTTGACCTGTTCCCACAGGCGGTCGGTTTCCGGTCCGATCTGCTCTGGCGGCATGTCATAGCCACTGCGCCACATCTGCCCGGCATCGGCGAAGCCCAGGCCCTTGGCGCCTTCGTTCACCAGGCCGACGAACTGCTGGTAGTCGCCACGCATGTTCTTGGTGGTGCCGTGCCAGCCCTGCCACGCATCCAGCTGCTGGTCGTAGTCGCGGCTGCTGGACAGCACCTGTTCCAGGTCGCCGAGCTGGCGGCAGGAGCTCGGATCGTTGGCATCGGTGCAGTACTTGCCAGCGCCATAACTGCCTTCCATGCGGGTGGCGATCTGGGTCAGCTGCGCCAGCTTGGCCGGGTCGCGCGGGGCGGGCATCGAAGACATCAGCTTGAGCAGCTGCAGGGCGCGCCTGCTGTCATCGGACATCGGCTGACCTTCGAACTTCGCTGCCTGTTCGATCCAGCTGTTGAGCTGGGTCAACGAGCGCTCGTTGGCCTTGGCCGCCACGCGCTCGGAATCACTGTTGATATAGGTCGAGGACAACCACTGCGCCGAGGTCATCTCCGGGTACGCGGCCTTGTATTCGGCATTGATGCGGGCCACGAACTGGTCGGCGGTTTCGCCGGCCGGCGCGGTTGCGGTTGCCGATACGGTGCCCGGGGTGGGCTCCTTCTTGCAGGCGACCAGCGACAGCGTGGCGGCGGCGATTGCCGAAGCCAGCAGGAGATGACGGTGTTTCACGGGTGGTCCTTGGGCGGTGAACGACCGCTGAAGGCTAGTGGGCCGGGCCCGCTGCCGCAAGGGGCAGAGGTCGGGGGCGCCGGAGGCACCTGCCGATGATCACCCCTCGCAGGCGGCAAACAGGTCCCGCTGCGGCGCGTACAGAGCCGTACGTACCTGCATCAATCCGAGCACCGATGAAAACAGCGCATCGTGGTCGGTGTACCGGCCAGCGCGTTGGCGCACGCACTCCAGGTCCAGCCCGCGGTTGCGCGCGAACGAAGGCGAGAACCACATCGTCATCGGGACATGGGTCTGCTCTTCCGGCGCGATTGCGTACGGAATCCCATGCAGGAACAGGCCTTTCTCGCCCAGCGATTCCCCGTGGTCGGACACGTAGATCATCGCCGTGTCGTAGTCTTCCATGCCCTGCAGCGTACCAATGGCCTGGGCAAGCACGTGGTCGGTGTACAGCAGCGCATTGTCGTAGCTGTTGGCGATCTGGTCGCGGGTGCAACGTCCCAGGTCGACGGTATCGCAGGTAGGGGTGAAGCGGCGGAAGCGCGGCGGATAGCGCTCGAAGTAGGCCGGGCCGTGGTTGCCCAGCTGATGCAGCACGATGACCCGGTCACCGGGTTTCGCGCGCGCCTGTGCGGGAAGGTCCTGCAGCAGGATCTCGTCCAGGCAGCGCCCGTTGGCGCAAAGCCCCGGCGTGGTTGCATCGGCCAGTGACTGCAACGGCAGCCCTTCGCAGACGCCTTTGCAGCCGGACTGGTTGTCGCGCCACAGTACGCCGATGCCGGCGTGGTCCAGTACATGCAGCAGTGATTGGTGCGCACGGATCTTCTTCTCGTCATAGTCGCCACGTCCCCAGGGCGAGAACATGCAGGGCACCGACACTTCGGTGCTGGTACCGCAGGAATGCATGTCGGGGAAGTTGATCACCGGCTTCTGCGCCAGCTCCGGGGTGGTCTGGCGGCTGCCGCCATTCAGGCCCCAGTTCTGCGCACGCGCGGTTTCACCGAGGACGACCAGCAGCAGCCGCGGCCTGCTGCCCGACGCGTGGTGCATGGCCTGTGCATCGACGCCAATCGGCAGTTTGGGCGCGCGCTGCACCGGGTTGTCGCCGCGCAGCGCACGGGGCAAGCCCAGCAGCACGTTGGCCGGGGTCGCCAGGTAACGCACTTCACGCTGGCTGCGCATCAAGGCGGAAATCTCCTGGAACGACAGCAATGCGCCGCCCACTGCAACGCCGGCTGCCAGCAGCAGGAAGCCTGCGCGCCACGACAGCGCGCCCGTCCAGCGTCGGTCGGTGAGCTGCAGGCGCCAGACCGCAAGCGTGGGCACCAGCCCCAGCAGCAACGGACCGGCCAGCGACGCGGTCAGCAGTTCGCTGCTTTCGCGGCGGTCGGTGGCCAGCACGTTGCGCAGCATGTCCGCATCCAGGTAGATGTGGTAACGGCCCATGTAGTGGGAAGCCAGCATCGTCAGCATCAGCAGCGTGCTGACCACCACCTTGGCATTCCAGCGCCAGACCAGCAGGCCAAGCAGGAAGGCATGCGTGCCCAGCAGCAGGAGCAGCAGCGACAGCGCATAGCGGAGGCTGCCGGGATGGGTGGCCATCGCGCTGTTCCAGAACAGCCCATTGCCGGCGATGGCGAAGAACAGGCTGGCCAGCGCAATCAGCGCCTCGGTGGAGAGCCGCGGCCGGCCTTGCAGCCAGGCGACGGCGGGCAGGCGCAGGGTGCGAGTGACGGTGGCGTTCATGCGCGCGCTCCCGTCGGGCGTGCGAGCGGGCGCCGCAGATAGCCGTTCAGGAGTGCGTAAAGGCCCAGCGACAGCAGCCAGCACACGATCAGGGTGGCGACGTCGTGCGACATGAAATGCGCGCCACGAAGCTGCTGGGCAAGCCCCAGCGCCATGCCGGCGAGCAGCCCGATGGCCAGTCCGCGCCAGCGCCATGCCGGTCGCCAGAGCAGCGCGAAGAAGTACAGGCTCACCCACGCGTAGCCCGCACTGGCCTGGCCGGCGGGAAAGCAGGCAGCAGCGGGCAGGACGGCGGGGCGGGCCTGCAGCAGGCCGACGAACGGGCGCTCGCCTCCGTAACGCACAAGGTCCCAGGGGCAATCCATGTGGGTAAGCGATTTCAGCAGCGATACCGCGCCGGTGCCCAGCGCGATGGCCAGCACCAGATACAACAGCGCCCAGCGCAGGCGGCGATCCTTGCCACGGCGCGACTGGTACAAGCACAGCATCAGTGCCGTAAGCGTGGCAGCGACGCTGAGCCACTTGCCCCCCTTGTGCATCAGCGTGCTGGTCATCCACGCTTCGCGCAGCAGCCATTGGTGGCCTTCCAGTGCGAAGATGCGATCGGCGATCCACTGGTCGCCGCCCAGCACCAGCACGCTGGAAAGCAGGGATGCGGCGATCAAAGGCAACCAGAGATGGCGTGCAGTGAATCCGCTGCCTGCGGTCTGCCGAACGCGTGGGAGTGGATATCCGGGAACAGCGGTGCGGTGCATGGTCAAGGCCATCTGAGGATCTGCGGCCATGCTAGGTAGCATGCTGTCGGAGAAAAATCGGAGCCCCGTTCGCCTTTGGTTAAAGCGCGAATGCGTGGCGCTTTCGATCATTCTTCGGCGTTGCTGGCACCGCTCATCGCTGCATGACAGTCGCTGGACCATGCGGTTCCCGGCACCAGTTGCCACCGGTTGCGGTTGGAGATGCCGATGTCGATGACCTGCGCGGTATCCACGCAGGGGCTCATCGCCGCATCCAGCACCAGCAGCCAGCGTGCCTGCGGTGCAGCAGTAAGCCAGCGGCCCGCATCACGCCACTGCAGGTCCCACGGTCGCTTGAAGCCGAACTCGCGTGCCGGTCGGTCGGCCTGCAGCAGGTTCTGTTCGCGCCAGGCCAGCAGGCCCAGTTCTGCCTGCGGTCCGATACGCTCCCCCGCGCGCTGCATCAGGTCCGAAGCGGAGGCGTAGGGGTCCACCGCGGGCAGCAGCAGCACGCCGTACACGCACCACAGCAGGCTGTGGGTCAACAACACCAGCAATGCTGCGCGGCGTTGCCGCAGCCATGCACACATGCCGAGCACAGCGGCTCCCAGGGCAAGCAGGCTCCCGCCCAGCACGGGCAGCAGACCGATCGGCATCGCACGCCGTTCCAGTTGCGCCAGCGCCCAGGGCGCGCCGTGCAGCAGCAGGGCGCCGACTGTGAATGACAGCAGCCCCAGCGCGATGCTGTAGGCCAGAAGGTAGCGACGCACACTCATCCGGCGCAGCAGGCCAGGCAACAGCGGGGCACTGGCCAGTGCCAGCGCCGGCAACATCGGCAGCACGTAGACGTCGCGCTTGCCTGCGCTGATGGTGAAGAACAGCAGCACCAGCGCGGCCCAGCCCAGCAGCAGCCAGAAGGGTGCATCGGTACGACGCAGCCGCCGCCACCACGGCCGCGCCAGCCAGGGCAGCAGCAGACTGCCGGGCAGCCACAGCGTCAGCATCACCTGCAGGTAGTACCAGGCAGGTTGCAGGTGATGCCAGGCATGGGCGTAACGCGTGGCCGTCTGCTTGAACAGCAACTCGTGCGCATAGGCCTGCAGGGCAGGGTCGGGATGGTGCAGCAGGGCCCAACCCAGCGGCGCCAGCCAGACGGCGGTGCCGAGCAGGAAAGCGGGAATGAGCCACGCCAGCGTCGCCGGGGCCGGGCCAGGCGCGTCCCGGCAGTGCCTGCGCCGGTACTGCAGCCGCCACGCCCACCACGGCAGCACGATCAGCAGGGGCAGGAAACCGACCCCCTTGGTGACCGTGCCCACCCCGGCGGCGATGCCGGCCAGCCACAGTGCGGGCAGGTTGGGACGTTCGCACAGGTGCCGCAGCAGGCCCCACAACGACGCGGTGGTCATCGCCACCAGCACCATGTCGATCTGCGCGCGCTTGGCCATCAGGCCGAACTGCAGACTGCAGAACAGGGCCGCCATGGCATAGGGCGCCAACCGCGGCGACCACAGCCGACGTGCCAGGTCAGCCACCAGCCACAGGCTGAGCAGGGCGGCCAGCAGGGAGGGCAGCAGGAAGCTGCCCTTCCAGTCCAGCAACTGGTGCGCCGCGGCCTGCATCCACATATACACCGGTGGTTTTTCGGCATAGAACTCGCTGCCCCGGTGTGGCACCAGCCACTGGCCGGAGTCGACCATGGCACGCGCGGCCAGCACGAACCGTGGCTCGTCCGGCGGTTGTGGCAGGCGCATGCCGATGCCGGCAGCCAGCGCGACCACGGCCAGCAGCCAGAGCAGGGGCAGGCGCCAGCGCGCGCGGGGGGAGGAAGGCAGGGCCAAATGGGGGCGTCCGGGTAAAGCCGGACTATCCACCCGGGCGCGTGGGAAAATCGTCGGAAGCGCGGGGGCACGGGATTCCGACACCGGCGGCGCTACCATGCAGGGAATTACGGGATGGGTACGCGCATGCGTCTGCTGGTGATCGAGGACAATCGGCAACTGGTCGCCAACCTGTTCGACTACTTCGAGTCGCGCGGGCATGTGCTGGACGTAGCGCCGGACGGCATCACCGGGCTGCACCTGGCCACCACGCAGGTCTACGACGCGCTGATCCTGGACTGGATGCTGCCGCGCATGGAGGGCCCTGAGGTGCTGCGTCGCCTGCGCGCCGAACACGCCTCGGAAGTGCCGGTGATCATGCTGACGGCCCGCGATGAACTGCCCGACAAGATCGCCGGCTTCCGCGCCGGCGCCGATGACTACCTGACCAAGCCCTTCGCATTGCCCGAGCTGGAAGTCCGGCTGGACGCGCTGCTGTTGCGCGCGCAGGGGCGCAACCCACACAAACGCCTGCAGGTGGCCGACCTGGTGCTGGACCTGGCCACGCTGGAAGCCCAGCGTGCAGGCCAGGTGCTGCACCTGTATCCGGCCTGCCGCAAACTGCTGGAGGTCCTGATGCGTGCCAGTCCCGCCGCCGTGACGCGGCAGCAGCTGGAGTTCGCGCTGTGGGGCGATGAACCGCCGGATGGGGACCTGCTCAGATCCCATGTCTACGAACTGCGCCGCAGCGTGGACGGACCTTTCGCGCGCAAGCTGGTGCACACCCTGCCGCGCGTAGGCTATCGCTTGGCCGTGCAGGAAGGAGAGGCCACCGATGGCCGCTAGGCCCGCCCCCCTGTATCGGCGCGTGCTGGGCTGGCTGCTGACCTACCTTGCGCTGATTTCGCTGGCGGTGTTCGGCGTGGGCAACAACGTGCATGAACATGCCGAACACGCGGCGTGGCGCGCGCTGCTGAACTCCGAGATGGACAGCATCATCCTGCACAGCAAAGATGATCCGGACTACCGCTGGCAGGATTCGGACACGCTCAGCCTGTTCCGTCTGGACCAGCCGGGCACCCCGGCAGCGCTGCGCGGACTGCACCCCGGGCTGCATGACGGCATTCCGATCGGCGAGCGCAAGGCAGCAGTGATGGTGCGGCAGACCGACACCATGGGCCGGCTGGCACTGGCCCTGGACATCTCCGACTTCGAAGCGCTGGAGCAGTTCGCCACGCGCTGGGTGCTGCTGGCCGGGCTGGTGATGGTGATCGTCACGGTGATCATGGCGCGCCTGGGCATGCAGCGGGTGGTACGCCCGTTGAGCCAGCTGGCCGGCGATATCGCCGCGCTGAAGCCGGGGGCGCCGGGGCAGCGCATCGTCGTGGATCCGCGTGGAAGCGCCGAGCTGCATACCATTGCCAATTCCCTCAACGATTACCTGGCGCGCAACGAGCAGTTCGTCGAGCGCGAACGGGTGTTCATCAGCACCGCCAGCCATGAGCTGCGTACGCCGGTGGCGGTGATCACCGGGGCGGCCGAGCTGGCGCTGGAACAGCCTGGCCTGGCCGAGCGCGCGCGCCAGCAGGTGCTGCGCGTGCAACGCACCGCCGGCGACATGGAGGCACTGATCGAACTGCTGCTGGTGCTGGCGCGCGATCCGGCGCGGCTCGCCGCGCGTGCCGAGCGCATCGCGCTGGACCAGCTGTTGCCACAGATCATCGACGACCATCGCCACCTGCTGGGCGACAAAGACCTCACCGTCGGCCTGCGGGCTGCGCCGGTCGACCTGGTGGCGCCGCTTGCGGTAGTGCAGGCGGCGATCGGCAACCTGTTGCGCAACGCCATCGAAAACAGCGGGCGGGGGAACATCCAGCTGGAACTCTCATCCGGCGGCGTGCTGACCCTGCGCGATCCCGGGCACGGCATGAGCCCGGAGGAGATCGCCGCGATCCACGCGAGGATGGCGCGCGGGTTGCGCAACGAACACGGCGGCATCGGCCTGGAGCTGGTCGCACGCCTGTGCGAACACCTGGGCTGGACGCTGCGGTTCGAACCGGTGAAGCCGCGCGGCACCCTGGCCACGCTGGATGTCGGTGCCTCGCGCCCGCAGTGAGGCGCTCGCGCAGTGGCGACCTCGCCCGGCCCCCGCGCCGCTACTCACGCTGCAGGGCCGATGGTAAGCTCAGCGGGTGCCGCCTCCTGCGGCATTTTTTTCGCCCGTCACTTTTCGATCGACAGAGGACCGCATGCCGACCGAACCTGCTACCGCCCTGATCTCCAGCGACATCGTCGGCCTGGGGCTCATCGCCGCCACCCTTGCGCTCATTTTCTGGGCAGCCAGTGGTCCCACGCCACTGCTGAAGAAAATCTTCGCGTGGGTGCCCGCCTTGTTGCTGTGCTATTTCATCCCGGCCATCTACAACACCGTCGGACTGATCGATGGCCATGGCACCGCGCTGTACAACCCGGTCGCGCGCGATGTACTGCTGCCGGCAGCGCTGGTGTTGCTGACCCTGTCCATCGACCTCAAGGGCATCGCCAAGCTGGGTCCGAAGCTGCTGCTGGTGTTCTGCGCAGGCACGGCCGGCATCATGCTGGGTGCGATCGTCTCCTTCCAGGTGATGAAGCTGATCCATCCGGAGACGGTGGCCGGTGATACCTGGGCGGGCATGGCCGCGCTGGCCGGCAGCTGGATCGGCGGCGGCGCCAACATGGTGGCGATGCGCGAGGTCTTCGGCACCGATGCCACCACCTTCGGCCAGTTCGCGGTGGTGGACGTGGCCTGCGCCAGCCTGTGGATGGCGATCCTGCTGTTCCTGGCCAACCGCTCGCAGCAGATCGATGCGCGCAACGGCGCCGACACCCGCGCCATCGATGAAATGAAAGCGCGCATCAGTGCCTACGAGGCGCAGAACGCGCGCATTCCCAGCCTGACCGACCTGATGGTGATCGTCGGCGTGGCGCTGGGCGGGGTGGGGCTGGCGCATGCCATCGCCACGCCGTTGGCGGGCTGGTTCAAGGCCAACGTGGCCTGGTCCAGCCAGTTCAGCCTGGACAGCCCGTTCGTGTGGGTGGTGCTGCTGTCCACGGCACTGGGGTTGGCCCTGAGCTTCACCCGCGCGCGCCGGCTTGAATCTGCCGGTGCCTCGCGCCTGGGCACGGTGTTCCTGTATTTCCTGATTGCCTGCATCGGCATGCAGATGGACCTGCTGTCGCTGCTGGATCGTCCGTGGTTGTTCCTGCTGGGCCTGATCTGGATGGCCACCCATGTGCTGGTGCTGTGGATCGTGGCCAAGTTGCTGCGCGCGCCGCTGTTCTTCTTCGGCGTCGGTTCGATGGGCAACATCGGTGCGGCGGCATCGGCACCGGTGGTCGCTGCCGCATTCCATCCTTCGCTGGCACCGGTGGGCGTGCTGCTGGGGACGGTGGGTTATGCCACCGGCACCGGCCTTGCGTACGTCACCGGCCTGATCCTGAAATGGATGGCCGGGGCATGAAAAAACGGCGGGGCCTAAGCCCCGCCGTTTTCGCCTGACTCAGCAGCAGCGTCCGCCGTTCCTGCCGCCATAACGCGCTTCCTGGCGCTCGCGGAAGAACGTCTTGTAGTCCATCGGCGTGCGGTCCGGATGGTTCTCCAGTACATGCCGGACGTAGTTGTCGTAGTCCGGGATGCCGCAGCACAGCCGCGCGGTCTGCACCAGGCGTCGCCAGATGCGGCGATGGGCCTGGTGCTGGCCGACCGGTACCAGTTCGGTACTCATCACAGGTCCGCCATCTGGTGCGGCAGCAGCTTCACGTACTCGGTTTCCTTGTCCGTGCGCTGCGGCGTGCGGCGTGCGGCCGCGATGGTCTTCAGCGAATAGAACAGGATCGAGAACACCACCAGCAGGAACAGCACGGTCAGGCTCGTATTGACGTAGGCGTTGACCACGATCTGCTGCATCTGCCCAACGGTCTTGGCCGGGGCGGTGAGGGTACCGCTGGCGATGGCGTCCTGATACTTGTGGGCCTGGGCCAGGAAACCCTGCGCCGGGTTGCTGTCGAAGATCTTGATCAGCCCGGCGTAGGTGGTGCAGATCAGCAGCCACACCGCAGGCACGGCGGTGACCCAGGCGTAGCGGTCCCGCTTCATCTTGAACAGCACCACGGTGCCCAGCATCAGCGCGATACCGGCGAGCATCTGGTTGGAGATGCCGAACAGCGGCCACAGGGTCTGGATGCCGCCAAACGGATCGACCACGCCGGAATACAGCAGGTATCCCCAGAGCGCGACGCAGCCGGCGGTGGCCAGGATGTTGGCGGTCCACGATTCGGTCTTCTTCAGCGCCGGGATGAAGTTGCCCAGCAGGTCCTGCAGCATGAAGCGGCCGGCACGGGTGCCGGCATCGACGGCGGTGAGGATGAACAGCGCCTCGAACAGGATGGCGAAGTGGTACCAGAACGCCATCATCGCATCGCCGGCACTGGGGATCGCTTCGTGCAGGATCATCGCGATGCCCACGGCCAGGGTCGGCGCGCCACCTGCGCGATGCAGGATGGTCGGCTCGCCGATGGCCACCGCGGTGGCTTCCAGCTGCTCCGGGGTGATGGTGAAGCCCCAGTTGGTGGTGATGTAGTGCGCCGCCGACACCGCATCGGCACCGATCACCGAGGCCGGGCTGTTCATGGCGAAGTAGATGCCGGGCTCGATGATCGAGGCGGCGACCAGTGCCATCACCGCGACGAAGGATTCCATCAGCATGCCGCCGTAGCCGATGTAGCGCGCGTGCGCTTCATTGGCCAGCAGCTTGGGCGTGGTGCCCGAGGCGATCAACGCATGGAAGCCGGACACCGCACCGCAGGCGATGGTGATGAACAGGAACGGGAACATCCCGCCCTTCCACACCGGGCCGTCGCCGCTGGCGGCGAACTGGGTCAGCGCGGGCATCTTCAGTTCGGGCATGACGATCAGGATGCCGACCGCCAGCGCGATGATGGTGCCGATCTTGAGGAAGGTGGACAGGTAGTCACGCGGCGCCAGCAGCAGCCACACCGGCAGCACCGAAGCGATGAAACCGTAGCCGATCAGCATCCAGGTGATCTGCTTGGCGGTGAAGGTGAAGGCCGGGCCCCAGACCGGATCGGCCGCGACGATGCCGCCGAACCAGATCGAGCCGAGCAGCAGGATCAGGCCGACCACCGATATCTCGCCGATCTTGCCGGGACGGATGTAGCGCATGTACACGCCCATGAAGATCGCGATGGGCATCGTGGCGATCACCGTGAACATGCCCCACGGGCTCTCCGCCAGCGCCTTGACCACCACCATCGCCAGTACGGCCAGGATGATGATCATGATCAGGAACGCACCGAACAGCGCGATGGTGCCGGGAACAGGCCCCATTTCCTCGCGCACCAGGTCACCCAGCGAACGGCCGTTGCGGCGGCTGGACAGCACCAGCACCATGAAATCCTGCACCGCACCGGCCAGCACCACGCCGACCACCAGCCACAGCAGGCCGGGCAGGTAGCCCATCTGCGCGGCCAGCACCGGGCCGACCAGTGGACCGGCGCCGGCGATGGCAGCGAAATGGTGGCCGAACAGGACGTGTTTGTTGGTCGGGACGTAGTCCAGGCCATCGTTGTTGAGCACCGCCGGCGTGGCCCGGGTGGGGTCCAGCTGCAGCACCTTGCTGGCCACGAACAGGCCGTAGAAGCGGTAGGCAATCAGGTAGATGGAGACCGCGGCAACCACGATCCACAAGGCGTTGATCGGTTCACCGCGGCGCAGTGCCACGGTGCCCAGACAGAATGCGCCGAGCAGTGCGAGCAGTGCCCAGCCCAGCTTTGAGAAGCCTTTCATGAGGTGAACTCTCCCTTAAGAACATCACAAGGGTCCGCCTTGCCCAGTGCCGGGTCAATGCAGACAGGGTGTTTCCCAGCTAGTACTTTGGTCGTAACGCGGTCACGGCGGCTCCCCGGCCGTGGCGGGCACCGCTGGAACAATGGGTTGCGGTGCGAGGGCTTGGCGCTGCCGCCGACAGCCGCCATCTTGCGGATAGACACTTTGCTGGAGTTTCCATGAGCACCCAGATCGCGGCCCGCGTGCTGCGCACCATCGAAGGCGCGCCCACGTCCGACGGCGCCGGCGTCCGCCTGACCCGCGTGATAGGCGGTTCGGCCCTGCCGGACCTGGATCCCTTCCTGCTGCTGGATGAATTCGGCACCGACAAGGCCGAAGACTATCTGGCCGGCTTCCCCAGCCATCCGCACCGCGGCTTCGAAACGGTTACCTACATGCTCGACGGGCGCATGCGGCATAAGGACAACCACGGCAACGAAGGCCTGCTCACCCCGGGCAGCGTGCAGTGGATGACCGCTGGCCGTGGGCTGGTGCATTCAGAGATGCCCGAGCAGGAAAGTGGCCGCATGCGCGGCTTCCAGCTTTGGGTGAACCTGCCGGCGCGCGACAAGATGACCGCGCCGAAGTACCAGGAGTTCGCCCCGGACCGCATCCCGCAGGTCACCCCGGCGGGCGGCGTCAGCGTCAAGATCATCGCCGGTGAGGTCGACGGCACCGCCGGGCCGATCATCCAGCCGGCCACCGATCCGGTGTATCTGGACATCACCCTGGACGCCGGCGCGGCGTGGGACTACGTGCTGCCCGATGGCCACAACGTGTTCGCCTATGTGTTCGAAGGCGAGCTGCAGATCGGCGTGGCAGATGAGGCGCGGCCGGTGGCGGCGCAGCAGATGGCGGTGCTGGGCGGTGGCAATGCGTTGCACCTCGCCGCTGGCAGCAGTGGTGCGCGGCTGATCCTGGTCGCCGGTCGCCCGCTGCGTGAGCCGGTGATGCGGCACGGCCCGTTCGTCATGAATACCCGGCAGGAGCTGATGCAGGCCTTCGTGGACTTCCAGGAGGGCCGTTTCTGAGGCCGCCGTGGCGTTGGGCCGGTCGTCCACCGGCCCCGCCAACACGGGGCGCATGATCAGCGACCGGCGGCCACGGCTGCCGGATTGAGGTTCATGCTGCGGATCATCTGCTGCAGGCCGGCGCGCTCTTCGCTGTCGCCGGGATACAGCGCCAGCTGCGCATAGCGGTTCTTGTCGATCTTCACCACGCTGACGCGGCGGTCGGCGAAGCCCGGGGGTTCCTGGCCGCCGAGGTCGGGCAGGTACCAGTAGAGTTCTTCGCCGGCGAAGCTGTCCTTTTCCTGGCGCAACGCGCGCGGGAAGCGCAGGTCCGGATCGTTTCCGGTCAGCATCAGGCTCATGACTTCACGGCCATCGCGGGTGCTGGCGCGGCACACCAGGAAATCGCCGGTGGCCTGCTCCTGCCATTGCAGGTTGCTGGCGGCCGGCAGCGACGGACACTTGGGTGCGCTTTGCGCTTGGGCGGTAACGGCGATGGCGCACAGGCACAGCAATATGGCAGCAGAGACGGTTTTCATGCAGTTCCCCCAGAGGCGTTCAAGTCGACGGCACCGCCAGTGGCGGGCCGGCGTGGTCGCCGTTGCGACCTGGCATCCATCCCCGGATGCCGCGTCGGCCCGCCAGCCCAGCTGGCGGGTATGCCTTGACCTTAACGGAACGTGAGCAACTTCACAAATCGCGGTTTCATCGGTAACCAAATTCCGGCGCTGTGCATGGCAGGCGAAGCCTTGGCGCCTCAGTCGCGAGCACTGCCCAGCCACTTGTAGATCATGCCGCCGATCAACCCACCCAACAGTGGCGCTACCCAGAACAACCACAGCTGCGAAACGGCCCCGCTGCCGACGAACAGTGCCACCGCCGTGGAGCGGGCCGGGTTCACCGACGTATTGGTGACCGGGATGCTGATCAGGTGGATCAGGGTCAGGGCCAGGCCGATTGCCAGCGGGGCGAATCCTGCGGGCGCGCGGCCATGGGTGGCGCCCATGATGACCACCAGGAACGCGGCGGTGAGCACCACCTCGCAGAGGAAGGCGGCGGCCGCGCTGTAGCCGCCGGGCGAGAGTGCGCCATAGCCGTTGCTGGCGAAAGCACCTGCCTGTCCGGGCATGATGCTGAAAGCCGGGCTGCCCTTGGCGATCTGCAGCAGGATGAAGCCGGCCAGCAGGCCGCCCAGCACCTGGGCGATGACATATGGGCCCAGATCCCTGCCGGCGAAGCGGCCGCCGGCCCACAGGCCGATGCTCACGGCCGGATTGAAGTGTGCGCCTGAGACGTGGCCGAACGCGTACGCCCCGGTCAGCACGGTCAGCCCGAAGGCCAGCGCGACGCCGAGAAAGCCGATGCCGAGTGGATTTCCATCGCCGCCGAAGTTCGCGGCCAGGACTGCGCTGCCGCAGCCCCCCAGGACCAACCAGAACGTGCCGAGGAACTCGGCAGCAAGACGCTTGCCCATGCTCATCGCAGCAGCCTCCATTGGGGTCCCGGCGGTGCCGGGACGCCGCCATTTACGTGTCAGGGCGGTGAAGGCGATGTCAATGCGCGATGAAGGATCACCTGGCCGGCAGCGGGATGAACTCCTGTGCGTCGCCGGGGATGGTGCCGAAGCGGCCGTTTTCCCAATCGTGCTTGGCCTGCTCGATGCGCTCCTGGGAGCTGGAGACGAAGTTCCACCACAGATGGCGCGGTGCATCCAGCGGCTCGCCGCCCATCAGCATCGCCTTGACCGGCGTCTTCGCGCGAAGTCGGCCGCGGGCGCCTTCGGCCGGGATGATCAGGTGCTGGGCGGGAACATCCACGCCGTCCAGCTGGGCCTGTCCTTCCAGGATGTACAGCGAGCGTTCGCGGTGGCCGGTGTCGATGTCGATCTCCGCATCCGGGTCCAGGTCGATGGCCACGTTGAGCGTATCGGCGAACACCTTGACCGGGGATTCTTCGCCGTAGGCGCGGCCGGCGATCACCCGCAGCCAGGCGCCATTGCGGCGTTGCTGGGGCAGGGTGGCGGCACTGTGGTGGTGGAAGGCCGGTTCAACTTCCTCGTACTGCTTGGGCAGCGCGATCCAGGTCTGCATGCCGTGCAGCGGATGGCCGTGTTCGCGTTCTGGCGGCGGCGTGCGTTCGGAATGCGAGATGCCACGGCCGGCGGTCATCCAGTTGACATCGCCGGGGCGGATCACCTGGTCCGAACCGAGGCTGTCGCGGTGGCCGATGGCGCCGGCCCACAGGAAGGTCACCGTGGCCAGGCCGATATGCGGATGCGGACGCACGTCGATGCCGGTGCCGGCATCGAGCAGGGCCGGGCCCATCTGGTCGACGAACACGAACGGGCCGACGCTGCGCGCCTGCAGCGATGGCACGGCGCGGCGGACTTCCAGCCCGCCGATGTCGTGCACTCGGGGGGCGATGATGGTGGTCATGCGGGCGATCTCGCTGGCGGGGACAGGGGCGCAGGATCGCACGGGCTGCGGGGCAGGGGATGCCCCGAATGGGCAACAGGCTGTTGCGCGGTGCGCACGGGTGGGACCCCTCGCGGGTGGCTGTTGCGAAAAGCGGACTCCGTGTCTGGAGCCGGGCGGTGGGGCTGGGCGGGGGACGGCAAAAACCGCATCCATGCGGGCCTCGTTTCGCGCCATCCATGGCGCTCAACGCCCCTGTCAGGTCCCGGTGGCCGCCACCCGCGTAAGAAAAAAAAGCGGTAGCGCCGACCCATGGTCGGCGGAAACCGTCAGACCCCATTCCCCCGATCATCCGCCGACCATGGGTCGGCGCTACCGAAGCATCCAGGCTTCCAAGGTTCTGTCGCCGGGGCTGGCTGGGCGTTGACGCGGCAGAAGGCTTGTTTCAGCAGTGTGTCAAGCAGCAGCGGATAGGGCACGTCCGCTTCCCCCAGCATCCGCGGATACATGCTGTGCGAGGTAAAGCCTGGGATGGTATTCACCTCGTTGATCAACAGCTCGCCACTGGGCGTGAGGAAAAAATCGACACGCGCCATGCCTGCACAGCCCAACACACGGAACGCGGTTCGGGAAATATCCTGCACGCGCTGCGCGCACTCCTCATCGACCTCCGCACGGACATCCAGCCGGACCGCCTCCGGGTCTTTGTACTTCGCTTCATAGGTGTAAAAAGCATGTGCGTTGGACACCAAGGCGATCTCAGAAGGCCAGGTCGCCAGCAGATCATCGGAGCCGGTCTGGAGAACACCGCACTCAATCTCCCGGCCCACGATGCGCTCCTCGATGATGACCTTGTCATCCAGTTCAAAGGCCAGAGCCAATGCAGAGCGGAGACTGGCCTCGTCCGAAACTTGGCTGATACCGATCGAGGAGCCCAAGCGCGCGGGCTTGATGAAAAAGGTGTTGCCTCCCAGCGCATTGCGGACAGCGGCATGGTCGGGCGCGTTGACGCGCGTGGCGGTGATGAACCTGGCGATGGGCAGCCCTGCGTCGCGCAGCAGCGCCTTGGTCACCTGCTTGTCCATACAGACGGCCGAGGCCAAGATCCCGCTACCGACATACGGGACGTTTGCCGTTTCCAGCACTCCTTGGACGCTGCCGTCCTCGCCTCCGGTGCCGTGGAGTATCGGGAGGACTACATCAAATCGGATTGCTTTTGCCTGGCCGGTTGTTTGGTGGAGGGCTAGCGCCTCACCGCGTCCGCCGGGCAGCAACATGACCTGGTGGGCGGAAGGAAAGGTCGAAGCGTCGGGTGCCTGCCCCGGTTGGCCCAGCCACCATCGTCCTTTGCGATCTATCCCAATGGGGGTCACATCGTAGCGGGTGCCATCGATGGCACAGAAAACGCCCTTGGCTGAAAGCACGGAGACCTCGTGCTCCGGGGACGTCCCACCGTACAGAAGTGCAATGTGCTTCTTTTCCACGAGCTGGCACCATTTCAAGGTGAATGATCAAGAGATGGTAGGGCAGGTCTACGCTCCCAGCCCACCCTGGCCGCCACCCGCGCGATGAAAGAAGGAAAAGCGGTAGCGCCGACCCATGGTCGGCGGAAAAAATCATCAGACCCCATTTCCCCCACAATCCGCCGACCATGGGTCGGCGCTACCAGGGCAACCATGGCCACCCCGCGCCGCCAGCAAGCAGCCCTGCAGCCTTTGACGTTGATCTTGACGTTGCTTGAAGAGCAGTCGCCGGGCGCAGGCCGGCACACACACAACCTCAGCGCAGGGCATCCAGCAACCGATCGGCATCGCCATCATTGGCGGCCGCCGGCACCTGCAAGAGCCGCGCCAGCAGCGGATACACATCCACGTTGTCGAACGGCGCGATTACCTTGCCCTGCTTGAACGAGGGGCCGCGCGCGATGAACACCGCACGCATCGACGGCAGCGCATTGTCATAGCCGTGCGAGCCCCGATCCTGGTAGCTGCGGCGCGCGATGCTCTGGCGGCTGAGCGCATCCCAGCCCTCGTCCATCTGGCAGATGATCGACGGAATGCGCGGGTTGCTGCCGTAGTGCCAGCGTGCCGGCAGGTCGTGCTTCTTCCAGCACTGGTAGTGCGCGTGGCGGCCGAGCAGTGCACGTTCGGCGGCGGCCTGCTGCCCTTCCACCGGCTCGAAACCGATCGACTGGCCCGTGCTGATGTTGCGTGCCAGCCGCGGGTCCACCATGTCTTCGGTGGCGACCACCTGGCCCGGCGCCACCGCTGCCATGCCGTGGTCGGAGACCACCACCACGTTGGTGTCCGCGCTCAATCCATGCTGCTGCAGGCCATCCAGCAGGCGTCCCACCACGGCATCGGCCTGCTTGACCGCTGCGGTGTACTGCATCGAATCCGGACCATGCCGATGACCGGCCTTGTCGACGGTTTCCAGATACAGCGTGGCCAGCCGCGGTGCAGCGGCGTCGGTCTGCCGCAGCCACCCCAGTACGCTGTCGGCGCGGGCTTCCAGTGCGATGCTTTCATCGTAGCGGCGCCATTGGCTGGGCCGGATGCCCTTGATTTCCGCTTCGCTGCCCGGCCAGGACCAGGTCGCCGTGCGTACCCCGGCCTGCTCGGCGCTGACCCAGATCGGCTCGCCGCCCCACCACTCCACCCGCGTCACCGTCTCGGCCTCGCTCAGCTTGAAGCGGCCCAATTCGGCCACGTCCATGCTGTTGTGGATGATGCCGTGATGGTCCGGACGCAGGCCGGTGACCAGGGTGTAATGGTTGGGGAAGGTCAGAGAGGGATACGACGGGGTCATCCATTTCGCGCGTACCCCGCCGTCGATGATGCGCTGCAGGTTCGGCGTGATGCCGCGGTCCAGCGCATCGGCGCGCAGGCCATCGATGGATACCAGCAGCAGCTTGTGCGCGGGCTTTTCCTGCGCCACGGCCGGGGGCGTGGTGGGCACGGTGGAACGGGGCGGGGCGGTGGTACAGGCAGCCAGCGGCAGGACAGCGGCCAGCATCCAGGCAAAGGGGCGTCGAGTCATCACGCCATTCTAAGGCGAGGCGATGACGCACCCAAGACACCCCATGTCACTGGCGTACGAACAACGCGCCATCCCCCTGTTCCAGGCGCAGCAGCGCGGCCTTGGTTTCCAGCCCGCCGCCGAAGCCGGTCAGCGCGCCATTGCGGCCGATCACCCGATGACAGGGCAGCACGATCGGCAGCGGGTTGCGCCCGTTGGCGGCGCCCACTGCGCGGGTGGCAGTGGGCTGGCCAAGCAGGGTCGCCAGCTGCAGGTAGCTCCATGTCTGGCCGAATGGAATGTCGGCCAGCGCGTTCCAGACGCGCAGCTGGAACGGCGTGCCGCGGGGTGCCAGCGGCAGGTCGAAGTGGGTGCGCTCGCCGTGCAGGTAGGCCAGCAACTGCTCGCGTGCGTCGTGCACGGTGGCCGGGTTGTGTATCCAGTCCTCGCGCCCCTTGGCATCGTGGCGGTTCTGCGGGAACAGGATGTGGGCGATGCCGTGCGCATCACCGGCCACGGTCAGTTCGCCGATCGGACTATCGAAACGATCGTAGTGCAGGGTCATGACGGAACTCCGGTAAACGGGGTGGACAGATGCCACAGGTGCAGCACGGCATACGCCCGCCACGGACGCCATGGCTGCGAGCGCTGCTCGGCCTGGCGCTCGGTCAGGCGTTTTTCGGGTGTGCCGAGCATCTGCTGCAGCACCAGGTCGCCGGCCGGGAAGGCATCGGGCTGGCCGAGCGCGCGCAGCGCGATGTACTGCGCGGTCCACGCACCGATCCCGGGCAACGCCACGCAGCGCTGTACGAACTCCTGCAACTGCTGGCCGGCGTTGAAATCCAGCTCACCCGCATCGCAGGCGCGTGCCAGGGCGCGCAGGGTGGCCGCGCGCGTACGCGGCAGGCCGATCGATTCCAAGGGGGCGTCGGCAAGCTGTGCAGGCTGCGGGAACAGCCGGTCCAGCCCCTCCGGCATGCCCGGCAGCACCTGCCCGTACGCCTGCACCAGACGCCGTGCCAGCGTGGTCGCCGCGGCCACGCTGACCTGCTGCCCCAGCACCGCGCGCACCGCCACTTCGAAGCCTTCCCAGCCGCCCGGCACGCGCAGCCCCGGCCGCAGCGCGATGCCCTGCGCAAGCAGGGGGTCGCCCTGCAGGGTGGCGTGTACCTGGCGCAGGTCGGCATCCAGGTCGAACATATGCCGTACCCGCCGCACTACCTGCGGAATCTGCCGCGGGTCTACGCCGTCCAGCTGCAGCACCAGCTCGCTGCGGCGTGCGTCGGCATGCACCCGCAGCAGCGCGGGGCGCTCGGCCGGACCGATGACGCGTGCATAGCCGTCCTCTTCGATGCGCTCGATGCCGGGGATCATGCGCCGGCGCAGGAACTGCAGCATCAGCCCGAAATCAAGCGGAGGCCGGTAGCCCAATCGCAGGCGCAGGCCCTCGCCGGTCCGGGTTGCCACGCCGGGCAGCCGGCGGATGGCGCTGGGTGGCATGCCGCAGCCGGCCAGGAAGGCGTCGTTGAATCGGCGCAGGCTGTTGAAGCCTGCAGCGAGCGCGACATCGGTGACCGGCAGGCGGGTCTCGGTCAGCAGCTGCTTGGCCTGCAGCAGGCGCTGGGTGGTATGCAGCTGCAGCGGCGTCACGCCCAGCGCGGCCACGAACACGCGCTGCAGCTGGCGCGCGCCGACGCCGACCCGTCCGGCCAGCGCGGCCACGCTGGCGTCCTGCAGGAAGCCTGCGTGGATCAGATCGAGCGCGCGACGGACCGTCTCCTGTTCCAGTACCTGCTGGGCGGCGGGCGACAACTCCGGGCGGCAGCGCAGGCATGGCCGGTAGCCGGCGGCGGCGGCGGCCGCTGCGTTGGGGTAGTAGCGGACGTTGGACGGCTTCGGCGGCGGGGCCGGGCACACCGGCCGGCAATAGATGCCGGTGCTGCGCACGGCGGTGAAGAACGAGCCGTCAAAGCGCGCGTCGCGCGCCAGGCGGGCGCGTTCGCAGGTGGCAGTGTCAAGGGCGACGGTCGGGGACATGGCCACAGTCTAGGCCGCAGGGCAGGGCGGGGCTCGCCATTTTCGGACATGGATGCCAGTGGCGGGTGCCGATTCAGGAAGCGTTGTCGTCACACGCGGCGCAGGCTCTAGACTGGGGTCGTGTTTCTTTCCCGGTCCCAAGGTTCATGTCGCCCAGATGGTGCCTGCCCCTGCTATGCCTCGCCCTCGCTTCGTGCAGCAAGCTGGAGAACCCCGGCAACGTCACCGCCAATGAAGCGGCGACGCGCGCGCCCGGCGCCGATGGCGACCACATGGTATCGATCAACGTGGCCGACGCCCCACGCCCTGTCGCCCCGCCTGCCGAGCGTACCGATCGTGCATGGCCGACGGCATCACTGGAAAACGGCGAGGCCTGGATCAGCTGCAGCACCGACTACGCCAACGAGGGCGATGGCGAAGCGCTTCCCGGGCTGGACCGGACCGCGATCGAGCAGGCACTGCAGCCCTGCGTGGAGCGAGGCCTGTTGCGCGTCCGCTACAGCGGCAAGATCAACCCGGGGTTCGCCGAACTGAGCTGGCGCCTGGCCGTGGTGGCCGAACAACTCGGGATCCACAAGCGCATCCTGGACCTGGATTCCAGCGGCGGCCAGGTGGAGTCGGCGATCGTGGCCGGCGATGGCATCGGCGAATCGAACTGGACCATCTGGGTGCGCGAAGGGTCGATCTGCCACAGCGCCTGTGTGTTCGTGCTGGCGGCCGGTGACAATCGCCTGGTATCGGGCAAGGTCGGGATCCATCGCATGATGCGGATCAGTTCGAAGGCCACCTCGCGCGCCGAACTCAACCGCGAACTGCACGAGGTGTACGACAACGTAAAGGACTACCTGCAGCGCAACGGCGTGGCGGTGGGCGTGGCCGACCTGATGATGACCGTACCCAACCGCAGCCTGCGCCTGCTCAGTGCCGACGAACTGCGCCAGTACGGCCTGGACGGCACCAATGCGGTGCAGGACGATCTGGAGCGGATCAAGCAGATGCGGGCCTGCGGCGATGACTTCGTGCGCCGCAAGGATGCCTTCCTGGTGGCCTTCGACCAGCAGTGCAAACGCGAAGGCGCGGAACTGGATGCAGTCAACAGCTGTGGCCAGGCACTGAAGAAAGACTACGGTTTCCCCGATGAGGTGTGCCCCTCGGACAGCCCTTTGTCGGAGATCGATGTGGCGACCCTGCCCCCTGCGCCGGGAGCTTCCCCGGCTGCCGACGATGGCGCACAGGGAAGCCTGGGGATGGATGCTTCCACGGCCGCAGGACTACAGCCCGCAGACGCGCCACCGGAGTCGTGAAGCCGCATCCCGAAGCTGGCGTAGACTGCGGGCACTTCTCCTGAACAGGTAGTGTCCGATGAAGCGTTCGTTGATGGTGTTGTCCCTGCTGCTGCCGTTCACCGCAGGGGCGCAGCAGCCCCAGCCGGCCGCGCAGCCGGCGCCGCGACCTGCCGCTGCGCCTGCCACGCCGGCTGCCGCACCGGCCGCCGCACGGCCGGGCACGCCGACCCAGCAGCTCACCCCGGCCCAGCAGGCCCAGCTGGACAAGCAGAATGCCGAAATGAGTGCTGCCGCCCTGCAGGCCGTTCGCCTGGTCGATGGCGGACAGGCCGCACAGCTGTGGGATGGCGCCTCGTCAGTGGCACGCAAGGCGGTTGCCCGCGATGCGTTCGCCAAGCAGGTCGCCGCTGATCGCGCCCGACTGGGTGCGCTGGTCGGCAGGGGCCAGCCGAGCATCAGCCGGGTCCGCTTCAATGCCGGTGCGGCGGTGCCTGAAGGTCTGTACCTCAACGTGACCTACCCCACGCGGTTCGAGAAGAGCGCCCAGCCGGTACGCGAACTGGTCAGCTTCCGTCTGGATGAGGACCGCGTCTGGCGTCTCGCCGGCTACAGCGTCCGCGCGCCGGGGACCTGAGCGATGGCCATCGAACTGCAGATGCTGGCCTGGGCCGGTGTGCTCGGGCTGGCGCAGGTGATGCTGGCTGCTGCGGCGATCACCCGCGAGCGTGGCACGCAATGGAACGCCTCGGCCCGCGATGGCCAGGCGCCGCCGCCCGGGCTGCTGGCGGGGCGCCTGCAACGGGCGCAGGCCAACTTCCTGGAAACCTTCGCGGTGTTCGCCGCCGCCGCCATCGCGGTGGTGGTGGCGGGCAGGCAGGACAGCAGTACGGCGTTGGCGGTGCAGCTGTATTTCTGGGCGCGACTGGCCTATGTGCCGCTGTATGCGGCCGGCATCCCCTACGTGCGCAGCCTGGCATGGCTGGTGTCGCTGGCTGGCATTTTGATGCTGCTGTGGGCGCTGTTGTGAACCGTCACCGCAGCGCCTGATCCAGATCAAGGCCCCGCGCGTGCCCGCATCGCTATGCTGCTGCTGGACATGAAATCGCGGGGAAGCAGCATGCAGGTGACCGATGTGATGGTGGTGGGCGCAGGCCCGGCCGGACTCTGCTTCGCCCGCGCGCTGGCAGGCAGTGGACTGCAGGTCACGGTGGTGGAGCCGCAGCCGCGCCAGGCGCTGGCGGACGCAGCGTTTGACGGCCGCGAAATCGCCCTGACCCATGCCTCGCGCCGGGTCCTGCAGGACCTGCAGCTATGGCAACGGCTGCCTGCCGCGGACATCGCCGAACTGCGGGACGCGCGGGTGCTGGATGGGCGCTCGCCGTTCGCCCTGACCTTCGCCAGCGACCGACGCGGCGGCGACCCGCTGGGCTGGCTGGTGCCCAACCACCTCATCCGCCGCGCGGCGTGGGACGCCGTCCATGACCAGCCGGGCCTGGAGCTGCGTGACGGACGCAAGGTACAGGGCGTGCGTGCGGTCGACGGTGGCCAGCAGGTGCTGCTCGACGACGGCAGCACCGTGCAGGCACGACTGGTCGTGGCGGCTGACAGCCGGTTCTCTTCCACCCGGCGCATGCTGGGGATCGGTGCGCGCCTGCAGGACTTCGGCAAAACGATGCTGGTATGCCGGATGCAGGTCGAGCGCGACCACCACCACACGGCGTGGGAATGGTTCGGCTATGGCCGCACCATGGCCCTGCTGCCGCTCAACGACGGTCTGGCATCGGCGGTGGTCACCCTGCCGCCGCGGCAGGCCGAGGCGCTGCTGGCGATGGACGGTGTCGCGTTCGGTGAAGCGGTCAGCGGGTTCTTCGAACACCGGCTGGGCCACATGCACCCGGTCACCACGCCGCAGGCGTATCCGCTGGTGGGCGTGTATGCCGAACGCTTCATCGCCGCCGGTGCGGCGCTGATCGGTGATGCGGCCGTGGGCATGCATCCGGTGACCGCGCACGGGTTCAACCTGGGCCTGGCCAGCCAGCAGCGGCTTGCCCGGCTGGTCGTCGCGCAACAGGCGCGGGGGGCGGACATCGCCGATGCACGCATGCTCGCGCGCTACCAGCGCGAGCACCGGCTGGCTTCCCGCGCGCTGTACGAAGCCACCAACGCCATCGCCCGGGTCTACACCGATGATCGCGTGCCGGCGCGGCTGCTGCGCGCGGCCGGGCTGCGCATCGCGCAGGGCGTGCGCCCGTTCCGCCGGCTGATCGCCAATCGGCTTACCCAGCCGGTGGCCGGGTAGGAGCCGGCCACGGACCCGGCAGCGCCGGGATTACCCGGCTTCGGGTGGCAGCGCCAGCACGCGGATCACACTGTCATTGAATTCCACCTGCTGGCCCGCGCGGATCTTGCAGGCCTTGCGCAGCTCGACCGCCCCATCGACCAGCACCAGGCCCTCGCTGATGGCCATCTTGGCTTCGCCGCCACTGCTGACCAGGTCGGTCAGCTTGAGCAGCTGCTTCAGCTCGACGTACTCGCCGTCGAGGTCGAATTCAAGGATCTGCATGGGGTATTCCCGGAATGAATGGCGCCCATTGTGAGGCAGGCGCGGGCCCCACGCACCGGTCCGGGGGGCGGCCAGGGGGACAGCGATGACACGCCGTGCACGTCGTTCATGCAAGGTGCTGTAAGCTATGCACTCGAAAAAGCGCCGGGGCACGCGTCAGAAGGGCGCCCTAAGCGCAAAATACCCCCCTTTTTTCGCCTGCCACGTTCGTGGCAGTGCCTTCGGAGTTCCCCATGTCCCAAGATACCCAGGCGCCGCTGCAGTTCGCGCAGCTCGGCCTTTCCGAGCCCGTGATGCAGGCGGTTGCCGCCGTCGGTTACGAAACCCCCTCGCCGATCCAGGCCGCCACCATCCCGGCGATGCTGGAAGGCCGCGACGTGCTGGGCCAGGCCCAGACCGGCACCGGCAAGACCGCTGCGTTCGCCCTGCCGGTACTGTCCAACATCGACCTGCAGCAGAGCAAGCCGCAGGCCCTGGTGCTGGCGCCGACCCGCGAACTGGCGATCCAGGTCGCCGAGGCCTTCCAGACCTATTCGTCGAAGATCGCCGGCTTCCGCGTGCTGCCGGTGTATGGCGGCCAGCCGTATGCCACCCAGTTGTCCGCGCTGCGTCGTGGCGTGCACATCGTGGTGGGCACCCCCGGCCGCGTCATCGACCATCTGAACCGCGGCACGCTGGACCTGTCCGAGCTGAAGACGCTGGTGCTGGACGAAGCCGATGAAATGCTGCGCATGGGCTTCATCGACGACGTCGAAGCGGTGCTGAAGAAGCTGCCGGAGAAGCGTCAGGTGGCGTTGTTCTCGGCCACCATGCCGCCGGCCATCCGTCGCATCGCCCAGACCTACCTGAAGGATCCGGCTGAAGTCACCATCGTCAACAAGACGACCACCTCGGCGAACATCCGCCAGCGTTACTGGTGGGTGAGCGGCATGCACAAGCTGGATGCGCTGACCCGCATCCTGGAAGTCGAGCCGTTCGATGCGATGATCATCTTCGCCCGCACCAAGGCCGGCACCGAAGAGCTGGCCGGCAAGCTGCAGGCCCGCGGCCTGGCCGCCGCCGCCATCAACGGCGACATGCAGCAGGCCCAGCGTGAGCGCACCATCGCCATGCTGAAGGAAGGCAAGCTGGACATCCTCGTCGCCACCGACGTGGCCGCGCGTGGCCTGGACGTGGAACGCATCAGCCACGTGCTGAACTACGACATCCCGTACGACACCGAAAGCTATGTGCACCGCATCGGCCGTACCGGCCGTGCCGGCCGCAGCGGTGAGGCGATCCTGTTCGCCACCCCGCGCGAGAAGGGCATGCTGCGCCAGATCGAGCGCGCCACCCGCCAGCCGATCGAAGAGATGCAGCTGCCCAGCGTGGAAGCGGTCAACGACAACCGCGTCAACAAGTTCACCGCGCGCATCAGCGAAACGCTGGGCCAGGGCGGCCTGGACTTCTACCGGCAGCTGCTGGAGCGCTTCGAAGGCGAGAACAACGTGCCGGCGATCGACATCGCGGCCGCGCTGGCCAAGATGATGCAGGGTGACACCCCGTTCCTGCTGCAGCCGCCGGTGCGTGCGCCGCGCGAAGAGCGTGCCCCGCGCGAGCGGTTCGAGCGCACCGACCGTCCGGAGCGGAATGATCGCTTCGATCGCGGCGAGCGCCCGAAGTTCGACCGCGCCCCGCGCGCCGAAGGCGAAGGTTTCCAGGAGCGTCCGCGTCGTGAGATGCCGCCGCGCGGTGCACCGGAGCAGGGCATGGAAACCTTCCGCATCGAAGTGGGCCACCAGCATGGCGTGAAGCCGGCCAACATCGTCGGCGCCATCGCCAACGAAGCCGGCCTGGAAAGCCGCTTCATCGGTCGCATCGACATCCACGACGGTTTCTCGGTGCTCGACCTGCCGATCGACATGCCGCAGGACGTGCTGACCCACCTGAAGAAAGTCTGGGTGTCCGGCCAGCAGCTCAACATGCGCCGCGTGGAGCCGGGCGAGGACATCAGCCAGGCACCACGTGCGCCGTCCAAGCCGCGCTTCGACAAGGGCGGTCCGCGCCGCAGCGGTCCGGGTGGTCCGGGTGCGCCGGGTGGCGGTGATCGTCCGCCGCGTCGCGAAGGCTTCAAGCCGCGTGGTCCGCGCAACGCCTGATCCGCGCATGATCCGATGAATGCAACGCCAGCCTCCGGGCTGGCGTTTTTTTTGTCCCTGGACAGGCATCCGGCCAGCGGCGGGCGGTCTACCGGGGATGCAGACAGCGCCGATTCCAGCGTGCATGATGCGCAGGCAGCAAGCAGGATCTACCACGGATTCGGGGGGTTCCAGGTATGGTTGAGGCCGGTGCGGGGACGCGGCAGCGTGCAAGGGCACGCGGCCTGACACTGCGCTTTGCACTGCTCACCGGCATGGCGGTCGGCCTGGTGGGCATCTCCGCGCTCATCCAGGAACTGCAGGCTGCCTCTACCGCCTGGATCGTCGGCCAGAGCCACTGGTCGCGTGCCCAACAGCAGGCGGTCGCCTCGCTGCACCGCTATCTGGAAAGCGGCCACGCGGCGGATCTGCAGCAGGCACGCACGCAGCTCGACGTGCCGTTGGCTGATCTGCAGGCGCGTCAGGCGCTGGAGCGGCAGCCGCCGGATACCAACGCGGCCCGCGCGGCGTTCCTGCGCGGGGGAAATGCACGCGGCGATGTGAACCGGCTGATCCTGTCCTACCGGTATGGGCGCGACCTCGCCTATTTCCGCGAGGCCTCGCAGCTGTGGCGGGAAACCGATTCGCCGCTGCTGGAAATCGCCGCGATAAGCAACGAACTGGAGCAGCGGCTGTCCGGCGGGGCCATCCCGGCCCAGGACGCAGTGCGGTATGAGCGGCGGCTGCAGCAACTGGACCTGCAACTGCAGGACACGGCGCGCCGGTTCTCGCTGGCGCTGGTCAACATGTCCGCGCTGGTGCGCATGACCACCCTCGTCGTCGGCGCGCTGTCGGTGGTGGCGATCGCGATCGTGGCGGTGCTGCTGGCCCGGCGTGTACGCATCGATCTGATGGAACAGGAGACGCGCTTCCGTGCGGCGTTCTACCAGGCCAGCGTGGGCATGCTGAAAATCGACAGCGGCGGCGGCCTGATGGAGGTCAACCAGGCCTTGTCCGATCTGCTCCAGCGGCCCCGCGAGCAGCTGGTGCACATGCACCTGCGCCAGCTGCTGGCCGAAGGAGAGCTGGTACTGGACGGCGAAGGGGAGATCGACTGGCCCCGTCAGCTGGAGGCCGGCGAGCTGCGCTTCCTGCGCGCCGATGGCAGCCTGATGTGGGGGCGTTGGAGCGGCACCGCCGTCCACCGCGGCAAGCAGGGCACGTCGATCTTCGCCATTGTCGAAGATGTCACCCAGAACCACGTGTTGGCCCGGCAGGTGCAGCACCACGCCAGCCACGATGTGCTGACCGGCCTGATCAACCGCCGCGAGATCGAGCGGCAGCTTGAACTGGCGTTGCAGCAGGTGCGCCACGACAGCGGCGTGCATGCGCTGTGCCATCTCAACCTGGACCACTTCAAGCTGGTCAATGAAGCGGTCGGACACGCGGCAGGCGACCAGATGCTGCGTGCCTTCGCCGAACACCTCAAGGGGGCGGTGCGCGAAGGGGACTGGGTCGGCCGGCTGGGAGCAGACGAGTTCGCGGTGTTTCTCGCCGGCGCGAGCCAGGAGGAGGCACGGCGGGTACTGCAGCGGGTGATCCGCACGCTGGGCCAGGCCAGCATCCAGTTCGGCGACGACACGCTGAAGATCAGCTGCAGCGTGGGCGTGGTCGAAGTGCGCACGGATACGCCGGACGTGAACTGGTTGATGGGCGCGGCCGACAGCGCCTGCTACGCCGCCAAGCAGGGCGGGCGCAACCGGGTGCACTGCTTCAACGAAGACCGGCTGGCGCTGGACGAGCACCGCGGCGAGGCCGAGCGTCTGCGTCGGGTCAGCCACGCCATCGCCGACGGCCGGATGCTGCTGTACGCACAGCGCATAGCCACCGTCGGCGCCCCGGACTACCTGCATTACGAAGTGCTGGTGCGCATGCGCGATGAGCAGGGCGTGTTGCATGGTCCGGGCGAATTCATTGGCGCCGTTGAACGCTATGGCATGGGCATGTCGCTGGACCGCTGCGTGCTGTCCATGCTGTTCCGCCACCTGCAGGTCTGTCCGGCGCACGTGGCGCGGCTGGGCCTGTGCAACGTCAACGTCTCGGCGCAGTCGATCGCCGAGCCAGGTTTCCTCACCTTCGTCAACGACCTGCTGGAACGCAACCGCACGCTGGCCAAGCGGCTGTGCTTCGAGATCACCGAAACGGCGGTGATCAGCAACCTGGCTCAAGCGCGGGAATTCATCGATGCAGTGAAGGCGCGTGGCTGCCGCATCGCGCTGGATGACTTCGGCTCGGGGCTTTCCTCGTTTGCTTACCTGCGGCAGCTGTCAGCGGACCTGCTGAAGATCGATGGAACCTTCGTGCGCGACATGCAGACCGACCCGGTCAGCCGTGCCACCGTGCGCGCCATCGCCGCGCTGGGGCGCGAACTGCAGCTGGAGGTGATCGCCGAGTGGGTGGAAACCGAAGAGCAGGCGGCGCAGCTGGTGGAGATGGGCGTGCAGGGATTGCAGGGCTATGCGATCGAACGCCCGCAGCCGCTGGAGCGGATCACCCAGACCGCCCTGCACCCGGTGCGGCATGACACGCACGGGAAGTGGCTGGGTCGCGGTTGAAGCGCGTCGTCGCTCCCGCGCGCGGCGGCGGTCCGGCGTGAAATCGGCCGGGCTGCGATAATCTCCGGACACGGATGGCAAGCAGGCGGGTGTTGCGTGGGGAGCACGATGGTACGGTCGGGCCGCTGGAACAGGAGCGGATGGGGGCTGGCTGCGGTGCTGCTTTCCAGCCTGCTGTGGGTGTGCAATGCCGCCGCCGCGCCGCAGCCGGTGCGCGACTATCTGCTGCTGGGCGGGGCGACCGACGAGCCGACGCCACATCGCGCGTGCGAGGGCTACATGCTGCGCGGACAGCGCCAGCAGCTGGATATCCCCGCGCCGGAGGGGGGATGGTCCGGCCAGCCGCAGGCATTGGACGTGTTCAATGTGTTCGCCGGTGAGGTGTCCATCCGCCATGGCGACCGCGAGATCTGCGGCAACATGGGCGATGCGCGTACGCGTGACTCGCGGTTCCGCGCGGGCATCGGCATGGTGACCGTGCCGCGTGCCGGAAGCCGCGAACCGATCCATGTGTCCTGGGCGACCCCGCTGAAGGAGCGCTGGGGGCCCACGCTGCGGCTCGGCGCGCCGAGCCCGGTGCAGCAGCGTGATACCGCCCGGCTGCTGGTGCGTACCGCCTGCGTGGCGGTCGCGCTGGCGCTGGCGCTGTCGTCCCTGATGGGATTTTTTACCTCCCGTGACCGCATTTTCCTGATGTACATCGGTGCCTGCGCTGTGTTCGTGCTGTGGCAGGCGGTGCTGGGGGGACTGAGCGGGTATCCCGAGCCATGGTTCCCGATCGGGGTGGACAGTGCCTGGTGGCTGGTAGGCCTGACCGCCTGCGCACAGGCCGTGCTGCTACCCATGCTATGGCGACTCAATGCAGGTCATCGCGCCTGGCCGCGGTCGCGTGGCGTGGTGTCGGCCGTGAGTTGCGCCTTGTTCGCGGTGGCGCTGCTGGTGCCCTGGATGGACTGGACGTTGCTGGGCTGGACGTCGGATGTGCTGGAGGCGGCCCATTTTGCCGGCTGCGTGGCGGCCCTGCTGGCAGGGGTATGGGCGTGGTCGCGCAACGACCGCTGGGCCAGTATCGGGTTGGTCGCGCTGGCACCGTTCCTGCTGATGATCGTGGCCGACCTGGCGCGCGCCCAGTGGTTGCTGGCCCACCGTGTCGAAGCCCTGCAGCTGGCGGTGACCTGGCTGCTGATGATGGCCGCCTATGCGCTCAACCAGCGGCTGGGCAACCTGCGCGAACAACGTGATGAGATGCGCCAGCTGGCCGACACCGACGCATTGACCGGCCTGCCCAATCGCCGCGCCGGGCTGCGCGAGCTGGGCGTGCAGATCGAACGCGCACGTGCCGAGGGCGCACCGCTGGTGATCGGTTTCCTCGACATCGACCTGTTCAAGGAAATCAACGATCGCCACGGCCACGACACCGGCGATGCGGTGCTGCAGGCGGTCGCCGGGGCCCTGCGCGGCGCCCTGCGAGGCCGTGACGAGGTGTTCCGGATGGGCGGGGAGGAGTTCCTGCTGCTGTTGCCGGGCGCTCCGCGCGATGTCGCTGCGGCGCGGCTGCAGCAGGTGGGGCGCCGGATCACCGAGGCCGGGGTGGCGCTGCAGGTGGACGGCCTGGCATTGACCGCCAGCATCGGCCTGGCCCAGTGGCGGCCCGACCATGATGACCTGGCCGCACTGCTGCGCCGGGCCGACCATGCGATGTACGGCGCCAAGCGCGCGGGGCGTGACCGGGTGATGGATGGTGAGCAGCTGGACGCGGTGCGTCCGCTATGAACGGATGCCGTGGGCGCGACAATGCCGGATAATGCGGGCATGACCATCCGCATCAACAAATACATCGCCGAAACCGGCTTCTGCTCCCGTCGCGAGGCCGACCGGCTGATCAGCGAACGCCGTGTCACTGTCAATGGACGTCCCGCCGGTACCGGCGCGGTGGTCGGCGAGGAGGACAAGGTGCTGGTCGACGGCCAGCCCCTGCGCGCCCGCCAGGCCAGCCGTCCGGGCGGCCGCCGCCACGTCTACATCGTGCTCAACAAGCCGGTCGGGGTGACCTGCACCACCGAAAGTTCGGTGAAGGGAAACATCGTCGAGTTCGTCGGGCATGAGCAGCGCATCTTCCCGATCGGCCGGCTGGACAAGGAGTCCGAAGGCCTGATCCTGATGACCAGCAACGGCGACATCGTCAACCAGATCCTGCGCGCCGAAAACGGCCACCAGAAGGAGTACCTGGTGGCGGTGAACAAGCCGGTGACCGACGAGTTCCTGCGCGCGATGGCGCGTGGTGTGCGCATCCATGACCAGATGACCCTGCCGTGCCGCACCTCGCGCATCGCCAAGTTCGGTTTCCGCATCACCCTGCAGCAGGGCCTGAACCGGCAGATCCGCCTGATGGCGGCTGAATTCGGTTTCCGGGTGACCCAGCTGCGCCGCGTACGCATCGACAACATCAAGATCGGCGCGCTCAAGCCGGGCCAGTGGCGCAACCTCAGCGAGCCGGAACTGCGCGGGCTGCTGCCGGGGCAGGTCGACTGGTAGGAAGGTCAGATCAGTTCGGGATGCTGGACGGGGCGACGACGGTTGAGCAGGGGATGCAGGAAGACCGCCCCGACGATGACCGCGACGCCGACGTAGAACCAACCTGCGACTTCATGTTGTTCGCGCAGCAGCACCACTGCCAGGATCACCGCGTACACCGGCTCCAGGTTGGTCACCAGCTGCACGGTGTAGGCGCTGAGGTGACGCAGCGCGACCAGCGCCAGCGCGAACGGCAGCAGGGTACAGAAGCCGGCCAGCACCAGCAGCAGGATGCCGTCGTGCACGTCCGGCAGCACCCACAGCGGGCTGGCCAGGGCGGGCAGCAGGAACGGCATCAGCGGTGCCAGCAGGGTCAAGGTCAGGGTGCCGGCGCCCAGTTCCAGCGCGGTGACCGTCAGTGGATCGGCATGGCTGACCATGCGTTTGTTGAGTGAACCGAACACCGCCACGAGCAGCGCCGACATCGCACCCACCAGCACCCCCAGGCGCATGCCTTCGGGCACCCCGCCCACCACCAGCGCCACGCCGGGCAGCACCGCGATGCCGAACAGCAGTTCGCGCAGCTGGAACGGCCGCTTGGCCACCCAGGGTTCGATGATGGAGGTGAACACCGGGGCCAGCGCGATGCAGGTGGCGGCGACCGAGGCATTGGCCAGCTTCACCGCGCCGTAGAAGGTGAGCCAGTGCAGCGCGACCAGCGCGCCGATGCCGGAGTAGGCCGCGACCACCCGCCAGGGCATGTTGCGCAGGCCCTGCCACACCCGCGGCAGCAGCGCCAGCATGGCCACCACCAGCAGCATGCGCCACCACACCAGCGGCAGTGCGGGCAGGGTGATCAGCTTGCCAAGGATGGCCGTGATGCCCCACAGCAGCACGCAGAAGTGGATCTGGAAAAGTGCTTTGCGGGTATCGGGGCTGCTCATCGCGGTATTGTGCGTCAAGCCAGCGTCGGCGGCGATGGGTCAGCGTGTGTCGCAGCGCTGCTGCAGGGCGATGGCGGCTGCCGGGTTGCGCCGCTTGCCCGCCCCGATGCACAGCAGGTAGACCTCGCGCGGCGTCGGATCGGCTGGCGATGTGATCAACGGAAGATCTTCGACCGCAGCGCCTTGTGCCCACGCCTGCGCGCGCGCGGCCCAGCGTTGCTGTAACGGGGCCGGCAGCCCGGCACGGAGGCGCGGCTGGCTGCGCTTGATCCGGGCGTAGACGAAGTCGGCGCTGAGGTCGCCGTGCAGCGGGGCCTCGTCGCTGTCTTCGATGACCAGGGCAACGTTGTGGGCGCGTGCGGCCTGCACCAGCGTGGCATTCACTGCCGCGGCGTTGCGTACCTCCAGCGCGTGCTGCAGCGGCACGCCCTGCAGGGTCGCTGGCAGTGACCGCATGAACTCCGCCAGCGCGCCGGCATCGGCTTTGTGAGTGGGGGCGAACTGCCACAGCAGCGGGCCCAGCCGGTCACCCAGGCCCAGCGCGGCCTGCAGGAATGGCTGCGCGGCCTCGGCAACGCCGGACAAGTCGCGCCGCTGCACGAGGTAACGCGGGGCTTTCATCGAAAACCGGAAGCCTGGCGGTGTCTGCGCGGCCCACTGCGCGCATTGGGCCTGGGTCGGCGTGCGGTAGAACGTGCCGTTGATTTCGATGCAGCGCAGGGCGTTGCTGGCGAATGCCAGTTCCTCGCGCTGTGGCAGTCCTTCCGGATAGAACATGCCACCGCGCCACTCCGGGAATACCCAGCCGCCGATGCCGCAACGGATCGGCGCGGAAGTCGAACCCCCTCTGGTCTTTCCACCTGTCTCCATCCCACCCCTCCTTTGGCACGGGGAAGGCTGCACCGCCGGCCGTTACCATGATGAGAATTCCCGGCGCGCCCGCTCGGCGCGGCCATCCACTCTGGAGAACGTGCGTGATGAAGTCCCTGATCGGAGGCGCGATGCTGCTGGCCTTTACCACCCTGGCGACTGCGGCGACTCCGGCCCCGTTGCAGGATCTGGATGCCACCGTGGAGCGGGTACGCGCGCGCTTCGACGTGCCGGGCATCGCGGTGGCCGTGGTCAAGGACGGCAAGGTGGTGCTGGAGCAGGGCTGGGGCGTGCGCGAGCAGGGCCGTCCGGAGCCGGTGCAGGCCGATACGCTGTTTGCGATTGCCTCCAACACCAAGGCGTTCACCGCGCTGTCGCTGAACCTGCTGGCCGAAGAAGGCAAGCTGAAAATGGACGACAAGGTGGTCGACCACCTGCCGTCGTTCCGCCTGTCCGATCCCTTCGTGACCCAGCAGATGACCCTGCGCGACCTGCTCTCGCACCGCAGTGGGCTGGGCCTGGGCGCCGGTGACCTGCTGTTCTGGCCGACCACCGGCTACAGCAACGCCGAGGTGGTGGAACGGTTGGGCAAGGTGCCGCTGAAGGGCGGCTTCCGCGAACGCTATGCCTACGACAACATCCTGTACGCGGTGGCGCAGCAGGTGATCGAGAAGGTCTCCGGAAAGTCCTATCAGGACTTCCTGCAGCAACGCATCTTCGACAAGGTCGGCATGGCCGGCACCCGCTACAACGCCGACCATCTGCGCCCCGGCGACAACGCCGCGGTCGGCCATGCCAAGTTCGATTTCAAGGACCTGCGCACGGTGGCACCGCTGACCTGGCAGAACAATGCCGGCGCCGGTGGCATCTACTCCAGCGTGCATGACATGGCGCGCTGGATGCAGGTGCAGTTGGCGCAGGGAAGGTTGGCTGACGGCAGTGCGCTGTTCACAGCGAAGAGCCAGCAGCAGATGTGGCAGATGATCACCCCGCAGGTGGTGGCCGAGCCGGCGGTGGCGGAACTGGCGCCGGCGCGGCCGAACTTCGCCGGCTACGCCGAAGGCTGGAGCCTGAGCGATTTCCGCGGCCGCAGGCTGGTATGGCATACCGGCGGTTGGCCGGGCATGGTGTCCCGGGTGACGCTGGTGCCCGGTGAGAACCTGGGCGTGGTGGTACTGACCAACCAGGAAGCCGGCGCGGCCTTCAATGCCATCACCCTGAGCGTGCTCGATGCCTATCTGGGTGGTGACCGGCATGACTGGGTGGATGCCTACGGCAAGGCCGTGGACAAGAGCCGTGACAAGGCAGACGCGGCCTGGGCCAAACACCAGGCGGCACGCACCGCGCGCACCACACCATCGTTGGCCCTGGAGCGGTATGCCGGGCGCTACCGCGACCGCTGGTACGGGGACATGCACATCACCGGCAACGGCAAGGCGCTGCGCCTGCGGTTCGACAAGACCGCGCAGCTGGTCGGCACGCTCGAACACTGGCAGCACGACACCTTCATCGTGCGCTGGGACGACCGTTCGCTCAACGCCGATGCGTTCGTCAACTTCAGCCTGGACCCGGACGGGAAGGTCCGCGAGGTCCGCATGCAGGCGATCTCCGAGCTGACCGATTTCAGCTTCGACTTCCAGGATCTGTTGTTCGTGCCGCAAGGGTGAAGCTTGCGGGGATGACGGCCAGTGGTCGTCACTCCACGACAGGCCTGCGATGGGATAATCAACCGGTTACCCCGTTGTGAGCGACTGTGATGTTCCGCTGGTTTGAATCCCTGATCCCGGTCTTTCCGCCGGTGGACACGCGTATGCCGCCGCGCAGCGTGTTCAAGTTCTACCTGTTCTACCTGCGCCCGGTGTGGCCGGTGCTGCTGGCCACGCTGGTCGCCGGCCTGCTGCTGGCACTGGTGGAAGTGGCGATGTTCGACTTCCTCGGCCGCATCGTGGACATGGTCGCCGAGCAGCCCGGTGCCGGATTCTTCCAGCGCCACGCATCGGACCTGCTGTGGATGGTGGCGGTGTGCGTGGTCGCCCGGCCGGTGCTGGTCGGGCTGCACAACCTGCTGGTCAACCAGGCCATCGTGCCGGGCCTGAGCAACCGCTCGCGCTGGCTGATGCACAACTACGTGGTGCGCCAGAGCCTGACCTTCTTCCACAACGATTTCGCCGGCAGCGTGGCCAACCGCGTGATGCAGACCGGTACCTCGCTGCGCGAATCGGCGGTGCAGATGGTCGATTCGCTCTGGTACATCGTGGTCTACACCGGCACCGCGCTGTTCCTGTTCGCCCAGGCCGACTGGCGGCTGATGATTCCGCTGGTGCTGTGGATGCTGGCCTACGCGGTGATCATGGTGTACTTCGTGCCGCGTGCGAAGGAGCGCGCCTGGATCGCCTCCGAAGCGCGTTCCAAGGCGATGGGCCGCATCGTAGATGGCTATACCAACATTCCGACGCTGAAACTGTTCGCCCACGGCGGACGCGAGCAGGCCTACGTCGCCGAATCGATCCAGGAACTGGCGGAGAAGCATCGCCGGCAGACGCGCATCACCAGCGGTATGGACCTGACCATCGCCATCGTCAACGGGTTCCTGATCGCCGGCACCTGTGGGCTGGCGCTGTGGCTGTGGAACGATGGGCTGATCACGGTCGGTGCGATCACCCTGGCCACCGGCCTGGTCATCCGCATCCACAACATGTCCGGCTGGATCATGTGGACCATCAACGGCATCTTCGAAGACATCGGCACGGTGCAGGACGGGATCACCACCATTTCCCAGCCGCTTACCGTGCAGGACCGCGATGACGCAGTGCCGCTCAAGGTGAGTGCCGGTGGCGTGCACTTCCAGGACATCCACTTCCACTACGGCAAGCGCGGCGGGGTGATCGCCGGGCTGGAACTGCGGGTGAAGCCGGGCGAAAAGATCGGCCTGGTCGGGCCCTCGGGCGCGGGCAAGTCGACCCTGGTCAACGTCCTGCTGCGCCTGTATGACCTGGAGAGCGGACGCATCCTGATCGACGGGCAGGACATCGCCGGGGTCACCCAGGAAAGCCTGCGCGGGCAGATCGGCGTGGTGACACAGGATACGTCGCTGCTGCATCGTTCGATCCGCGACAACCTGTTGTACGGGCGTCCCGAAGCCTCTGAACAGGAACTGCGTGCGGCCGTGGCCAAGGCGCGTGCCGATGGCTTCATCGATTCGCTGGTCGATGGCCAGGGGCGGCAAGGTTACGACGCGCTGGTCGGCGAGCGCGGGGTGAAGCTGTCAGGCGGGCAGCGGCAGCGCATCGCGATCGCGCGCGTGCTGCTGAAGGACGCGCCGATCCTGGTGCTGGACGAAGCCACCTCCGCGTTGGATTCGGAGGTGGAAGCGGCGATCCAGGACAACCTGGACGAGCTGATGGGCGGCAAGACGGTGATCGCCATCGCGCACCGGCTGTCGACCATCGCGCGGATGGACCGGCTGGTGGTGATGGACCAGGGACGCATCGTGGAAACCGGCACGCATGCCGAACTGGTGGCGGCCGGCGGTCTGTACGCGCGGCTGTGGGCGCGCCAGACCGGGGGCTTTGTCGCCGCCGACGGATGATCGGTAGCGCCGAGCCCTGCTCGGCGGACGTCTTCCGTGCCGATTCAACAAGAAGCCGCCGAGCATGGGCCGGCGCCTCCTGCTGCTCCGAATCTGCTTCCACGAAATGGCTTGATCATTCTGGCCACCTGGGTTCCGGGCCGGTGGCTGATTCCAGCGGCTTGCCCATAGTCTTGCCTCGCGGCGGCAGGACGTCGCCCGGCATTCGCAGCAGGCGCGGTCGGGCGCAGCCTTGCACGCTGGATCTGCGATGGCGATCAGGTGACGCCTGGTTACAGCGTCAGAGATTCCGCCTCGCGGCAAAGCTGCGATAGGTCTCTGCAGCGTCCCTCTGCACGCGTCATCCGATGATGCTCCAGGCTCCTGACAAGACGAGGCATCGCAACGACACTGGGTTGCAGCGGCCATCCGGCTGCGCTGCCTTCGCCCGAACAAGAGACCTGGCAGATGATCCGACACCTGAACATGTTGATCGCCGCAGCGATGCTTTTTTCATCGACATCGGCAATCGCAGCGGCGGCACCGTACCAGTGCACGTTCCTGCTCCGCGGTGCACCAACTACGCAGAGCGTAAACGCAGACTCTGAGATCCATGCCAAGGAAATCATCCGCCACGAACACGGCTACTCCAATGTCGATCGCCTCTCCTGCAGCCGTGTCTGACACGGCCCTGACGCTCCCGTGCTGAAATGAGAAAGCGCCCCTGACGGGGCGCTTCGCATCCGGAGAGCCAGCAGGCCCGCCAGAAACCAGACCGGCGCCCTTACTCGATCGGCTGGTCCAGCATCAGCTGGCGCGCGAAACGCACCGGCGGGGCGCCGTAGGACAGCATCTTGTCGTGGTAGGCCTTCAGGTTGAACTGGTCGCCCAGCTTTTCCTGCGCGGCCTTGCGCGTGTCGAAGTGTTCCTGCGCACCGACGAAGTAGGTCGGCAGCTGCGCGGAGGTCAACTGCGCGCGCACCCACTTGCCCGACGCTTCGCTTTCCTGCTGGAACGCATCGTGGGTCATCAGGTGCATGGCCTGTTCGCGCGTCCAGTTGTCCACGTGCACGCCCTGGTCCAGGATCGCGTTGGAAATGGTGCGCAGGTAGAACTTCAGCTGCACCAGGTGGAACAGCGGATCGTTATCCAGGTAGCCCTGTTCCTGCATCATGCGTTCGGTGTAGACCGCCCAGCCTTCGGCGAACAGGCCCGAGCGCAGCACCGCACGCAGCGTGGAGGGGAACTTGGCCGAATGCCAGCCTTCCAGGTAGTGCCCCGGGGTGCCTTCGTGGATGCTCAGCAGGTGGATCATGCGGGAGTTGTACTCGCGCAGGAACGAGTCGACCTGCTTGTCGTTCCAGTCATCCGGGATCGGCGAGACCGCGTAGAAGGTCTTCAGGTTCTTGTCCAGCGGACCGGGCGAATCACAGTAGGCTACGGCCACGCCGCGCTGGAATTCGGGCATCAGGATGATGTCCACCGGTGCGTCGGGCAGGGTCATCAGGTCATGCTCGCGCACGAACGCGGTGGACTGGTCCAGCGCGGCCTTGGCATCCTCCACGACCTTGTCGCGGGCCGGTTTGTCGGCGTAGGCCAGTTCCAGTGCTGCTTCGATCGCCTTCTGCTGCTGGTCGTCGCTCGGGTTGGCCGGCATCTGCGGTGCGCCCGGCTTGTCCTTCAGCACGGTCTGGGCGATGCCATACATGTCCTGGCGCACGCGCTTGAGTTCGGCACGCGCACGCTCACCGATCTCCTGCCGCGAAAGCGAGGAATTCAGCGCGAACTTCAGCTTCTGGTCGTACAGCTCGGCGCCGACGCGGAACTCGCCCTTGGCATTGGGCACCAGGGTCTTGTCCAGCCACTGCTGCTGTTCGTCCACGGCCTTCTTCAGGCCGTCGATGGCGGCCTGCAGGCGCTGCTGGTCGGCCTGCGGCAGTTCGCCGATGTGCGGGGTGATGAAGGTATCGACGATGCTGAGGATGCCGCGGTTCTGCTTGGCCACGGTTTCAGCGTGGATCTTCGGCACGCGGGCCGGGTCCAGGTTTTCGCGCGCCTGGGCGAAGATCGCCGGGATCTTCTCCATGCGTGCGGTGGCCGACTTCAGGCGCTCGGGCAGCGGGGCGAACTCGCGCGCCATCAGGCCGTAGATCGCACTGCCTGCCAGGCCGTTGTACATCTGCGGATCCCACTTGGACGACTGCAGTACTTCGGCATTCCAGATATCCGACTGCAGCTGGTTGCGCAGGATCGCCGCATCCACCTGGTTTTCACGGCCAAGCTTGGCCACGTCGATCTTTTCCAGCTCGGCCAGCAGGCCCTTGTAGGCGGTCAGCGTCTTCTGCTGGCCGGCGGCACTAAGGTCGTCGATCTCGCTGTCGAAGCGGTGGTCGCCGATCTGCGTGGCACCCACGGGCGAGAGCTGCATCCAGCTGTCCAGGGCGCGCTTTGACAGATCGGCAAAGGCCGCATCTGCAGCGGCATCGGCGGCCTGCGCCGGCGCGGCGGCGGGCGGGGTGGCGGACGACGGGGCGTCGGCCTGCTGGCAGCCGCCGACGGCAGCGATCAGGGCGAGGGCAAGGAGATGCTGGCGCATCGGCAATCCTGTCTTGGGGTCAATCGCCAAGCATAGGTCGCGGGCGTCGCCCTGTCTGCGTGCCAAAGGATTACCATCGTCGCCACTCCAACGCAGGGACGAGACAGAATGCACAAGGAAGCAAGGCGTCATCCGCGCTGGGTCGGCGCGCTGGCCATGCTGCTGACCCTGGCCGGCTGCGGACGGCATGAGGCGGCGGCCGAAGCGGGTGCCGGCGCTGCCGGTGCGGTGGTGTCGCCGGAAGGCGCATCGCTGGCCTACGAACATGACCTGGACATCCGCCTGGATGCGGCGAAGATCGGCCCGCGGGTCAAGCAGATCGCCGACGCCTGCCAATCCGCCCGATTCGGCGACTGTGCGGTGCTGCAGGTGGGGCAGCAGGGCGGTGAGTACCCCAGCGGTTCGATCCGCGTGCGCATCGCGCCGAAGGGCGTGGAGCCGATCATCGGACTGGCCGGGCAGGGCGGGGAGGTGTCCTCGCGCAACACCCATGCCGAAGACCTCGCCCAGCAGGTAGCGGACACTGCATTGGCCAAGGCGCGCCTGCAGAAGGAGCACGAGCGGCTGCTTGCCTACCAGGACAGCAAGGACATCAAGCTGGCCGACCTGCTGGTCATCACCCAGCGGCTGTCGGAGATCGAGGCGGGGGTGGAACAGGCCAACAAGGATGCGGCCCAGCAGCGCCGACGCATCGACACGCAACTGGTGACGATGCAGTTCAACGCACCGTCCGGCCAGCGCAGCCGCAATGAAATCGGCATGGCGCTGTCAGAATCCGGAGCCATCCTGACCACCAGCATCGCGTACCTGATACGGGCCATCGCCGCGCTGCTGCCGGTGCTGGTGATCGGCAGCATCATCGGTTGGATCGGCCTGCGCCTGTGGCGCCGGCGACGTGCACGCAGGGCGGGTTGACCCCGCCCCTTCACGCGCGCCGGATCAGCCCTCGTCGGTCTCGTATTCGACGAAGACATCCAGCTCCAGGGCAAGCTCCTGTACCGCATCGCGCACCTTCTGCGCGGTGCTTTCGTTGCCCACTTCCACTTCCAGTTCATGGCTGCCCGGGCCGATGTCATCGGACAGGCCGGCCGAACTGGAATCGTCATCGTCCATCTTCGGCATCAGGTCGTCGGTTTCCTCGACATGCTCGATGCCTTCGATGCCGAGCAGCAGGTCGCTGATCGCACGCGCGTCGTCTTCGGTTCCGGTGATTCGCAGTCGCAGCAAAGCCATGGGGGTTGTCCTGATGGGAAACAGGACTCCAGCCTAGCCAGCCGGCGGAAAAGAGCGGGTGAGGGTGGAGCGGGGCCCGTGCTCACGCGTTCTGTACGGCGCTGCACGGGCCGCGTGGCGGTCAGCCAGCGCCGCTGCGCGTTACCGCACCGGCACCGGAATGTTGCACAGATCGATGTGCCCGGCCGGTCGTTTGTAGAAATCATCGACGCGGTTGCGACGGGCTTCCACGGTATCGGCGAAGGTTTTCGAGTCGGTGCGCAGTACCTGGATCGGCGTGCGTTCGGCGGCGGGGACATCGCTGGCGCGGCGTATCGAGGTGATCGGCGTACGCTGCTTCGGGTCGGCATAGAAGCCCATCGGCGCCGGACCCCGCGGCACCGCGCTGAGCAGTTCCATTCCCTTCAGCACACGGCCGACCACGGTGATGTTGCGGTCCAGCTGGCGCGGCGACTGGCCGGTGACCACGTACAGTTCGGCGCCTACGCTGCTGTCTTCGTCATTGTTGCGACCCGCGCCCAGCGCGCCATAGCAGTGCGCCAGCCAGGTCCTGCCGTCCTTCATGTCCTGGCCGACCGGGAAGCCGTCGACGAAACCGGTGCGCGACGCCCAGCCATCGCGGTCCGGCAGCGGGCTGACCTTCAATCCCGCCGTGGCCCGTTCGAATTCGGCCGGCAGTTTCTTCTGCGCCGATCCCATCGGCCGGGCCTTGGCGGCGTCGTCGGCGTTGGCATCGCCGAATTGCACCACGAAGTTGTCCTGGGACCGGTAGATGCTGGTGCCGTCCCAGAAATGTTCGTGGGCGAAGGTCTGGATGTTGGCCACGTGGCGCGGCGCGAACTGCGGCGCCAGCTCGATGATCACCCTTCCGGCGGGCAGGTCCATGTACAGCAGGTTGGCCGGGTCAGGCGTGCGCCAGTCGCGGTCGGGTGCGGCTTCCAGGATCTGCTGCGCGCTGCGGTAGGGGGTGGCCGCGGGGGCCAGCGAAGGCAGCAGGCAGGTGGCCAGGGCAAGCGCCAACAGGGCAGGGCGACGGTCCATGGTGAGCCTTTCAGGAAAGAGAGCCCGATCATGCGCGAGGCCACCGTTTCCTGCCAGCGCCCGGCGCGGTTGCCGCACGGCACCGTGACGTCCGGCCTATTCCACTAGGTCGAACTCCGCACTAGTGTTCACTTCAACGTAGTGGAGATGCCGCCATGGTCGATGAAGAGATCCAGCTGAAGAAATTCCAGAAGGAGCTCAGTGCGGGGACCGTATCGCTGGCGCTGATGGCGGTGTTGGCCAAGGCACCGGAGCCGCTGTACGGCTACCTGATCGCCAAGGAGCTGGAGCAGGTGGGCGAAGGCGTGCTGAGTGGCAAGCAGAGCGCCCTGTACCCGGTGCTGCGCAACCTGGAAGGGGCCGGCCTGCTGCAAAGCCACGTAGAGCCTTCCACCAGCGGCCCGCCGCGACGCTACTACCGCATCACCGAGCAGGGACGCGCCGTGCTGGAGCAGTGGATCCAGGCCTGGCGTGCCACCCGCGATTCCGTCGATTCCGTTCTGGAGGGCGTACTGCAATGAACATCGAACACACCATGGGCAGGACCCTGCCGGCGACCATTCCTGATTACCTGGCGCAGTTGCGCGCGGCGCTGCACGATGCCGATCCGGCGATGGTCCAGGATGCGCTGTACGACGCCGAGGAGTACCTGCGTTCGGAACTGGCCGCACAGCCGGGGCGCAGCGAGGGCGAGGTGATCGCCGACGTGGCCGGCAGCTACGGCGCGCCGGACGAGGTGGCCGAGATCTACCGCGAAACCGAGCTGACGGTGAACCGTGCGCTGCGCACGCCGAAGACGCCGCTCGGAACACGTGTTGCGACCACCCCTGCACTGGGCAGCGGCTTCGATGCGGTGCCGCCGGCGGCAGGCGTGGCGGCATCCGGTCCGGCCATCCCGGATCCGCCGCCGTCGCCACCGCGCTCGCTGGCGGCGCGATTCTTCGGCGTAGCGGTGGATCCGCACACCTATGGCGCCCTGTTCTACATGCTGCTGTCGCTGGCGACGGGCACCTTCTTCTTCAGCTGGGTGGTGACCGGCCTGTCGCTGTCGCTGGGCCTGCTGATCCTGATCATCGGCGTACCGGTGGCGGTGCTGTTCTTCGGTTCCATCCGCGGGCTGTCGCTGCTGGAGGGGCGGCTGGTGGAGGTGCTGCTGGGCGAGCGCATGCCGCGCCGGCCGCGCTTCAGCGACCGCAGCCGCAGCTGGCTGCAGCGGATCGGCGACATGTTCACCGATGGCCGCACCTGGCTCACCCTGCTGTACTTCGTGCTGATGCTGCCGCTGGGTATCGCGTATTTCACCGTGGCGACGACGTTGCTGGCGCTTTCGCTGGCGTTGATCTGGTCGCCGGTGGCGGTCTGGTTTCCGGGTGCCTACACCGGGGTGACCATCAATGGCCTGCCGCTGCTGGAAGGCGCTTGGGCCACGCCGCTGCTCGCACTGGCCGGCGGGCTGCTGCTGTTCGGCACGCTGCACTTGGCGCGGGCGGTCGGTAGGATGCACGGCACCCTGGCCAAGCACCTGCTGGTGCGGCTGTAGGGGCGGTGGGCCGGTAGCGCCGAGCCATGCTCGGCGAGCGCGCAGCGCGGCCTGTGTCAGCCACCATGATGCTGGATCGAAATGCCGCCGAGCATGGCTCGGCGCTACCTTGGTCCAACGGTAGTGACGGCCGCTGGCCGTCAGCACCGCAGCCGGGTTGTCAGCCGGCTTTCCGCCGCAACGGGGTGACGTTGCTCTTCTTCTTCGGCTTCGCCGAGGCCGGTGCTTCGGCATTGGCGGCGAAGAAATCGCGCACCTTCGGGTACACCACTTCGCGCCAGCGACGGCCGCTGAAGATGCCGTAATGGCCGGCGCCTTCGACGATGAAATGCTCGCGGCGGTCCTCGGCGATGCCCGTGCACAGCGACTGCGCCGCTTCGGTCTGGCCGAGGCCGGCGATATCGTCCAGTTCGCCTTCGATGCTCAACAGCGCGGTATCGCGGATGGCCGAAGGGTCGACCTTCTCACCCTTGATGTACCACTCGCCGCGCGGCAGCAGGAAATCCTGGAACACCACGCTGATGGTATCCAGATAGTACTTGGCCGGCATGTCCAGCACCGCGTTGTACTCGTCGTAGAAACGCCGGTGCGCATCGGCATCTTCCAGGTCGCCCTTGACCAGGTCGGCGTAGAAATCCCAGTGCGAGCTGAAATGCCGGCTGGGGTTCATGGACAGGAAGCCGGCGTGCTGCAGGAAGCCTGGATACACGCGGCGGCCGGCGCCGGGGTAGCTCGGCGGCACGGTGTGGATGACGTTGTTCTCGAACCACGACAGCGGGTTCTGGGTTGCCAGGTTGTTCACTGCGGTCGGGCTGCAGCGCGCATCGATCGGACCGCCCATCATCACCAGCGACTTCGGCGTCGGTTCACCGCGGCTGGCCATCAGCGAAACCGCAGCCAGTACCGGTACGGTGGGCTGGCACACGCTCACCACATGCAGCCGCTCCACGCCGAGGTGGCGGATGAAATCCTGGATGTACTCCACGTAATCATCCAGCCCGAACTCGCCTTCGCTGCCCGGCACCATGCGTGCATCGACCCAGTCGGTCACGTACACGCGATGGTCGCGCAGCAGGGTGCGCACGGTATCGCGCAGCAGCGTGGCGTGGTGGCCGGACAACGGCGCCACCACCAGTACGAACGGCTGGTTGAGCATGGTGTGCAGCTGGTCGGCTTCGTTGCTGTGGCGCTTGAAGCGCAGCAGCTTGCAGAACGGCTTGCTGACCTCTTCGTGGACCACGATCGGCACGCGCTCGCCGTCCACCTCGATCTCGTTGATGCCCCACTCGGGCTTCTCGTAATCCTTGCCCAGGCGATGGAACAGCTCGTTCATCGCCGCCAGGCGATCAGCCCCGGGCATCTGCCCCCACCAGTGGCCGGCATTGTTGAAGAAGTGGGCATTTGCCTGGGCCTGGTGGACCCAGGGGGCCAGCAGATTACGGGTCAATTCGTGAAGCTGGTAGAGCATATCGACTCAATATGTATGGTCATATGTTGCCGTGCAGCATACCCGATCCGGCGCGGCGTAATATTAATTGGGGTCGCAGACCCGCCGGCACCCGTTCAGGCCGTTTCCAGCGCCGAAGCTTCCTGGCCCAAGGAGGCGCCCAGCCAGCAATGCGAACCGATCGGGGCCAGGCCGTGCTTGCCCAGTTCGCGCCGATACCAGCGGGCCGGACGGGGGTGGAAGCCTTCGTGGTCCCCGTCGAAGTCGTCCTCGGCGGCGAAGGTCTCCAGGAAGGCGACGCCCCCGGTCAGCTCGCCGATGCCCGCCAGGCCGGCACGCAGCTCGCGGTCGGGCACGTAATGCATCACATCCGAGCAGATCAGCAGGTCCACCGGCGCGCACGGCCGCAGCCAGGCGAAATCGCCGAAGCTGGCCGGGTGCAGGTTGCGGGTGCGACCGTAGCGGCCCACGGCGTAGTCGCTGCTGTCAAAGCCCAGGTAGCTCAGCTTCGGGCGCAGCTTCAGCAGCGGCGCGCGCCATGCGCCTTCGCCGCAGCCGATGTCCAGCACGCTGCGGATCGGGCGTTCCAGGTAGTACTCGGCGCTGGCCACGGCCAAGGCGACCTTGCGCGCCAGCCGCGCGCTGCCGCCGATATCGGCACGCCGGTACCAGTGCTGGAAATAAGCGGCGTCGTAGGTCTTGTGCATGTACGTGGCCCTGCGCATCGGTGAAAATGGTGCTCATCCTACGCCAGCCGCTGGAGCGAGCACATGCAGTCCTACTTCTGGGTCAAGACCTTCCACCTGGTGTTCGTGGTGGCCTGGATGGCGACGGTGTTCTACCTGCCGCGCATCCTGGTCAACATCGCCGAGACGGCAGGGCAGGCGGCAGTCAGCGAACGTCTGCAGTTGATGGGGATGCGCCTGTACCGCTTCGGCCACAGCATGTTCGGCCTGGCCTTCGTGCTGGGGCTGGTGCTGTGGCTGGGCTACCGCGTCATCCCGGACTTCCCGACCATGGTGGCCCCGGGCGGAGCCGGCTGGCTGCACGCCAAGCTGGGCCTGGTGGTGGTGCTGCTGGGGTATTTCATCTGGATCGGGCGGCTGCTGAAAGGCGTAGCCAGAGGCCGCGCGCTGCCGTCTTCGCGCGCGCTGCGCTGGATCAATGAGATCCCGCTGCTGGCCTTCATCCCGATCGTATGGCTGGTACTGGCCAAGCCGTTCTGAGCCACGCCGGGTAGCGTCGGCGCGTCGGCGTGCCGGTAGCGCCGGTAGCGCCGAGCCATGCTCGGCGAGCGCGGAGCGCGGCCTGCATCCGGCCTGGAGATGCCTGATCGGAGAGCCGCCGAGCATGGCTCGGCGCTACCAGCTACCTGATCGGAGAGGCGCCGGACATCGTCCGGCGCGTCAGGTCATGCGGCTTCGTAGGTGCCGTAGCTGCGCAGGCGCGTGTAGCGCTTGGCCAGCAGCTCGTCGGTCGGCAGGCCCTGCAGGGCGTCCAGTTCGTTGACCAGCACGGCCTTCAGGCGCTTGGCCATCTGCACCGGGTTGCGGTGTGCGCCGCCGGTCGGCTCGCGCACCACTTTGTCGATCAGGCCCAGGCCCTTCAGGCGCGGCGCGGTCAGCCCCAGCTGTTCGGCGGCGTCCTTGGCCTTGCTGGCGTCCTTCCACAGGATCGAGGCGCAGCCTTCCGGGCTGATGGTCGAATAGACGCTGTATTCCAGCATGATGGTGCGGTCGCCCACGCCCAATGCCAGTGCACCGCCGGAGCCGCCTTCGCCGATCACCGTGCAGATCACCGGCACCTTCAGCTCGGCCATCTCCATCAGGTTGCGCGCGATGGCTTCGGACTGGCCACGGGATTCGGCGTCGATGCCCGGCCAGGCGCCGGCGGTATCGATCAGGGTCAGCACCGGCAGGCCAAAACGCTCGGCCATCTTCATCAGGCGCAGCGCCTTGCGGTAACCCTCCGGCTTGGGCATGCCGAAGTTGCGCTTGATCTTTTCCTTGGTGTCGCGGCCCTTCTGGTGGCCGATCACCATGACCGCGCGGCCATTGAGGCGGGCCAGGCCGCCCATGATCGCCTTGTCGTCGGCGAAGGCGCGGTCGCCGGCCAGCTCCTGGAACCCGTCGAACATCAGGTGCAGGTAATCCTGCGTGTACGGACGCGACGGGTGGCGGGCCAGCTGCAGCACCTGCCATGAGGTCAGGTTGCGGAAGATCTGCGCGGTGCGCGTCCGCAGCTTGCCCCGCAGGGCCGTTACTTCGGCTTCAACGTTGACCGCCGGACCGGCGCTGGCGCTGCGCAGCTCCTGGATCTTGGCTTCCAGGTCGGCGATGGGTTGCTCGAAGTCGAGGTAGTTCGGATTCATCGGAAGCCGTCGTATGAATGTAAGGAGGGAAGTTTAGCCGAATGCGTGCGGATGCCCCGTACGCCGTCGTCTGGTCAGCTCGCCCACGGCGGGCTGTAGCGTACCTTCAGCGTGCGCACGGCGGGGTCGGCGCGCAGGGCCTGGATCAGCCTGGAATCGATGCGTACAGCGCTGTCGCCGCCCACGTCCAGCATCCCCGCCAGCGACCCTTCCGGGTCCTTCAGCAGCAGGTCCAGGCGCAGAGGCGTGCGGCCGGGGCGATGGCGGTCGAGCAGGGCATTGACGCGCTCCCAGACCGGCCGTTCGCGGCGCAGGTCCACGCGCAGCGACAGCCGCGTGGCGTAGTTCGCGCAGACCTCGTCGAAGTCCCAGCACTGGCGGATGCGCAGGGCGAAGCCGCCATTGAATTCGTCCTCGCGCAGACCGCCCTTGACCACCAGGATGCGGTCCTTGGTCATCAGGTGGCCGAACTCGGCCATCGCATCGGAAAACGCACTGCACTCGACCCGGCCGCGACCGTCTTCAAGCTGGATGAAGATCTGGCTTTCACCCTTGCGGCGCACCCCGACGACCTGGCCTGCCAGCACCGTCTGCACTTCCGGGCGCCAGCGCTTTTCGCCACCGCCGCCCCCGCCGCTGGCGGCACTCCAGATCTTCTCGACCGCGCCAAGATCTGTGCCGACCAGGTCGCGCACGTCCTCCCGATGCGGATCGAAGGGGTGTCCGCTGAGGTAGAAGCCCAGCGTATCGCGCTCACCGGTCAGGCGCTGCAGCAGCGGCCATTCGTCGGTTTCCTGCAGTTCCAGGTGGATCGCCGGTGCATTCGGATCCGGACCGCCGAACAGCGAGTTCTGGCCGGACGCGCGCTCGCGCGCCATCTGCTCGGTCGCCTTGATCACTTCGGGCAACTGCAGGGCCAGCGAGGCACGATTGCGCCCCAGCTCATCCAGTGCGCCGCAGTTGATCATCGCTTCCAGCGTGCGGCGGTTGAGCTTGGCCGAACCGATGCGCGTGCAGAAATCCAGCAGGTCGGTATAGGGCCCGTTCTGCAGGCGCTCGTCGACCACCGCTTCGCAGGCGCCCTGGCCGACGCCCTTGATCGCGCCCAGGCCGTACTGGATGGTGTCCGGCGTGGCCGCTTCGAACATGTAGGCGGACTGGTTGACCTTCGGCGGCAGCACGGTCAGGCCGAGGTTGCGCACCTCATCCAGGAAGCCGACCACCTTCTCGGTATTGTCCATGTCCGAAGACAGCGTGGCGGCCATGAACTCGGCCGGGTAATGCCGTTTCAACCAGGCCGTCTGGTAGCTGACCAGTGCGTAGGCGGCGGCGTGGGATTTGTTGAAACCGTAGCCGGCGAACTTCTCCATCAGGTCGAAGATCGCATCGGCCTTGGCCTCGCCGACGCCGTCCTTGGCCGCGCCTTCGCGGAAGATCTCGCGGTGCTTGGCCATCTCGGCCGGCACTTTCTTGCCCATCGCACGACGCAGCAGGTCGGCGCCGCCCAGCGAATATCCGCCGACGATCTGCGCCATCTGCATCACCTGCTCCTGGTACACCATGATGCCGTAGGTGTCGCGCAGGATGCGCTCGGTGCGCGGATCGGGGTATTCCACGTCTTCGCGCCCATGCTTGCGGTCGACGAAGGAAGGAATCAGGTCCATCGGGCCGGGGCGGTACAACGACACCAGCGCGATCAGGTCTTCGAAGCGGTCCGGCTTGGCGTCCTTCAGCAGGCGCCGCATGCCGGAGGATTCGAACTGGAACACCGCGCCGGTGTTGCCCGAGGCGAAGATGTCCTTGTAGGTGGGGGCGTCGTCCAGCGGCAACTGGGTGATGTCCACCGGCGGGATGCCGGCGCGCTCATGGCGCTTGTTGATCGCCTTCACCGCCCAGTCGATGATGGTCAGCGTGCGCAGGCCGAGGAAGTCGAACTTCACCAGGCCGACTTCTTCCACGTCGTTCTTGTCGAACTGGGTGACCGGATTGCGGCCGATGCCGTTTTCATCGTGCTCGGCGAACAGCGGGCAGAACTCGGCCAGCGGCTCCGGCGCGATGACCACGCCACCGGCGTGCTTGCCGGCGTTGCGGGTCAGGTCTTCCAGCTGCCGGGCCAGGTCGATCAGGTCGCGGACATCGTCCTCGCTCTGGTAGCGCTGGATCAGCTCCGGCGAGGCCATCTCGCTGTCCTTGCCTTCGCCCATCGCATCCTTCAGCGAAATACCCAGGATGTTGGGGATCAGCTTGGCCACGCTGTCCACCAGGCCGTACGGGAAGCCAAGCACACGCCCGCAGTCGCGCACTACGGCCTTGGCCGCCATGGTGCCGTAGGTGATGATCTGGCTGACCCGTTCGCGGCCGTACTTGCGCGCCACGTAGTCGATGACTTCGTCGCGGCGGTCCATGCAGAAGTCGATGTCGAAGTCGGGCATCGAAACGCGTTCGGGATTGAGGAAGCGCTCGAACAGCAGGTTGTAGGGCAGGGGGTCGAGATCGGTGATCTGCAGCGCCCAGGCCACCAGCGAACCGGCACCGGAACCACGGCCCGGGCCGATCGGGATGCCCTGGTTCTTGCCCCACTGGATGAAGTCGGCCACGATCAGGAAGTAGCCGGGGAAGCCCATCTTGATGATGGTATCCAGCTCGAATTCCAGGCGGTCGCTGTAGTCCTGCAAGGTCATGCCAGGCGCTACGGGATTCTTCTCCATGCGCAGCGCCAGGCCCTTGCGCGCTTCGCTGCGGATCCAGCTGTCCAGCGTCTCGTCGTCGGGCACCGGGTAGTTGGGCAGGAAGTAGGTGCCCAGCCGCATTTCGATGTTGCAGCGCTCGGCCAGCGCGCGGGTGTTGTCGATCGCATCGGGGATGTCGGCGAACAGCGCGCACATCTCTTCGGATGACTTCAGGTACTGCTGGTCGCTGTAGTCACGCGGACGCTTGGGATCATCCAGCACGCGCCCGGAGGCGATGCACACGCGCGCTTCGTGGGCGCTGAAATCGGTGGGTTGCAGGAAGCGCACATCGTTGCTGGCGATGACCGGCAGGCCGCGCTGGCCGGCCGCCATCAGCGCGAACTGGTTGAACGCCTCTTCGCCTTCGCGCCCGGTGCGGGTCAGTTCCAGGTGCAGGCCATCGCCGAACACCCGCTGCCAGTCGGCCAGCTGTTGTTCGGCGAGGTCGTGCTTGCCAGCGGCGGCCAGGCGGCCTGCCAGGCTGTCGCGGCCACTGAGTGCGAACAGGTTCTGGCAGCCGGCCTTCAGCCATTCAGGGTGCACGGCCACGCCGCCTTCCGGGCGATGGCCTTCCATCCACGCACGCGTCAGCAGGCGCGACAGGCTGAGGTAGCCCTCGCGGTCACGGCACAGCAGGGTCATCCGCCAGGGATCCTGGCCTTCCTCGGCGATCATCACGTCCGCGCCGGCGATGGGCTTGATGCCCACGCCTTCGGCGGCCTTGTAGAACTTGACCAGCGCGAACAGGTTGTTCAGGTCGGTGACGGCCAGCGCGGGCAGGCCAAGTTCGACCGCGCGCGACAGCAGGTTGGCCTGTTTGGCCTTCTTCGGGTCAGCCTGTTCCGGCTTCGCCGGCACGCGGATGGTGGAATCCGCCAGCGAAAATTCGGTGTGGACGTGGAGATGGACGAAACGGGAGTTGGACATGCCGGACCAGGTTGGAGCGCACCGGCCCCGGGAGCAGGCGTAGGAACGGCCGCCGGGGTCGCAGGTGCGCAGGAGTGCGTGCTCAGGGTAGCGGCGAGGGGCTGTACGGACAAGGTCTTGACGTAGGGGTGTTGCGCGCTGCGCGCGGGCTTCGAAGCCGAAGCAACGTCAACGTCAACAGCTGCATTGCTATGGGTTGGCGGGGCGGGGTGGGTTGGCGGCGGACGGCAACAACCGCATCCTGCGGGCCTCGTTTCGCGCCATCCATGGCGCTCTACGCCCCCGCCAACCCACCCCGCCCCACCTTCGACAGGTCCATGGCGGCCCTGGTAGCGCCGACCCATGGTCGGCGGATGGTGGGGGAAAAGGAGACTGACAGTGTCCGCCGACCATGGGTCGGCGCTACCGCTTTTCTTCTTTTCCATTACGCGGGTGGCGGCCACCGCCCGGCCCACTCCAAATCTGCGGCTTTCCAGCCACCCGCGAGGAGGTCTCACCCGTTCGCCGACCCACTCACAGCGCCAGCGCCATCTCCACCGGAGCAGCAACCGGCACCGCCAGGCACTCCCGCACGGGCGCGAAACTGCGTCGGTGCTCCAGGCACGGGCCGTGCGCGCGCAACGCTGCCAGATGCGCCGGTGTGCCATACCCTTTGTGCTGGTCGAAACCAAAATGCGGGTACTGCATGTGCGCCTGCTGCATGTACCGGTCACGGCTGACCTTGGCCAGGATCGAGGCGGCCATGATCGCGCGGTCGATGGCATCGCCGCCGATCAGCGCCTCGCCCGGCAGTACCAGGCCCTTGGGCACCACGTTGCCATCGATGCGGGCCAGTTCGGCCACGTGGGCGACGGCGGCCACCACCTCGCGCATGCCCTGCAGCGTGGCCTGGTAGATGTTCAGTCGGTCCACGGTGGGCGCATCCACCAGCACCACATGGAAGGCCAGTGCGCGGTCGATGATGCGGTCGTACAACTGCTCGCGGCGGGCGGCAGTCAGCTGTTTGGAATCATCCAGGCCGTTGATGCGTGGCCGTGCCGGGTCAAACACCACCGCAGCCACCGCGACCGGACCGGCCAACGGACCGCGACCGGCTTCGTCCACGCCGGCAATGCGCTGCACCACCACGGGGGCCGGACCGCCCGCGCCGAACAGCGCCAGCGAGGCGGCGGCAGCGCCGCGACGGCTCACGAGGCCACCGCTCCGCGCGCGACCAGTTCGGCTACCGCGTCGGCCGCGCGTGCCGACGCATCGCGGCGCAGCGCTCCGTGCAACTGCTCGTAGGTCGCTTGCAGGTCGATGATCTTCTGCGGATGGTCGAACCACTGCTGGATTGCCGCGGCCAGCTTTTCCGGCACGCAGTCGTGCTGCATCAATTCCGGCGCAAGATCCTTGTTGGCCAGGATGTTGGGCAGCGCATAGCGGTCCACCTTGAGCAGGCCCAGCGCCTTGACGAGACGGTAGGTCAGCTCGTTGACCCGGTAGCCCACCACCATCGGCCGCTTCACCAGCATCGCTTCCAGGGTAGCGGTACCGGAAGCGAGCACCACCACGTCAGCGGCGATCATCGCAGTACGTGCCTGGCCATCCAGCACATGCGAATGCACCACCGGCAACGCCGAGCGCGACAACTGTTCATCGATCAGCGCACGGCAGGCCGCGTTGGCCGCCGGTACCACCACGTGCAGCCCGGGGATGCGCTCGCATACCTGCCAGGCCGCCTCGAAGAACGGTTCACCGAGCCGGCTGATTTCACCCAGCCGGCTGCCGGGCAGCACCGCCAGGACCTTGGCATTGGACGGAAGGCCCAGCGCCGCGCGCGCCTGCTCGCGGTCCACGTGCAGGGGAATGTCATCGGCCATCGGGTGGCCGACGAAACGCGCATCGATGCCGTGCCGGGCATAGATCGGCGGTTCCATCGGGAACAGGCACAGCACCAGGTCGGCGCTGGCGCCGATCTTCTCGGCACGCTTCTCACGCCAGGCCCAGACCGAGGGGCTGACGTAGTGCACCGTGCGGATGCCACGCTGCTTCAGCCAGCGCTCCACGGGCAGGTTGAAGTCCGGGGCATCGATGCCGATGAACACATCCGGCTGCCACTCCAGCACGCGCTGGCGGAACTGCGCGCGCAGCTTCAGCAGGCGTGGCAGGTGGCGCAGTACTTCGGTCAGGCCCATCACCGCCAGCTCGCTGGCATCGAACCAGGTCTGGCAGCCGGCACCGCGCATGCTGTCACCGCCGATGCCGGCGAACTCGGCATTCGGGAAACGGGCCTTGAGCTCGCTCACCAGGCCTGCGCCGAGCAGGTCGCCGGAGGCCTCGCCGGCCACCAGCGCAACGCGCAGCGGCCGCGGATCCACGTGGGCCGGCAAGCTGGCGTTGTGCACGCGGAACGGGATGACCGCAGCGGTCGGCGGCAGCGGCGCAGGATTCATCGCAGCAGCGGCCGCTCGGCCTGCTCGATGAACGCCAACAGCTCGGCCACGTCTTCGCTGCTGCGGGCCTGCTCGGCCAGCTGCACCTTGGCTTCGGCCAGGGGCAGGCCGGCCACGTACAGCGTGCGGTAGGCGCGCTTGATGCTGGCGATGCGCTCGGCATCGAAACCGCGGCGCTTGAGGCCTTCGCTGTTGATGCCGCGCGGGCGGCCGAGCGAATCGCTGCCGACCATGGTGAACGGCGGCACGTCGCCATTGGTCAGCGCGCCCATGCCGAGGAAGGCATGCGCGCCGATGCGGCAGAACTGGTGCGCACCGGCAAAGCCGCTGATGATCACGTGGTCGCCCACGGTCACATGGCCAGCCAACGTGGTGTTGTTGGAAAACACGCAGTGGTTGCCGACGTGGCAGTCATGCGCCACGTGCGTATAGGCCAGCATCCAGTTGTCGTTGCCCACGGTGGTGATGCCACCGCCGCCGCCGGTGCCGCGGTTGAGGGTGACGAACTCACGGAACACGTTGCGGTCGCCGATCACCAGTTCGGTGCGTTCGCCGGCGTACTTCTTGTCCTGCGGTTCGCCGCCCACCGCCACATGGCCGATGAAACGGTTGTCGCGCCCGATCCGGGTGGGGCCGTGCACGCTGCAATGCGGTCCGATCTCGGTGTTCTCGCCGATTTCAACATCGGCACCGATCAGGGTGAACGCGCCCACGCGGACGCCGTCGGCGAGCTTCGCCGACGGATCGATTGCCGCCGTGGGATGGATCAACGGAGCGTGTCCGCTCATCGGTGGTCCTCCTGTTGGGTTATTCGCGGGTGCCGGCACACATGACTTCGGCGCACGCGACGATCTTGCCGTCGACGAAGGCCTTGCAGTCGTACACCGCCATGTTGCGGATCACGCGCTTGATCTCCACGTGCATCTCCAGCACATCGCCGGGAACGACCTTGTCACTGAAGCGGACGTTGTCGACCTTCACCATGTAGAACAGCTTGGACTGTGCATCGCGGCCCAGCGTGAGCTGGGTCAGCACGCCACCGGCCTGGGCCATGGCTTCGATGATCAGCACGCCGGGCATGATCGGTTGTTCCGGGAAATGCCCCAGGAAAAACGGCTCGTTGATGCTGACGTTCTTGCGCGCGACGATCCTGCGGTTCTCGAAGTCGAGCGATACGACCTTGTCCACCAGCAGGAAAGGGTAGCGGTGCGGGATCAATGCCCGGATCTGGGCGATGTCCGGCAGGGTCTGTTCCTGGCTCATTCCTTCTCCTTGCTCACAGACAGGATGCGACGGGCCAGCGCATCGAGCTGTTTGAAGCGCGCGGCGTTCTTGCGCCACGTGCGGTTGTCGGTCAACGGGGTGCCGGACGAGTATTCGCCTGGCTCGGTAATGGAGTTGCGCACCACCGATTTGCCGGTGATCACGACCTTGTCGCAGATTTCGAGGTGGCCGACCACGCCTACCGCACCGCCCAGCAGGCAGTAGCGGCCGATCTTGGCGCTGCCGGCGATGCCGGTGCAGCCGGCGATCGCCGAATGGGCGCCGATCTGTACGTTGTGGGCGATCTGCACCAGGTTGTCCAGGCGCACGTCTTCGGCCAGCACGGTGTCTTCCAGGGCGCCACGGTCCACGCAGGTATTGGCGCCGATCTCGCAGTCATCGCCGATACGCACGCCGCCCAGCTGCGGCACCTTGATCCACTTGCCGGCGTCCATCGCCAGGCCGAAGCCATCGGCGCCCAGCACCGCGCCGGGATGGATGCGCACGCGCTTTCCCAGCTTCACCCGGGTGACCAGGGTGACCCGGGCGATCAACTCGCAGCCGCTGTCCAGCGTGCAGTCTTCGCCGATCACGCTGCCGGCGCCGATGATGCAGTTCTCACCGACCACGCTGCGCTCGCCGATGGTGACGAAGGGGCCGACGTGGGCGCTGGCGGCCACCTGCGCGCTGGGGTCGATGACCGCGCTGGGGTGGATGCCCGGCGCGCGCGTGGGCGCCACGTCGAACAGGGCGGCGATGCGGGCGAAGGTGTTGTAGGGATCCTTGGCGACCAGCGCGGTGCCGGGGGCGGCCTCGGCGTCGTCGGCGCGCAGCACCACGATGCCGGCCTGGCTGTCGGCCAGCTGCGCGCGATAGCGCGGGTTGGCCAGGAAGGTGAGCTGGCCGGGTCCGGCATGGGCCAGCGTCGCCACGCCACCGATCACGGTGGAGGCATCGCCATGGACCTGCAGGCCGAACTGCTCGGCGAGTTGCTGGGCGGTGTAGGTAGGAGTGTTCACGCGGGGAGTTTACCGCGTGGCGTGACGGGGGTCATTGTCCGGCTTCGGTGGATTGGCCGTGCAGCACCTCCCCGCAACGGCGACGGGGAGGGGCCGGGCTGGGCAGGACACGCCGCAGGCCCATCCCTGCGGCTCAGGGTCCCGCCCGATCCGCCCCATCAGCACCTGTCCCCTCCCGCGCCCGCGGACGCCACGCGCCGCAATGCCGGTAGCGCCGAGCCGTGCTCGGCGAGCGCGAAGCGCGGCAGGGGGCGGCCGCTGCCGGAAACAAGATCGCCGGGCAATGCCCGGCGATCTTGTAATACCTGCAGCAGCTTTTAGAACTGGCCGCCGAAGGTGAACTGCAGGCGTTCGACTTCGTCGCCGTCTTCCTTCTTCAACGGGAAGGCGTAGCTGATCGAGATCGGGCCCACCGGGGCGCGCCACAGCAGGGCTACACCAGTGGAGACGCGCAGTTCGTTGGCCTTGAAGTTATCGACACCGGTATATACGTTGCCGAAATCAAGGAACGCGGACACGCGCGCCGATGGGCTGTCGAACAGGCGCGGGAAGTAGGCTTCCACCGAACCCACCGTCTTCAGCGAGCCACCGAGCGGCTGGCCGTTACGGTAGCCGTTGGTGATTTCGGAACGCGGGCCGAGTGTGTTGTCTTCGAAGCCGCGCACCGAGTTGGTACCGCCAGCATAGAAGTTCTCATAGAACGGCAAGCCGGAGGCAGTAACAGTACGCCCGTCAGGCAAAACGACCGTGCTGTCGTTGCCATAGCTGTCGCCATAGCCGACCTCTGCGCGGGTGTTGATCACCAGCGAGGGAATGATGGGCCAGTACTTGCTGATCTGGTAGTTAAGCTTGTAGTACTCGACGGTCGAGCCCGGCAGGGTGGCCTCCAGGCCGACGCGCTGGTAGGTACCGCGGGTCGGCATGAAGTAGTCATTACGCGAATCGCGTGCCCACCCCAGTTCGCTGCGCCATGCGTGGAAGGTCTTGCGGCCTACAGCATTGATGTAGTCGATGATGGACTGCGGCGTCGAGCCCGGGTACGTCGTGATCTGGTTGCTGTCAATACCAAACATCAGCGAAACCGTGTCGGTCTCGGTGATCGGCACGCCGAACACCATCTGCGCGGCACCGTTGGTGCTGTTGTACTGCGCGGTGTTGAAGTCGGAGTAGTCCAGTTCGCGCCAGGACAGGTTGTAGCCCAGCGACACGCCGTCATCGGTGAAGTACGGGTTGGTGTAGCTGACGCCGTAACGCTGCAGGTCGCTGCTGCGCGATGCGTCCACCGACACGCGGTTGCCGCCGCCGAGGAAGTTGTTCTGCGACAGCTGCACCGAGGTGGTCATGCCGTAGGACTGCGAATAACCCAGGCCGAACACGAAGCTGCCCGAGGTGGTTTCCTTGACGTTGTACACAACGTCGACCTGGTCGTTGCTGCCGGTGACCGCCGGGGTTTCCACTTCCACCGCCTCGAAGTAACCCAGGCGCTGCAGGCGGATCTTGGAACGGTCGATGGCGGCCTGCGAGTACCAGCTGTTCTCGAACTGGCGCATTTCACGGCGCAGCACTTCGTCGGACGTGCGGGTATTGCCGCGGAACACGATCTGGCGGACCGAAACGCGCGGGCCGGGAACGACCTGCATGTTGATCGCCACGGTGCGGTCGGCACGGTTGCTGGTCGGGATCGGGTTCACCTTGGCGAACGCATAGCCGATGTTGGACAGCGAATTGGTGATGCTGTTGCTGCTGAACTCCAGCAGCGCGCGCGAGAACGTATCGCCGGGCTTCTGGATGACCATGCGCTCGACATCTTCCTGCGGCAGCACGGTATCGCCGCTGACCTTGATCTCGGAGATCTTGTACTGCTCGCCTTCGGTGACGCCGGCGCTGATGAACATGTCGCGCTTGTCGGGGCTGATCGAGACCTGGGTGGAGTCGATGCTGAAGTCCACGTAGCCGCGGTCCAGGTACCAGGAATTGAGCTTTTCCAGGTCGCCGGACATCTTTTCCTTGGAGTACTGGTCGTCGCGGCGGTACCACGAGGCCCAGTTGTGTTCCTTCGACTCCCAGGTATCCAGGATGTCTTCGGCTTCGAACTTCTCCGTGCCGATCAGGTTGACGTGGCGGATCTTGGCCGCCTTGCCTTCCTTGATGGTGATCGCGATGTCCACCCGGTTGCGGTCCAGCGGGCTCACCACCGGGGTGATTTCCACGTTGTACTTGCCACGGTCGTTGTACTGGCGGCGAAGCTCCTGGGTCACCCGGTCCAGGCTCAGGCGATCGAAGGTACCGCCCTCGGTCAGGCCGATATCGCTCAGGCCCTTCAGCAGCTGGTCGGACTTGATGTCCTTGTTGCCGGTGACGGTCAGCTTGTTGATGGCCGGACGTTCCTTGACCGTCACCACCAGGATGTCGCCCTGCCGGTCCAGCTGCACGTCTTCGAAGAAGCCGGTCTTGTACAGGGCGCGGATGGTTTCACTGATCTTGGCGTCGGTCAGTGCCTGGCCGCGTTCCACCGGAAGATAGGTGAAAACGGTACCGGAGCTGATGCGCTGCAGGCCGTCAACGCGGATGTCGCTGACCGTGAAGGGGGCGGCAGCCTGGGCCAGTGCGGGGGCGCCGATGCCAACAGCGAGGGCGAGGGCCAGCAGGCGGCGGTTCGGGAGTCGCGTCATGTCACGTCCGGTTGAGGTCGATTGCGTGTTGCGGGATGCGGGATGCCGACGTGTAGACGGCGACAGCAGGAAAAAGTTCATCAAGGAGCCCAGGTTCATCGGGTAACCAGGCCAAGGATGTCGTTGTAGAACGCCAATCCCATCAGCCCTGCCAGCAGCGCCAGGCCAACGAACTGCCCGGCGGCCATGGCGCGCTCACTGAGCGGGCTGCCCTTGACCAACTCGATAAGGTAATACAGCAGGTGCCCGCCGTCCAAGACGGGGATGGGCAACAGGTTGATGATGCACAGGCTGAGCGACAGCAGGGCAAGGAACTGGAGGAACCAATCCAGGCCCCGCTGCGCGGAAACATTGGCTACCCGGGCGATGGTGACCGGCCCGGAAACGTTCTGCAGCGAGGCGCTGCCGGTGACGATCCGGCGCATCATGCCCAGCGAATCGGCGGCCATGCGCCCGGTTTCGCCGATGGCGACGGGCACGGCGGCGAAGGCACCGTACTTCAGCACGGTGTCGTAGGCGGGGGCGTGCGACTCAGAAAAACCGATGCCGAGCTGCCAGACGGGCTGCCGGTTGCCATCCAGGCCCTGCCGGGGGGTGACTTCCAGCGCCAGCCGCTCACCGCCGCGCAGCACGTCGACCATGCCGGGCCCGCCGCGCTTGCCCAGCGCCTGTACGGCCGGGTAGACCTGGTCGGCCGCATCGATACGCTCGCCGTCCACCGCCACGATCAGGTCGCCGGGTTGCAGTATGCCGCGTACGGCGGAGTCGTCCACCAGCCGGTCCACCAGCGCCGGCTGCAGCCAGAACTGCCAGGTGACGCCGGCCAGCGGGGCGACCCGTCGTTCATCGAAGCCGGCCGGCAGCTGGGACAGCGGCAGCACGCGCTGGTGCTGGCGTTCCTGGGCGTCGACCACCTGCAGGGTGACGTCGTGGCGGTCCATCGCCGCCGCGGTGAGCGCCATGCTGGCCTCGCCCACGGTGGCCACACTGCGGCCGTCCACCGCCAGGATGCGCTCGCCGCCCTGCAGGCCGGCGGCCTGGGCCATGCCCGTGGCGCGGCCGACGGTAGCGGAATAATCCTGCTTGCCGATCACGAACATCGCCCACAGCAGCAGCATGCACAGCAGCAGGTTGGCCAGCGGACCGGCGGCGACCACCGCGATGCGCTGCCAGACGGTCTTGTGGTTGAAGGCCTGTCCGCGCTCGTGGGGGTGCACCTCTACCTCGCGCTCATCCAGCATCTTCACGTAGCCGCCGAGCGGGATGGCGGCGATGGCGAATTCGGTGCCATGGCGGTCGCGGCGCGACCACAGTGGCTTGCCGAAGCCCACCGAGAAGCGCAGCACCTTGATCCCGCACCGGCGCGCCACCCAGTAGTGCCCGAACTCGTGGATGGTCACGAGCAGGCCCAGGCTGACGATCATCCACCATACCGATCCGAGGAACTCAGTCATGGCAGCTCACGGTGGTGGTGGCAGGGCAGGGCATTCAGAGGGCTTCGATGGCAGTCCGGGTGAGCAGGCGGGCACGCTGGTCGGCGGCAAGCAGGCCGCCCAGTGTATCGGCAGGCTCGACCGGCAGTGTTGACAGAGCGTTATCCACAAGCGCGGGAATGGTCAAGAAGCCTATCCTTCCCTGAAGAAACGCTGAAACGGCCTCTTCGTTGGCCGCATTGAGCACCGCCGCGGCGGTGCCGCCGGCCTGCATGGCCTGCCAGGCCAGCGCCAGGCAGGGGAAGGCGTCGGTATCGGGAGCTTCGAAATCCAGCCGGCCCTGGCGCAGCAGGTCCAGGCCGGCGACCCCGGCATCGATGCGCTGCGGCCAGCCCAGCCCCACCGCCAGGGTGGTGCGCATGTCCGGCAGGCCCATCTGCGCCAGGGTGGAGCCATCGACGAACTCGACCAGTGAATGGACCAGGCTCTGCGGATGCACCAGCACCTCGATCCGCGAAGCCGGCACGTTGAACAGGTGGTGGGCTTCGATGACTTCCAGCCCCTTGTTCATCAGGGTGGCTGAATCCACCGAGATCTTGGGGCCCATCGACCACTTGGGGTGCGCCACGGCCTGTGCCGGGGTGACCCGTTCCAGTTCGGCGCGGCTGCGGCCACGGAACGGGCCGCCGGAAGCGGTCAGCAGGATGCGGCGTACGCCGGCGCCTTCCAGGGTAGCGTCGCGGGAGCGCAGGCACTGGAAAATGGCGCTGTGTTCGCTGTCGATCGGGATGATTTCCGCCCCCGCCTGCTGCGCGGTGCGCATCAGCAGTTCGCCGGCCAGCACCAGCGATTCCTTGTTGGCCAGCAGGAGGCGCTTGCCTGCCGCCGCGGCGGCGAGCGTGGAGGACAACCCGGCGGCACCGACGATCGCGGCGATCACCGTGTCGCAGTCATCGCCGGCGGCCAGTGTGTCCAGTGCAGCGCTGCCGGCGTGGGCGGTGGTTGCCAGGCCGGCCTCGCGCAGGCCGTCACGCAGGCGCGGGTACAGCGCCTGATCGGCGATCACCGCGTGCAGCGGACGGTGGGCGAGGCACAGCGCGACGAGCGCATCGACCTGGGTCCCGGCAGCCAGCACGGTCGGCTGGAAGCGGTCCGGGTGGCGCGCGATGACATCCAGCGCCGATGCGCCGATCGAGCCGGTGGCGCCGAACACGGCGACACGGCGCAGGGCAGGGGCAGCATGCATGGTCAGAGTCCGAAGATTTCCTTGCCGATGGCAAACACCGGCAATGCGGCCAATACGCCGTCGATACGGTCCAGCACGCCGCCATGGCCGGGAATGATGTGGCCCGAATCCTTGGCGCCGGCATGGCGCTTGAGCAGGCTCTCGAACAGGTCGCCGAGCACCGAGGCGAACACCGCCACCACCGTCACCAGCAGCAGCCAGGGCAACTGTGCGGGGGTGACCAGCTGCCAGGCATCCACGCCGAAACCAAGGCCGAACGCGGTAGCCACCAGCAGGCCGGCGACCAGCCCGCCGAACAGGCCTTCCCAGGTCTTGTTGGGGCTGATGCGCGGGGCCAGCTTGTGGCGGCCGAAGGTGCGGCCGGCGAAATAGGCGCCCGAATCGGCGGCCCAGACCACGGCCAGCGCGGTCAGCAGCCACAGGTGGCCCTGGTCGCTGGTGGCGTGCAGCAGCACCAGCGAGGCCCATGCCGGCAGGATCGCCAGGGTGCCGGCAAGCAGCTTGAGCGCGCGCGCCGGGCTGTCCGGCTGTGCACCGAAGTTGAAGAAACGCAGCCACAGCAGGGCCAGCAGCCACCAGCCGACGCCGATCAGCGCAGCCACGCGGAACAGGAACAGCGAAGCGTCGCGGTCCCAGACCACCAGCACCATCAGCACCAGGTTGAGCAGCAGCAGGGTGGTGCGGGCCAGCGTGTCTTCCACGCCCGCCAGCTTCAGCCATTCCCACAGGCCGATCAGGAACACCGCGGCGGCGGCGGCGGCGAGCCATTGGCTGGGCAGCAGCAGGATCGCGGCGATGGCCGCCGGCGCCATGATCAGCGCGGCGAGGACTCGGGTCTTGGTCATGGGCTGGACGTCTCGGTGGCCAGGGCAGCGATCTGGGCACTGGTCAGGCCGAAACGGCGCTCCCGCCCGGCGTAGGTGTCCAGCGCGCGCTGCAGCTGGTCGGTGTCGAAGTCCGGCCACAGTACATCGGTGAACCAGAGTTCGGTGTAGGCCAGCTGCCACAGCAGGAAGTTGCTGATGCGGGTGTCGCCACCGGTGCGGATGAACAGGTCCGGGGCCGGTATGTCGGCCAGCGCCACGTGGCTGCCCAGCAGGTCTTCATCGATCTGTTCGGGCAACAGGCGGCCGGCGGCCACTTCCTGGGCCAGCGTACGCGCAGCACGGGCGATGTCCTGGCGGCCGCCGTAGCTGGCGGCGATGGACAGGGTCATCGTGGTGTTGTCCACGGTGCGCTGTTCGGCCAGTTGCATGCGGCTCACCAGCGAGGCACCGAATCGCTCGCGTTCGCCGATGAAGCGTACGCGCACGCCACGCCGGTGCAGCTCGTCCACTTCGCGATCCAGCGCGTGCAGGAACAGCTTCATCAGCGCCTGCACCTCGTCATCCGGGCGGCCCCAGTTTTCGCTGGAGAACGCGAACAGGGTCAGCGCCGGGATGCCCAGTTCCAGGCAGCGGTCGATGGTGCGGTTGACCGCGCGGGCACCGGCACGGTGGCCGATCATGCGCGGGCGGCGGCGCTGCTGCGCCCAACGCCCGTTGCCATCCATGATGATGGCAACGTGGCGCGGCAGCGCGCTGGGCAGCGGGGGCGGGGCTGAAGGCATCGACTTCAGACCGCCATCAGTTCCTTTTCTTTTTCCGCCACGACCTTGTCCACGTCCTTGATGCTGTTGTCGGTCAGCTTCTGGATATCGTCCTCGGCGCGCTTCTTGTCGTCCTCGGTGATTTCCTTGTCCTTGAGCAGCTTGGCCACTTCCTGGTTGGCATCACGGCGGATGTTGCGGATGGCGACCTTGGTTTCCTCGCCTTCCTTGCCCACGGTCTTGGCCAGTTCCTTGCGGCGCTCTTCGGTGAGCGGCGGCAGGTTCAGGCGGATGACCGTGCCGACCACGGTCGGGGTCAGGCCCAGGTCGGAGGCGTAGATCGACTTCTCGACCGCTGCGACCAGCGACTTGTCGAATACCGAGATCACCAGCGAACGACCTTCGGAAACGCTGATGGTGGCCACGTTGGCCAGCGGCGACTGCGAGCCATAGGCCAGCACGGAAATGCCGTCCAGCAGCGCCGGCGAGGCGCGGCCGGTGCGGATGGTGGTCAGGGTGTGGCGCAGAGCGTCGATGCTCTTGGCCATGCGCGTCTGCGCGTTCTGCTTGATGTCGTTGAGCATCGCCCGGTCCTGGGTATTACTGGAATCGGGCGATTATAGGCGAATAGGCGCCCAGCCGGGACCGCAGGGCCCCGGTCATGCATCCGGCGCTCAGGCGGCGGGATTGCGGCCGCTGACCAGGGTGCCGATGTTCTCGCCGTGCAGGATCTTCAGCAGTTCACCCGGCTGGCCCATGTCGAACACGCGCATCGGCAGGTCGCTGTCGCGCGCCAGGGCGAAGGCCGCGGTATCCATCACTTCCAGGCCGCGGATGATCACTTCGTCGTAGGTCAGGCTGTCGAAGCGCACCGCATCGCTGTACTTGTTCGGATCCTTGTCGTAGACGCCATCGACCTTGGTGGCCTTCAGCAGCAGGTCCGCGCCGATCTCGATGGCGCGCAGGGCGGCGCCCGAATCGGTGGTGAAGAACGGACTGCCGACGCCGGCGGCGAAGATCACCAGGCGGCCCTTTTCCAGGTGGCGGATGGCGCGGCGGCGGATGTAGTCCTCGCACACGTCGTTTATCTTGATGGCGCTCATCACGCGGGCCTTGGCACCGACTTTTTCCAGTGCGTCCTGCATGGCCAGCGCATTGATCACCGTGGCCAGCATGCCCATCTGGTCGCCGGTGACGCGGTCCATGCCGCCTGCAGCCAGCCCGGCGCCGCGGAAGATGTTGCCGCCACCGATCACCAGTGCCACTTCCGCGCCAGCCTGCTGGGCTTCGACCACTTCACGGGCCAGGCGGTTGATGATCTTGGGATCGATGCCGTAGTCCTCGTCCCCCATCAGCGCCTCCCCGGAAAGTTTCAACAGGATGCGGCGATAGGCGAGCTTGGACATGGGGGACCTCAGGGTGCGTGAATTCCCGGCAGATTCTACTGGCAAGCGCGGCGCTGCTGTAGTTATTTCGCGCGCGGGCCCTGGTTCAGGCGGCGGACGGGGCTTCGGCCGGTGGGGCCAGGGCCGCTCCATCGCCCGGGGAACGTGCGATCACCCGGTTGCGGCCAAGGTTCTTGGAGCGGTAGAGCACATCATCGGCGGCACGCAGCAGGTCCTGCACGTCGGCGAAGCGCTCATAGCCTCCCTGGGTCGCCACGCCGGCGGAGAAGGTGATGAACAGCGGCCCGCCCTCCAGCATTGCCATCGGGGTGGACACGATGCGCGCCAGCACGCGGCGGATCACATCCAGGGCGACCGATTCGGTGGTGTTGGGCAGCAGCGCGACGAACTCTTCGCCACCAAAACGCGCCACCGTGTCGCTGGTGCGCAGCTGTCCCTGCAGCGTGCCGGCGAACTCGCGCAGCACTTCATCGCCGGTCAGGTGGCCGTGCGCATCGTTGATCTTCTTGAAGTCATCCAGGTCGATGAAGGCTACCGAAAGCGGCCAGCCGTGCCGCGTAGCGCGCAGGAATTCCTGTTCCAGCACGGTTTCCAGCTGGCGGCGGTTGAGCACGCCGGTCAGGGCATCGCGGTGGGCCTGTTCGGTGAGCCGGTTGGCCCGCGCTTCGAACTCGTCGGCGCGGCGGCGGGCCTGCTCGGCGTCCTGCATCTGGCGCAGGTTGCGCAGGGTCGCCAGTTCCTGTGCGTGGTCGATCAGCAGCTGCACGCGCGCCGGGGTGGTCGGCGAGGTGTCGAACAGGCTGGCGATGGTCGGCAGGGCCTGGCTGATCTGCGCCAGCACCTGGTCGAACTGCGCGCTGTCCAGCTGCAGGCGGGCATGCACCTGCTCAAGTGCGCGCTCGCGTGCGGCGTCGGGGTCGCTGTCCAGCCAGATGTCGGCCACCGTGCCGGACAGCTGGACACAGGCCTGGAAGGTGTCCTGGGACGGGGTGCCGTCTTCACTGCGCGCGATCGCTTCGCTGAGGTAGCGGGGCAGGTCCCACTGCGCGGCCATGTAGGCCCCGACCTCGGCGTGGGTGCACTGCAGCTGCGCGCGTTCGGCGTCCAGCAGGGCCGCGTTGCTGTCGGCGTCGCGCAGCAGCGGCAGGTAGGTATCGGGGTGTGACTGGGCCAGCGCAAGCACGCCGATGTCCTGCAGCAGGCCGGCCAGCATCAGTTCTTCCAGCCGGCGCAGGCCGCGCGCCTGGCCCAGCTGGCTGGCGGCCAGCGCACTGAGGATGCTGCGGCGCCAGGCGCGTTCGCGCAGGTCCTGTTCGGGGCTGCCCGCCGTACCTGCCACGCCCTGGGTAATGGTGAAGCCCAGGGCCAGGCTGAGGGTGGCATTGAGCCCGAGCATGGTCAGCGCCTGGCCCAGGTTGTCGATCCGGCGGCGGCTGGCATACAGCGGGGAATTGGCGATGCGCAGCATGCGCGCGCTGAGCGCCATGTCGATGGCGATGATATCGGCGGCGGTGCTGAGGTCGGCTTCGGGATCCTGGGCCAGTTCGATGATGCGCAGCGCGATGCCGGGAGGCGACGGGAGATTGCGGCAGAGCGCCAGGACGGCTGTCAGCTCGGGAGGCATATCGAGTCGATCGTTCAAGGGTGCGGGATGAGGGTTCCGTCACAGATCTGCATAGTGGCCCTTGCACTAAACGAACTCCCCCGGAAGAAGTATCGGTCCGAACGCCACATAACGCAAAGGCAGTGCGGCGCTGGCCCGGGGGCCTTGCGCCGAACGCACAAAAAAGCCGCGCAAAGCGCGGCTTCTTCGTGAATCAGGTCAACCCGGCAATCACGCCAGGCCGGCCTGCTTCATCACTTCGGCGGCGTAGTCTTCCACCACCTTCTCGATGCCTTCGCCCACGGCCAGGCGCTTGAAGCCCACCACGTCGGCGCCGGCAGCCTTCAGCACCTGCTCGACGGTCTGGTCGGTGTTCAGCACGTACGGCTGGCCGTACAGGGTGACTTCGTTGACGATCTTGGCGATCTTGCCGCTGATGATCTTCTCCAGGATGTCGGCCGGCTTGGCCTTGTCCTTGTCGGTCATCTTGGCCAGCTCGATTTCCTTCTCCTTGGCAACGAAGTCGGCCGGAACGTCGGACGCCTTGTTGTGCGGGGGATTCATCGCCGCCACGTGCATGGCCAGGCCACGGGCCAGCTCGGCATCGCCACCGGCCAGTTCCACCAGCACGCCGATGCGACCGCCGTGGACGTAGGCCGCCACGTTGTTGCTGCTTTCCAGGCGCACGATGCGACGCACGTCGACCTTCTCGCCGACCTTGGCGATGACCGCAGCGCGGGTCTCGTCGACGGTGTCGCCCGAAGCCAGCTTGGCGGCCTTCAGCGAATCGATGTCGGCAGCGCCGGAGGACAGCGCAACGTCGACGACCGACTTGGCGAAGTTGGTGAAGTTCTCATCCTTGGCGACGAAGTCGGTTTCGGAGTTGATCTCGACCAGCACGGCCTTGCCGGCTTCCTGGGCGGCCACGATGACGCCTTCGGCGGCAACGCGGTCGGACTTCTTGTCAGCCTTGGCCAGGCCGGACTTGCGCAGCGCTTCGATGGACGCCTCGATGTCGCCGTTGTTCTCAACGAGCGCCTTCTTGCATTCCATCATGCCGGCGCCGGTGCGCTCGCGCAGTTCCTTGACCAGGGAAGCAGTGATTTCCATGGGATTACCTCACAAAAGAAAGGGGTTGGGCCGGCATGCTGGCCGGCCCGTATGACAGGGTGCTGTCAGCCGCCGAAGCGGCCGGCAGGGCGGGTGGACGCAGCGCATCCACCCGGGGCCTGGATCAGGCCTGTGCGTCGTCGGACTTCTTCGGCGCAGCCTTCTTGGCCGGAGCGCGACGGGCCGGCTTGGCCTCTTCGCCTTCAGCGGCTTCGGCGAACTCTTCTTCGCGCACGGTGGCGGCATGCGGCGCAGCGGCCTTGCCTTCCAGCACGGAGTCAGCGGCAGCGCGGGCGTACAGCTGCACGGCACGGATGGCGTCGTCGTTACCCGGGATGGCGTAGTCCACCAGTTCCGGGTTGTAGTTGGTGTCGACCACGGCGATCACCGGGATGCCGAGCTTCTTGGCTTCCTTGATGGCGATGTCTTCGTGGCCGATATCGATCACGAAGATCGCGTCCGGCAGGCGGTTCATGTCCTTGATGCCGCCCAGCGAAGCTTCCAGCTTGTCGCGCTCGCGACGCAGGCCCAGCACTTCGTGCTTGACCAGCTTCTCGAAGCTGCCGTCGTTCTCGCCGGCTTCCAGTTCCTTCAGGCGGGCAACCGACTGCTTGACGGTACGGAAGTTGGTCAGGGTGCCGCCCAGCCAACGCTGGTTCATGAACGGCATGCCGCAACGCTCGGCTTCTTCGCGGATCGACTCACGCGCGCTGCGCTTGGTGCCCAGGAACAGGATGGTGCCGCGCTTCTGGGCCACCGAGGAGATGAAGTTCATCGCATCGTTGAACAGCGGGACGGTCTTTTCCAGATTGATGATGTGGATCTTGCCGCGGGCACCGAAGATGTACGGAGCCATCTTCGGGTTCCAGTAACGGGTCTGGTGACCGAAGTGGACGCCGGCTTCGAGCATCTGGCGCATGGTGATCTGGGGCATTGCAAAACTCCTGGCAGGGAACCGGCGTGCTCCGTTGTCCCTTGCGGGACGCCCGCGGAAAGTGTGCGGGACTGCGCGGGCGCGCATTGATGGTTCCGGGGTTGGGCTTCCCCATCGTCTCCGTGGCCGAACCCCTTGCGGGGCACCCCGGCACGGATCGGGACGATGGGTGTGGATTCACCGGTGACGTCCGGTGTGGACGATGTCCCGCGCAGGGATGCGGCAGGCAATCCGCCGATTATAGGCCAGCAGGGCGCGCGCTGCAATCCGCTCCAGGTGAGTGACGGCAGCGGCGGCGCGACAGGCTGGAGCTGCCGCCCGCAAGGGCTCCGGGCCCCGGGCGAGAGTCCCTGCCGGCGCGTATTCAGCTTCCTTTATGGTCCCGTGCCCTCGGTCAGCCCCGCACGTCGCTGTGTCACGAACCCGTTCAGCATCGGGCCCGGATCGGCGATAATGGCAGGCATGAGCGTAAATCTGAAAACCCCCCAGGAAATCGAGTTGATGCGCGAGGCCGGGCGACTGGCCAGCGAAGTGCTGGACATCGTCACGCCCTTCGTCAAGCCCGGTGTCACCACCGAAGAGCTGGACCGCATCTGCCATGACCACATCGTCAACGTGCAGAAGACGATCCCTGCCAACGTCGGCTACCGCGGCTTCCCCAAGAGCGTATGCACGTCGGTCAACAACGTGATCTGCCATGGCATCCCCAGCGAGGCCAAGGTGCTCAAGGACGGCGACATCGTCAACATCGACGTCACCGTGATCAAGGACGGCTGGCACGGCGACACCAGCCGCATGTACTACGTGGGCACGCCATCGGTAATGGCCAAGCGCCTGGTCGATGCGACCTATGAAGCGATGTGGCGCGGCATCCGTGCGGTCAAGCCGGGCGCCACCCTGGGCGATATCGGCCATGCCATCCAGAGCTACGCCGAAAGCGAGCGCTTCAGCGTGGTGCGCGAGTACTGCGGCCATGGCATCGGCAAGGTCTACCACGATGAACCGCAGGTGGTGCATTACGGCCGCCCGGGGCAGGGCCTGGTGCTGCAGCCGGGCATGACCTTCACCATCGAACCGATGATCAACGAGGGCACCCGCTACAACAAGGTGCTGCCGGACGGCTGGACCGTGGTCACCAAGGATCGCAAGTTGTCGGCGCAGTGGGAGCACATGATCGCGGTCACCGAGACCGGCGTGGACGTGCTGACCCTTGCGCCGGGCGAATCGCAGGTCGCTTGACGATGCTGCCGGCGGGTTCGTTGCTGGACACGCCGGCCTCGTCGGTGCCCGATGCCGAATGGGCTGCCGCGGCGCGCCAGGCGCTGCAGCAGGCCGATGCGCGCCTGCACCGCCGCTTCGACCAGGGCGACCGGATCGAGCGCCTGCTGGCACTGCGTGCGCGTGCCGCCGATCATCTGATCCGGCTCGCCTGGCAGCGCTGCATGCCGGCCGCGCAAGGCCTTTCGCTGTTTGCCGTGGGCGGCTACGGTCGCGGCGAACTGTTCCCGCACTCGGACATCGACGTGCTGGTGCTGGGCGAAACCTCGGCCCAGCACGCCGCCGAGGCGGGGCTGTCGCGCCTGTTCGCGCTGCTGTGGGATTGCGGCCTGCCGGTCAGCCATGCGGTGCGCTCGCTGCAGCAATGCCGTGACGCCGCTGCCGACCAGACCGTACTCACCGCGCTGATCGAAGCACGTCCGCTGGTCACCGCAGACGGCGCGCGGGGTGCCCTGCGCCAGGCCACCAATGATGGGTCGCTGTGGCCGCCGCGTGCCTTCTTCCTGGCCAAGCTGGAGGAACTGCGCACGCGGCATGCCCGCTTCGGCGATACCGCTGACAACCTGGAGCCGGATATCAAGGACGGTCCGGGCGGGCTGCGCGATCTCAATACGCTGGGCTGGATGGCGCTGCGTGCCTTCGGCGTGCGCGAACTGGAAGCGCTGGTCGGACTGGGCCACCTGGGCGCCGATGAAGCGGTGGCACTGCAGCGCGAGCGCGCGGTGCTGGCCGGGCTGCGCTATGGACTGCACCTGGTCGCCGGACGCCCTGAAGAACGACTGCGCTTTGATTACCAGAAGACCCTGGCCGCGCGGCTGGGGTTTGAAGACGACGCGGAAAGCCTGGGCGTCGAGAAAATGATGCAGGGCTTCTACCGCGCCGCATCGGTGGTGCGGCGGATCAGCGACCGGCTGCTGCAGCGCTTCGAGGAACAGTTCGATGGCGAGGCGGTGCCGGAGCCGTTGACGGTCGGCTTCTCGCTGCGCCGGGGGTATCTGGCAGCCAATGATGCGGACTGGCCACGCGGGGAGATCGGCGAGGTCTTCGCCCTGTTTTCCAGCTGGGCCAACAATCCGCAGGTCCGCGGGCTGCATTCGCTCACCGCGCGCGCGCTGGCCGAAGCATTGCCGCAGCTGCCCGGATACGAACAGGCCTCCCCACACACGCGACAGCAGTTCCTGTCGCTGCTGCGCCAGCCGCGTCCGGTCGACACGCTGTCGCGCATGGCGCGGCTGGGCGTGCTTGGCCAGTGGGTCCCGGCCTTCGCCCAAGTCAGCGGGCGCATGCAGTTCGATCTGTTCCATGTCTATACCGTGGACCAGCACACCCTGATGGTGCTGCGGAACATGGGCGAGTTTTCCAGCAGCCGGGCCGCCGAGCGCTTCTCCATCGCCCATGAGGTGTGGCCGCGCCTGCGCAAGCCCGAACTGCTGCTGCTTGCCGGGCTGTTCCATGACATCGCCAAGGGCCGCGGCGGCGACCATTCCGAGCTCGGCGCAGTCGACGCGCGCACCTTCTGCCAGACCCTGGAAATGAGTACCGCCGACACCGACCTGGTGGCCTGGCTGGTGGAACAGCACCTGCGCATGTCGGTGACCGCGCAGAAGCAGGACATCTCCGATCCGGCGGTGATCCATCGCTTCGCCACGCTGGTTGCCAGCCGCGAGCGGCTGGATTACCTGTACCTGCTGACCTGCGCCGACATCGCCGGCACCAGTCCGAAGTTGTGGAATGCGTGGAAAGACCGTCTGCTGGCCGACCTGTATTTCGCTACCCGTCGCGCACTGCGTGAGGGCCTGGAACCGCCGCTGCCGGCCGCTGAGCGGGTGATCGAGGCGCGCGAATACGTGCGCCAGCTGGTGCGCGAGCAGGGCTATGACGATGCCACGATCAACCGCCAGTTCGCAGTGATGCCCGATGAAGGCTTCATCCGCCTGCGCCCGGAGCAGCTGGCGTGGCAGGCGGGTGCACTGGTGCCGGTACGCCAGGGCCACACGCTGGTGAAGGTACGCCCGATCAGCCCGGATGACCCGGCGCTGGAAGTGTTCGTGCATTCGCCCGACCGCGATGGCCTGTTCGCCGCGATCGTGATGACGCTGGACCGCAAGGGCTACGGCATCCACCGGGCACGCGTGCTGGATGGACCCTCCGACACCATCTTCGATACCTTCGAAGTGAACCCGGCCGACAGCTTCGCCGATGGCGACCCGCTGCGGCTTGAGGCCGCCCTGCGCGAAGCGCTGTCCGGCGACCTGTCACGGCTGCGTCCGTCGCGACGCGCGATCCCGCGCCAGCTGCGGCACTTCCGCTTCGCCCCGCGCATCGAGTTCCGCGATGAAGCGGGCGATGCCGCCGGCACCCGCTTCAGCCTGGTCGCACCCGACCGCCCCGGCCTGCTGGCCGACGTGGCGCACGTGCTGCGCAACCAGCGGCTGCGCGTGCACGATGCACGCATCGCCACGTTCGGCGAGCGCGCCGAAGATACTTTCGTGATCACTGACGAACACGACCTCCCCCTGGATGAAACCGCCAGGCAACAGCTGCAGGACGCCATGCTGTGCTGCCTGGACCCAGACCGAAACGCCGGAGATACCCGCTGATGGCCACCAAGCCGACCAAGAGAACCGCCGCTGCCAAGACCGTGGCAACCAAGAAGAGCACCGCTGGCAAGGCCGTGGCGGTCAAGCCGGCCGTGAAAAAGGCCGCTGCCAAGCCGGCCGCTTCCAGGAAGCCGGCCGCCAGCAAGGCCGTCGCGAAGAAGGTGCCGGCGGAGAAGGCCCGCGCGGAAAACATCGCCCGTAAGTCGCTGCGCAAGCCGCCGGCGGTGGGCGTGGAAGAATTGAAGTTCGGCATCGAGAGCGCCTTCGAGCGCCGTGCCACCTTGACCCTGCATGAGCTGGAGGGCTCCACCAAGCCGCTGGTCGGCCGGGTCGTCGATGGCCTGGAAAGCGGCGAGTTCCGCGTCGCCGAGCCGGACGGGCACGGCGGCTGGAAGGTCAACGAATGGTTGAAGAAGGCGGTGCTGCTGTACTTCCGCGTCAACGACATGGCGGTGGTCGATGCGCGCCCGGCACCGTTCTGGGACAAGGTCGAATCGCGCTTCGCCGGCCATGACGAAGCGAAATTCCGCCGCGCTGGCGTACGCGTGGTGCCCGGTGCGATCGCGCGCCGCGGCACGTACTTCGGCAAGGACGTGGTGTTGATGCCGAGCTTCACCAACATCGGTGCCTACGTCGGCGAAGGCACCATGGTCGATACCTGGGCCACCGTCGGTTCCTGCGCGCAGATCGGCCAGCACTGCCACCTGTCCGGTGGTGCCGGCATCGGTGGCGTGCTGGAACCGCTGCAGGCCAGCCCGACCATCATCGAAGACCATTGCTTCATCGGTGCGCGTTCGGAAGTGGTGGAGGGCGTTGTGGTCGGCCATCACAGCGTGATCGGCATGGGCGTGTTCCTCAGCCAGAGCACCCGCATCTACAACCGCGCCACCGGCCAAATCAGCTACGGCTACATCCCGCCGTACAGCGTGGTGGTGTCCGGCTCGCTGCCTTCGGCAGACGGCACCCATTCGCTGTACTGCGCGGTGATCGTCAAGCAGGTGGACGCGCGTACCCGCAGCAAGACCAGCGTCAACGACCTGCTGCGCGGCCTGGCTGACTGACCGCCATGACCACCACCGTGCATGGGTTGAAGAACTGCGATACCTGCAGGAAGGCCACCAGGTGGCTGGACCGTTTCCAGGTGCCGTACACCTTCGTTGATTATCGCCAGGACAAGCCCTCGCCCGAGACGCTCATCGACTGGGCCAGCCAGGCCGGTGGCTTCCCCGCGCTGGTCAATAAATCCTCCACCACGTGGCGGCAACTGCCGGACAACCGCAAGGCGGCCGATTCGGACGCCGAGTGGAAGCTGCTGCTGCGCGAATACCCGCAGTTGATCAAGCGGCCGGTGGTGGTGACCGCCGATGGCAAGGTCAGCCAGGGCTTCTCGGACAACGGCTTCAAGCAGCGCTTCGGAGTGGGCGCGTGAGTGCGGTGCTCGACCTGGCCTGCGAGCTGATCGCACGGCCGTCGGTCACACCCGATGACGCGGGCTGCCAGCAGCTGCTGGCCACGCGGCTGCAGGCCGCCGGCTTCCAGTGCGAGCACCTGCGTGTGGGCGAGGTCGACAATCTGTGGGCCACCCACGGCAGCGATGGGCCGGTGCTGGTACTGCTCGGCCACACCGATGTGGTGCCGACCGGGCCGGTGGCGGACTGGACCACCGATCCGTTCGTGCCGACCGTGCGCGATGGCGTGCTGTACGGGCGCGGGGCGGCCGACATGAAGGGCAGCGTGGCCGCCTTCGTGGTCGCAGCCGAACAGTTCGTTGCCGCGCACCCGGATCATCCGGGCACGCTGGCGGTACTGCTGACCAGCGACGAAGAAGGCGATGCGATCGATGGCGTGCGCCATGTCGCGCGGCTGTTCGCCGAGCGCGGCGAGCGTATCGACTGGTGCATCACCGGTGAGCCGTCCTCGACTGCCCGGCTGGGTGATCTGTTGCGGGTAGGTCGCCGCGGCAGCCTGTCCGCGCGCCTGCTGGTGCAGGGCGTGCAGGGCCATGTCGCGTATCCGGACAAGGCGCGCAACCCGATCCACCAGGCCGCGCCTGCGCTGGCCGAGCTGACCGCCCGGCAGTGGGACGAGGGCTTTGAGAGCTTCCCGCCGACCAGCTTGCAGGTGTCCAACGTGCATGCCGGGACCGGTGCCAACAATGTGATTCCCGGTCAGCTGCAGGTCGATTTCAACCTGCGCTACAACCCGCATTGGAACGCAGACAAGCTGGAAACGGAGATCGCTGCGCTGCTGGACCGGCACGGGCTGGAGTACACCGTGAAGTGGCATCGCAGCGGCGAGCCGTTCCATACCCCGGAAGGCACGCTGCGAGGCGTGGCACGCGAGGTGCTCGGCGAATTCGCCGGTTCACCGCCGGAAGAAAGCACCGGTGGCGGGACGTCGGACGCGCGTTTCATTGCGCCGTTGGGCGCGCAATGCATCGAAGTAGGTCCGGTCAATGCGAGCATCCACCAGGTGGACGAGAACGTGCGCGTGGACGAGCTTGAGCGGCTGCCGGCGCTGTACCAGCGCTTGATCGAACGCCTGCTGGCGTGAGGGGTGGTAGCGCCGAGCCATGCTCGGCGGCTCCTTGCAAACGGGCGTGCGGATGGTCTTCGCCGAGCATGGCTCGGCGCTACCGCGGGTCGCGGCTAGGCCACCACCAGGCCGAACGCGGCCAGCGCTGCGGCGGCCTGGCGCTGCGAAATCACCGCCTTCCGGAACAGCTTGGCCTCCATCACGTTGAGCCCGCTGATGTCGGTCCCGCGCAGGTCCGCGCCTTCGAAGCGGGTCAGCCGGGTCTGCGCGTTGCGCAGGCTGCCGCCATTGAACACCGCCTCGCGGAAGTCGCAGCCGGAAAGATCCGCTTCGGAGAAATCCATGCCCTGCAACCGGGCCTTGCGGAACGACAGGCCGCGCAGGTCGGCGCTGACCATCAGGCAGTCGCGGAACTCCAGTGCCCATCCGCTTGCCTCCTGCAGGTGCGCGCCGGTCAGCTTGCAATCCAGGAACTGCACCGAAGACAACGTGGCGCGCCGCCAGTGGCTGTTGTTGAGATCGCAGTGCGAAAAGCGCGCGTCGCTCAGCAGTGCCGAACTGAAGTCGCAGGCTGCGCCGCGGCATCTGCTCCATTGGCTTTCCTCCAGCGAAGCCGCCAACCAGTTCGCCCCCGCCAGCGAACACTGGTTGAACTGGAAGCCGTCCATGTCCAGCCGCGAAAAGTCGCCATGATCGAAGCTGCAGCCTTCGAATACCGCCGCGCGGGGGTGCGCGGCGATGATCGCCTGTATGCGTTCGCGGGTGAGGGTTTCAGCGCGGAAAATGGCGGTCGTCATGCCGCCATTCTGGGCGATGTACACCGCTCACAATAGGCTTGAGCATTGCGTTGGAGTGTGTACAAAGCCAGCGTGAAGCCGTTACTCGAACGTCCAGAAGGGCGGTGCGATCGCCTCGCGCCAATACGATTCGGCCGCCATGTAGAAACCCTGTGCCTCGGCCAGGGCGAACCATGCCGCCGCCGCGTCCACGTCCTTGGCCAGTCCGTCGCCACCGCGGCCCACGGCCAGCCCGGCCAGGTACTGGCCATACACGTTGCCCTGCCTGCCGGCACGTTCATACCAGCGCAATGCTTCGGCCTTGTCCTGCACCACGCCGATGCCGGCTTCATGCAGTGCGCCGAGGTCGACCTGGGCCTCGGCATCGCCACGCGCGGCGCGGCGCTGGATACCGGCGATGACCGGGTTCGGCGCCGGGCCTGTATCGATCGGCTGGCCATGCGGTGCCGAGCCACTGGTTGCCTCGCGCAGCGGCTTCAGCTTGTACAGTTCGCGCAGGTACACCGCCGAACGCAGCCGCCAGCGCAGCGCGCCGGTCATGTCGCCGCGACCTTCGTACCAGCGCTCCAGGTCATGCATCGCATAGGGCGAGCCGTGGTAAGCCGCACTCTGGAACCAGCGGAACGCCTTGCGCGGTGACGCCTTCATGACCACGTCGGCGGGTTTCTGTGGGCCCTCGCCGCTGTCCAGCCGGCCGCGCGCGTACAGCGTGCCGAGCGTTTCCTCGGCATTGGTGCTGTGGTGCGTGCGTGGGGTCGTCGCGGCCGCGCGCGCATACCAGTCCAGCGCGCGCGGATCATTCCAGGCCTGGTACATCCGGGCCACGCGCAGCGCCGAGTCGAAACGACCATCGGCGGCCGCGGCGAGGGCGTCGCGCTCGGTGTCGTTGGGCGGGCGGGCAGGCGTGCTGGCACAACCGGCCAGGGCAAGCAGTGCCAGCGCATGCAGCAGTGCGCGGCGGGGGAAGGGAATCATCCGTGAAGTCCTCTAAGGGGGCGGGAGATTATCCGGGACGTCGACCGCGCGGCGGCTGAACGTCGGCGCAGGAACGGTTGCCATCGCAACAGTTGCGCCGCCGCCGGAACCCGGTTACGGTCGGTCCATGTCCATGTCCTTGTTCCCCACCACCGCCGTCCGCAATACCAACCGCAATAACCTGCGCGCGAATAATCGTGCGCGGCCGATGCGGGACTGCGCCCTGGGTAGATAAGACACTCCACACCCGGACACCAGAAAACCCGCATCGACCGATGCGGGTTTTTTTTGTGCCCGGGAAACCTCCCGGGCCAGGCTGGCCGGTCGAACTCCCCTACCGCGTATAGACACCAAACAGGAGCTTCCCCCATGTGTTCGATCTTCGGAATATTCGGCCTGCAGGCCGGTGACGACCTCCCCGCGCTGCGCCGGCATGCGTTGGAATCCTCGCAGCGCCAGCGCCACCGCGGTCCGGACTGGAGCGGTGTGTACCTGGACGACGGCGCGCTGCTGGTGCACGAGCGGTTGGCCATCGTCGATCCTGCTGGCGGCTCCCAGCCGCTGCTGTCCGAAGATGGTGGCCTGGCGCTGGCGGTCAATGGCGAGATCTACAACCACCAGCAGCTGAAGACCGGACTGAGCCAGCCGTACGCGTTCCAGACCGGCTCGGATTGCGAGGTGATCAACGCGCTGTACCGTCAGGGTGAGCCGTCGCAGTGGCTGGAACGGCTCAACGGCATCTTTGCTTTTGCGTTGTGGGACAAGGCGGCTGCGCGGGTGCTGGTGGCGCGTGACCCGATCGGGGTGGTGCCGCTGTACTGGGGCCACGATGCACAGGGGCGCCTGCGCGTGGCGTCCGAATTGAAGGCGCTGGTGGATAGCTGCGCCGATGCCGCGCAGTTCCCGCCGGGTCATTACTACGACAGCGCAACCGGCGAGCTGGTGCGTTACTACCAGCAGTCCTGGCGCGAGTACGACGCCGTGCAGGGCAAGCCGGTGGACCTGGCCGAACTGCGTGAAGCGTTCGAGCGCGCGGTGGAGCGCCAGCTGATGAGCGACGTGCCTTACGGCGTGCTGCTGTCCGGTGGGCTGGACTCCTCGCTGGTGGCCGCGGTGGCCGCACGCTATGCGCGCCGGCGCATTGAGGACGGTGGAGAGAGCGAAGCGTGGTGGCCGCGCCTGCATTCCTTCGCCATCGGGCTCAAGGGCTCGCCCGATCTTGCCGCCGCCGCCATTGCCGCCGAGGCGCTGGGTACGGTGCACCACGGGTTCGAATACACCTTCGAGGAAGGCCTGGATGTGCTGCCGGAGGTGATCCGCCATATCGAAACCTATGACGTCACCACCATCCGTGCATCCACGCCGATGTTCCTGCTGGCGCGCCGGATCAAGGCGATGGGCGTGAAGATGGTGCTGTCCGGCGAGGGCAGCGACGAGATCTTCGGCGGCTACCTGTACTTCCACAAGGCGCCGGATGCACGGGAGTTCCACAGCGAGCTGGTGCGCAAGCTGGATGCCCTGCACAACTACGACTGCCTGCGCGCCAACAAGTCGATGATGGCGTGGGGCGTGGAGCCGCGCGTGCCGTTCCTGGACCGCGAGTTCCTGGACGTGGCGATGCGTTTCGATGCCGCGCACAAGATGGTCGGCAGCGAAGCCTCCGGCGGGCGCCGGGTGGAGAAGGGCGTGCTGCGTGCGGCGTTCGAAGGCTATCTGCCGGAGAGCATCCTGTGGCGGCAGAAGGAACAGTTCAGCGATGGCGTGGGCTACGGCTGGATCGACGGGCTGAAGGCACACGCCGAAGCGCAGGTCAGCGACCGTGTGCTGGCTGCTGCCGACAAGCGCTTCCCGCACAACCCGCCGCAGACCAAAGAGGCCTACTACTACCGGCACGTTTTCGAGCAGTACTTCCCCAGCCATGCGGCGGCGGAGACGGTGCCGGGTGGCAAGTCGATCGCCTGTTCGTCACCGGCGGCGATCGCGTGGGATGCCAGTTTCGCCACCGCCGCGGACCCGTCCGGGCGGGCGATCGCCGGCGTGCACGAAGCGGCGTTGGCCTGACAAGCGGCCGCTGCACGGGTACCGCCGGACGGTCGACGTCCATGGTTGAATCAGGCGCGTCGGGAAGTCAGCGGGCAGGGCGCAGGGTAAGCGTGTGCTGGCTGGGACCGGGCAGGAACGGGGTCGGACGTCCGTGCACGTAGTCCTCGTGGCCGGCCGCCCAGAACGGGGACAACGGGTGGCCGCTCTGGCCGCCCGGCATGTGGATGATGCCCTGGTCTTCGTGGCCGGGGGACACCACCATCCGCTGCGAAGCGCCGAAGCCTGGCCCCTGCACGCGCGGCATGTTGTTGTCACCGGGCAGCGGTTCGGCGGGCATGCACAGCCAGCGTTCCGCGAAGGCGGGCAGGGCACGGCTGATCGGGTGGCAGATCGCAGCAGTATTGCGCTCACCCCAGGTGCGGTCGGCCAGCGGCCCCTGCGCGGTCAGGTCCGTTTCAAGGCGCTTGGCGGTGTCGGCCAACAGCGCGTCCCAGCTTGCGTGGCCAGGCGGCAGTAGATGCGCCGGGCGCTGGCTGACCAGCGGCCACAGCACACCTTCGAACTGCGCCAGCCGCGGTTCCAGCCAGTCCTCGCCCAGCGCTTGTTTCGCCGGTGCCAGCATCGCACCGGACACTTCCTCCAGCAGCATGCCACGGAAACCACGCACTACCCGATAGCTCACCGAATCCACCGAGGCATGGCCCTCCCAGCTGCGCGTGATGGCCTCCAGCCGCTGCAGTTGCGGGTCATTGGAGCCCTCCACCACCTGGCGCAGCAGGTGCCACCAGCGCTGCAGGAATACCGCGCGGTCATCCAGCTGGATCGCCAGCAGGTCCGCTTCGCTGAAACGTCCGCTGGCCTGCAGTGCATCGCGGATCTGTGCGCCGCGCGCGCCGAGGTCGTAACCGCCGTCACCGGCGAGAGCCAGTGCTTCGCCGTCCATCACACGTCCGTTGGCGGTCCACAGGCGGTGACTTGGCGGGTCGACCAGCGAGGGCGCCGCGTCACTGCGGATGCCCCATGCCGGGCAGCCATCGGCCGTGGTGGTGCGCATGCCGGTGGGCGCGCAGCCGGCAGCACGATCCGGGCGCGCACCCAGCACACGCCAGGCAATGCGTCCGGTGCTGTCAGCCAGCAGCAGGTTCTGCGCCGGGATGCGGGTGCGGTCGGCGACCTGCAATGCCTGGTCAAGATCGGCGACGCGTGCAAGCTCGGTCAGCGCCAGGCTCACCGCGCCGGGTTGGTGGGCAACCCAGCGCAGCGCATCGCCGCTGCCATCGGCACGCTGGTGCAGCAGCGGCCCCCATGCGCTCTCGCGCACGGTGAAATCCACCGGCGCAGCACCGGCCACCTCGATCTTTTCGTGGTACTCGGACAGTTTCGTGCCGGCCGGCACCGGCTGGAAATCGGCGGTGTCGATGTAGCTGTTGGTGAAGCCCCACGCCACGTGTCCGTTGCTGCCGACGATGATCGCCGGCAGGCCAGGCAGCGAAAATCCACTCACGTCGACCTGCCCACCGGGCGCCTGCGGATCAGGGTAGCGCAGGCGCACGCGGAACCAGATATTCGGTGCGCGCAGGCCCAGGTGCATGTCGTCGGCGAGGATCGCGCGGCCATCGGTGGTCAGCGCCGCGCCGACGGCGAAGTTGTTGCTGCCTTTGACATCCGTATCCGCCACGGCAGCGGCAGGCGCGGCAGGCTGGCCACGAAGGTCCAGCACATCGGCGCCGGGCAACACGGCATCGCCGCGCGGTCCGCCCATCAACGGCGCGTCCCAACTGCTGCCATCGTGGCTCAGCAGTGCGTACAGCGCCGACGGCACCACCGCACGCAGGCGGCTGTACGCCAGCTCGCTCTGGTTGGCCGGATCCTGCAGGTCGGCATACATCGCATAGCCGGTAAGCAGGCTGTCGCTGGCCTGCCACGGCGCGGGCCGCTGGCGCAGCAGCAGGTAGGGCCAGGGCCGCACGCGCAGGCTGGCGATTCCTGCATTCACCCCTTCCACGTAAGCCTGCAGTTCGGCACTCACGGGTTCTTTCGATGCGCGGTGGCGCAGGCGATGCACGCGCATGCGTTTGTCCACCTCCAGCGCGGCCGGGCCGAACAGCGCGGACAACTCGCCGGCGGCGCTGCGGCGCATCAGGTCCATCTCGAAACCGCGTTCCTGTGCGTGCACCTGGCCCAGGGCGCGCATCACATCGCGTTGGCTGGCGCCTTCGATGGTGACCACGCCCAGGCTGTCGCGGCTGACGGTCACCGGGGCCTGCAGGCCACCGAGGACCTGCTCGCCGTCCAGCGGCGCAAGGCTGCCGCGCAGCAACCACCAGGCCATCAGGCCGAGTCCCAAGGCCAGTATCAGCAGCAGCCAGAACAGCCGCAACAACCATCGACGCATGGGGCGCTTCCTTGCAGGGAAAGAGTGGGAACGAGTGTAGACAGCCGGTATGGCAGATCGCAGACGTGACGCGACTGCGATTGATTCCGATTAGATCACGGGATTTCCGGATAGGGCACCATGGCGCCATCGAGTCAAAGGAGCATCCCCCATGAAAGGCAATCCGGACGTCATCGCCTGCCTGAAAGAACTGCTGCGCGGCGAGCTTGCTGCCCGCGACCAGTACTTCATCCATTCCCGCCGTTACGAGGACCAGGGCCTGTTCGCGCTGTATGAACGCCTGAACCACGAAATGGAAGAAGAGACCCAGCACGCCGATGCGCTGCTGCGCCGGATCCTGTTCCTGGGCGGCGACCCGGACATGCGCGCGCATGCCTTCGAACCCGGCAAGACCGTGGAAGAGATGCTGCGCAAGGACCTGGACACCGAATATGCGGTGCGCAACAACCTGGCCGCCGGCATGAAGCTGTGCGAAGCCAACGGCGACTATGTCAGCCGTGACATGTTGTTGGTGCAGTTGAAGGACACTGAAGAAGACCACGCCTGGTGGCTTGAGCAGCAGCTCGGTTTGATCCAGCGCATCGGCCTGGAGCTGTACCAGCTGAGCAAGATCGACGGAAAGGGCGCTGCCGCGCACTGACCTCGCAGCCAGCCAGCCTCGCGCCAGCCAGCAACGAAAAAGCCGGGGATGTCCCCGGCTTTTTTTTGTTCGATTCCAGGCCATGCGTGGCGCCGGGCAGGGCCCGGCGCTACCGCCCTCATTCCACCGACAGTCCTTCCACCTTCTGCCAGCCGCGCGGCAGCAGGTGGCCACGCGTGGCGCGCGAACCCAGGTAGGTGTCCAGCTCGTTGAACTTCAGGCCCATGGTGCGTTGGCCGCTGCGGACCTGCAGGGTCTGGCCGGGGCTGATCGCCACCACCGCCACCACCCGCTCGGTGGCCAGCTTGGCTTTGGGGATCTCGATGATCTTGTTGCCCTTGCCCTTGTCCAGTTCCGGCAGGTCACTGGCGGCGATCGCCAGCAGGTTGCCCGAACTGGTCACCGCCACGATGCGGTCGGTATCCACGTTGGCCACCAGCGCCGGCTGCAGCACCGACGAGCCCGATGCCAGGTTGAGCATCGCCTTGCCGGCCTTGTTGCGGCCGATGAGGTTCTCGAAGCGGGTCACGAAGCCGTAGCCATGGGTGGAGGCCAGCACGAAGCGGCCGTTCGGTTCGGCACTGGCCAGGGTGACGAAGCTGGTGCCCGGGGCCGGCGAGAAGCGGCCGGTAAGCGGTTCACCGTTGCCGCGTGCCGAGGGCAGCGTGTGCACCGGCGTGGAATACGCGCGGCCCTCGCTGTCCAGGAAGGCGACCTGCTGGGTACTGCGCGCGCGCACCGAAGCCAGCATGCTGTCGCCATCGCGGTAATTCAGCGACGACGCATCCACGTCGTGGCCCTTGGCCGCGCGGATCCAGCCCTTCTCCGACAGCACCACGGTCATCGGCTCGCTGGGCACCAGCTCGGTTTCGTCGATGGCCTGGGCGGCAGTGCGTTGCACCAGCGGCGAACGACGCGCGTCGCCGAACTTCTTCGCATCGGCGGTCAGTTCGTCCTTGATCAGCTTCTTCAGCTTGGCCTTGCTGTCCAGGATGCCGAGGATCTTGTCGCGTTCCTTGGCGAGCTCGTCCTGTTCGCCGCGGATCTTCATTTCTTCCAGGCGGGCCAGCTGCTTCAGCTTGGTTTCCAGGATGTACTCGGCCTGGTCGTCGGACAGGCCGAAGCGCGCGATCAACGCGGCCTTCGGCTCGTCTTCGGTACGGATGATGTGGATCACCTCGTCCAGATTGAGGAAGGCGACCAGCAGGCCTTCCAACAGGTGCAGGCGACGCTCCACCTTCTGCAGGCGATGCTGCAGGCGGCGGGTCACGGTGCTGCTGCGGAAGGCCAGCCATTCGCTCAGCAGGGTCTTGAGGTTCTTGACCTGCGGGCGGCCATCCAGGCCGATCACGTTGAGGTTGACCCGGTAGCTGCGTTCCATGTCCGTGGTGGCGAACAGGTGGCCCATCAGCTGGTCTGCGTCGACCCGGTTGGAGCGCGGCACCAGCACCACCCGCACCGGGTTGGCATGATCGGATTCATCGCGCACGTCCTCGATCCACGGCAGCTTCTTGGCGCGCATCTGCGCGGCGATCTGCTCGATCACCTTGGACGGCGATACCTGGAAGGGCAGGGCGTTGACCACCACGTTGCCGTTTTCCTTGAAGAACGTCGCACGCGCGCGGACGCTGCCATGGCCGGTCTCGTACATGTGCAGCAGGTCGGCGGCCGGGGTGATGATCTCCGCGTTGGACGGATAGTCCGGGCCCTTCACGTGTTCGCACAGGTCGCGCACGCTGGCATCGGGATCTTCCAGCAGGTGCAGCAGGGCGCTGACGATCTCGTTGAGGTTGTGCGGCGGCACGTCGGTGGCCATGCCCACGGCGATGCCGGTGGTGCCGTTGAGCAGCAGGTGCGGCAGCCGCGCCGGCATCCAGGTCGGCTCCTGCATCGTGCCGTCGAAGTTCGGCGTCCAGTCGGTGGTGCCGTGGCCCAGTTCGCCCAGCAGCACTTCGGCGATCGGGGTCAGCTTGGATTCGGTGTAGCGCATCGCCGCGAAGGATTTCGGGTCGTCGCTGGAACCGAAGTTGCCCTGGCCTTCGATCAGCGGATAGCGGTACGAAAACGGCTGCGCCATCAGCACCAGTGCTTCGTAGCAGGCGCTGTCACCATGCGGGTGGTACTTGCCGATGACGTCGCCGACGGTGCGGGCGGACTTCTTCGGCTTGGAGGCAGCGTTGAGCCCCAGCTCGCTCATCGCATAGATGATGCGGCGCTGCACCGGCTTGAGGCCGTCGCCGAGGAAAGGCAGCGCACGGTCCAGCACGACGTACATCGAGTAATCGAGGTAGGCGCGCTCGGCATACTCGCGCAGCGGCAGTTGTTCGAAGCCGTGGAAGACGGGACGGGCAAGATCGGTCATGCGGGGTTGTTACCTGTGTTCGGAGGCGGCGACGGCCGTCGCCCTCGCAATGCGTTGATTATCCGGATGCGGCCGGAGAAGCCAAGCCACGTGGTGGATCCAGTCCGTGCGCGGCACGGGCCAGATAGCGTCCGGGCGGCACCCCGAAGTGGCGGCGGAACACGGTGACGAAGGCGCTGGAGCTGCTGAAGCCCAGTGCGTGGGCGATATCGGCCAACGCGCGGCCCTCGCTGAGCTGGCGCAGCGCCTCGGCCAGTCGCGCCTGCTGGCGCCAGTGGGCAAAGCTCAACGTGGTCTCTTCGCGGAAATGGCGGGTCAGCGAACGGGTCGACAGGCCCGCCCAGGCCGCCCACTGCGCCAGGCTGCGGTCATCGGCCGGTTCGGCCAGCAGCTGCGAGGCGATCTTCAGCAGGCGCCGGTCGCGCGGCATCGGCAGGTGCATGCGCTGGCGCGGGGCGGCGCGGATTTCGTCCAGCAGCACCTCGATCAGGTGCTGCTGGGGTGCGCTGGCCGCATCGGCGATCGGCCAGTCGCAGACCCGCAGCGCCACGGCCTGCAGCAACGGGGAAATGCCGATCACGCAGGGATCAGCCGGCAGATCGCGGCACAGCGCCGGCGCCAGCACCATGCCCCAGCCCCGCAGCGGCCCATCGATGGCCACCGTGTGCGGTTCGGCAGCAGGCATCCAGCCGGCGGACCCGGGCGCCAGCGACCAGGTCCCGTGGCGGGTGCGGGTGGTCAGCAGGCCACTTTCCACGCAGATCAGCTGGGCACGGCCGTGGGTATGCCAGTCCACTTCGTTGGCCAGGCCGGTCGGGCTGTCGATGCGGAAGCCCACCACCGGCAGCCCATCCTCGCGTTCGAACCACTCCAGCGCACTCTCGCGCAGAACCTGCCGGCCCGCCTCGATATCGGGACCTTGGCGGACGAGGGCGGGCGACGTTGGCTGGAAACTGTCATTCATTGGCTGGATTGTACTACCGGGCCAACTGCGCGCGCTATTAACGTGGCAACCCTGCCGATCACGCCATTGCTGCAACACAGCATTCCCAGCCAGATCGAAATATTTCCATTGAGAAATATATTTTTTGGAAGAGAATGCTGCCCCATGATCTGTCCTTCCGACTCTCCCCCCAGCTTCGGGCTGCTGTTGCGCCAGGTGCGCGACGGCCTGGTCCGCCAGCTTGATGCCTCGATGGCCGAAGAAGACCTTGGCCTCAACTTCACCCACTACATCGGCCTGAAAGTGCTTGCGCGGATGGCGCCGTGCACCGCCAACGAACTGGCCAAGGCCATCGACCAGGTGCCCAGCGCGGTGACCCGCCTGCTGGACAAGCTTGAGGCGCTGGGCTGTGTTCGCCGCGAAGCGCACGCGCAGGACCGGCGCGCGCTGCAGATCGTGCTGACCGAAGAAGGCCGCGCGCTGTGGCTGCGGCTGCAGAAACGTGGCGAGGACGTGATCGATTACGCCTCCCGTGAGCTCAGCGCCGACGAACGCGCGCAGCTGCTCTCCCTGTTGACCCGAATCCGCGACTCCCTGGCGACCCCATGACTCCCATCACTTTCTCTTCCAAATGGCGGCACGGCCGGCCGTTGCTGCTTGCCGGCCTCGCGCTGGCCCTGGCAGCGTGCGCCAGCAGCCGTGGCCTGCAGCCGCACGGCGCGCTGCGCGATGTTGATTCCCTGCACAGCGAGCGCACGCTGGCCGATGCCTCGCTGGGTGCGCCCGGTTTCCCCGCGCGCGACTGGTGGACCGCGCTGGGCGACCCGCAGCTGGATGCCCTGATCAGCGAAGGACTGGCCAGCCACCCCAGCCTGGAAGCGGCTGACGCACGCCTGCGCCAGGCCCGTTCGCAGGTTGGCGGTGCACGTGCCGACCAGTTGCCGAACCTGTCTGTTTCCGGTGGTTACACCGGCCTGCGCCTGCCCGAGTCGATGCTCGGCGAGGAGACCGGTGGCCATTACGCCGGCAGCGGGCAGGTAGCGTTCAATTTCAGCTACGGCGTGGACCTGTGGGGCGGCAAGCGCGCGACCTGGGAAGCGGCGGTGGACAGCGCCCACGCGGCGGCCGTCGATGCGCAGGCCGCTCGACTGAACCTGTCGGCCAACATCACCCAGGCCTATGCCGGGCTGGCCTATGCGTGGCAACTGCACGACGTGGCGGCCGAAGAACTGGCGCGCTCGCAGAAGGCGCTGCAGTTGACCCGCCAGCGGCGTGCGGCCGGCATCGACAGCGATCTGCAGGTGCGCCAGGCGGAATCCCGCGTGCCGGCGGCGCAGCAGCAGTTGCAGGCCGCCCAGCAGCAGATCGACGAAGGGCGTACCGCTTTGGCTGCGCTGGTCGGGCAGGGGCCGGATCGTGGCCTGCGGATCGAACGCCCCCATGCGCTTGATCCGATGGCGCTGCAGCTGCCGGGCGTGCTGCCCAGCGCGCTGCTGGGCCGTCGCCCGGACATCGTGGCGGCGCGCTGGCGGGTGGAAGCGGCCGGCAAGCAGATCGATGCAGCCAAGGCGAAGTTCTATCCCAGCCTCAACCTCACCGCGCTGGCCGGGGTGGTCGCCCCGGACGTTGGCGACCTGTTGCAGAGCAGCTCCACCTTCGCCTACATCGGCCCTGCGCTGAGCCTGCCGATCTTCGACGGCGGCCGCCTGCGTGCGGGACTGGACAGCAAGGACGCCGACTACGATCTGGCGGTGGCCACCTACAACCAGCGGCTGGTGGACGCGCTGCACGAGGTGGCCGACCAGGTCAGCGCCGTGCGCTCGCTGCAACAGCAGGCCCAGTCGCAGCAGCAGGCGGTGGATACCGCCCGCGCCGCGCATGGCCTGGCCGAACAACGCTACCGCGCCGGCATCGGCGGCTATCTCGACGTGCTGACCGCGCAGTCCACCTTGTTGCAGGCACAGCAGCGGTTGGCTGGGCTGCAGTCGCAGCAGGTGCTGTCCTCGGTGCGCCTCAGCCAGGCGCTGGGCGGGGGCTTTGAGCCCTCCGCCGATGACAGCCGCCGCGCCGCCTCCCTTTCCGATTCCTCGCATTCCTGAAGAAGCCTCCCATGAGCCAGACTCCCAATTCCGCGGCCCCCGCCGCTCCCAGCCGCCGCGGCAAGCTGCTGCGCGGACTGCTTGTCATCGTGCTGCTGCTGATCGCCGCAGCCGCGCTGTGGTACTTCATGTTCGGCCGTTGGTTCGAAGAAACCGACGATGCCTATGTCGGTGGCAACCAGGTGCAGATCACCTCGATGATCACCGGCACGGTGGTCGGCATCGCGGCCGATGACGGCATGCGCGTGGAGCGTGGCCAGGTGCTGGTGCAGTTGGATCGGTCCGATACCGAAGTCGCCCTGCAGCAGGCCGAAGCCAAGCTGGCCGGTACCGTGCGCCAGGTGCGCGGTCTGTACCGCAGCGTGGAAGGTGCGCAGGCCGAACTCAACGCCCGCCAGGTCACCCTGAAGCGCGCCCGTGATGACTTCGCACGCCGCAAGGACCTTGCTGCCACCGGCGCCATTTCCAATGAAGAGCTGGCGCATGCGCGCGATGAACTGGCCGCTGCCGAAGCAGCCGTGGCCGGTTCGCGCGAGACCTTCGAGCGCAGCCGGGCATTGGTGGATGACACCGTGATCGCCACCCAGCCGGACGTGCAGGCAGCCGCGGCGCAGCTGCGCCAGGCGTGGCTCAACAATGCGCGTGCCGGCATCGTTTCCCCGGTCAGCGGCTACGTTGCGCGTCGTTCGGTGCAGGTGGGCCAGCGCGTGCAGCCGGGCAATGCGCTGATGGCGGTGGTGCCGACCGAGCAGATGTGGGTGGAAGCCAACTTCAAGGAAACCCAGCTGCGGCACATGCGCCTGGGCCAGGAAGTGGAGCTGCGTTCGGACCTGTACGGCGGCGACGTGCGCTATACCGGCCACCTGACCAGCCTGGGGATGGGCACCGGCTCCGCGTTCTCGCTGCTGCCGGCGCAGAATGCCAGCGGCAACTGGATCAAGATCGTCCAGCGCGTGCCGGTGCGCATCGCCATCGATGCCAAGCAACTGGCCGAACACCCGCTGCGCATCGGCCTGTCGATGAAGGCCGAGGTGAGCCTGCGTGACCAGAAGGGCGAAGTGCTGCCCAGCCAGGTCGCTACCGGTTCGGTGTTCGATACCGATGTGTATTCCAAGCAGATGCACGATGCCGACGAGGCGATCCACAGCATCATCCAGGGCAACCTGCCGCAGCGCGCCGATGCGGCCGCAGCGGCCGGCCCGAAGGCGACCGCCGCGGTGGGCCAGCAGCCGACCACGCCGCCCCACGTCTCCAAGGCAGGCTGAGTTTCCATGTCTTCCCAAGCCCCTGCCGTGCCCGGTACGCCGGGCCCGCCGGCCGCCCCGGCGACCGGTTTCCTGCCACCCAACATCGCCCTGTGCACCGCCGGCCTGGCGATGGCCTCGTTCATGCAGGTGCTGGACACCACCATCGCCAACGTGTCCCTGCCGACCATCGCCGGCAACCTGGGGGCCAGTTCGCAGCAGGCCACCTGGGTGATCACCTCGTTCGCGGTCAGCACCGCCATCGCGCTGCCGCTGACCGGCTGGCTCAGCCGCCGGGTCGGCGAGACCAAGCTGTTCGTCTGGGCCACGCTGGCCTTCACCATCGCCTCCCTGCTGTGCGGCCTGGCCCAGAGCATGGGCATGCTGGTGGTGTCACGCGCGTTGCAGGGCTTCGTGGCCGGCCCGATGTATCCCATCACCCAGTCGCTGCTGGTGTCGATCTACCCGCGTGAGAAGCGCGGACAGGCGCTCGCGCTGCTGGCGATGATCACCGTGGTGGCGCCTATCTGCGGGCCGATCCTGGGAGGTTGGATCACCGACAACTACAGTTGGGAATGGATCTTCCTGATCAACGTACCGCTGGGCATCTTCGCCGCATTGGTGGTGGGCAGCCAGATGAAGGGCCGCCCGGAGCAGATCGAAAAGCCGAAGATGGATTACGTCGGCCTGGTCACCCTGGTGATCGGCGTCGGCGCGCTGCAGTTGGTGCTCGATCTGGGCAACGACGAAGACTGGTTCAGTTCGCCGATGATCGTCGCGCTGTCCTGCGTTTCGGTGGTCGCGCTGGCGGTGTTCCTGATCTGGGAACTGACCGACAAGGACCCCATCGTCGACCTGCGCCTGTTCCGCCATCGCAACTTCCGTGCAGGCACGATGGCGATGGTGGTGGCCTACGCGGCGTTCTTCAGCGTGTCGCTGCTGATCCCGCAATGGCTGCAGCGTGACATGGGCTATACGGCGATCTGGGCCGGCCTGGCCACCGCGCCGATCGGCATCCTGCCGGTGATCATGACCCCCTTCGTGGGCAAGTACGCCTCGCGCTTCGACATGCGCATGCTGGCCTCGGTGGCGTTCGTGTTCCTGTCCTTCACCAGCTTCCTGCGTTCCGGGTTCAACCTGCAGGTGGACTTCCAGCACGTCGCCGGCGTGCAGTTGCTGATGGGCGTGGGCGTGGCGCTGTTCTTCATGCCGGTGCTGCAGATCCTGCTGTCCGACCTGGACGGGCGCGAGATCGCCGCCGGCTCCGGCCTGGCCACGTTCCTGCGCACGCTGGGCGGCAGCTTCGCCGCTTCGTTGACCACCTGGCTGTGGTCACGGCGCACCCAGGTGCACCATGCGGACATCACCGAGCACATATCGGTGTACCAGCCGGGCATCCAGGAGCAGGTGACCGCGATGGGGCAGGGCGACCTGCAGCATGGCGCGGCGGCGCTCAATACGATGATCAACCATCAGGCATCGCAGATGGGATTCAACGACATCTTCTTCCTGCTGGGCTGGATCTTCCTGGCCATCATCGCGTTCCTGTGGTTGGCCAAGCCGCCGTTCGGCGCAGGCGCGGGAAGTGCGGCGGCCGCCGGCGGGCACTGATCGGCAATCGAGAACGCCGAGCATTGCTCGGCGTTTTCTTTTGCACGGCGCCATCCAGGCCGAACGCCAGGCATGAAAAAACCCGCTTGCGCGGGTTTGATCATTTTCCGAGTCGTGGTGCCCAGGAGAGGACTCGAACCTCCACGAAGTTGCCCCCGCTAGCACCTGAAGCTAGTGCGTCTACCAATTCCGCCACCTGGGCGACTCAGGAGGAGAATTATGGGCAACGAATTAATTCGTGTCAACACTATTCCTGCATTCCAGTGACGCCACCTCGTCAGTCCTCCACGGCGTGCCCGCCGAGGTGCAGCAGCAGGCTCTGCATCGAGCGTGAAAGGCCGTTCCAGCGGACGAAGCACAGGCTCAGCTTGCGGCGCGCCCAGGCATCTTCCAGCGCGATGGCGTGGAAGCGGTAACGGCGCCGATGCTGCCGGCAGATCGAGCGCGGCACGATGCCGATGCCGATACCGTGGCCGACCATCTCGCACACGCCTTCGAAGGTCTTCATGCGGATGCGCGGTGAAAGGCTGCGGCCGAGCGTACGCGCGTTGTCTTCGATGTGTTCCTGCAGCGCGTTGCCATCGGCGAGGGCGACGAAGGTATCGCCCAGTACCTCGGCGAAGCGGATCGCGGTGCGGGCCGCGAGGCGGTGGTTGGGCGGCACGATCAGCAGCAGCGGATCATCGGCCACCGGCCACCGGCTGCAGCTGCAGCGGGGCGCTGTCCACCGCATCGGAGGTGATACCGGCCTCGGCCTGTCCGCCGCGTACCGCGCGCACGATCTCCTTGCTGGTGCGTTCCTTCAGGTCCACGTGCAGGCGCGGTCGCGCAGCCATCCAGGGCGCCAGCCGGCCCGGCAGGAAGGTGGTGAGTGCGCCGGTGTTGGCATACAGATGCAGGGTGCCACGCGCACCGCTGGCGAACTCCTGCAGTTCTTCGCGCAGCAGCGACTGCTGGCGCAGCATCAGCCGTGCATGGTGGGCGAGGGCTTCACCTGCCTCGGTGGTGGTGACCCCGCGCGGGTGGCGGGTCAGCAGGGCGATGCCCGCTTCGGCCTCCATCGTGCGCAGCCGTTCGCTGGTCGAGGCCAGTGCAAGGTGCGCGCGTTCGGCGCCTGCGGTGATGCTGCCGGCTTCAACCACCATCAGGAACAGGCGCAGGTCGGCCAGGTCCATTCGCATATCCGCTGCTCCCTGCCTTCGGCCCAGCCGAAGGCTCGCTCATCCAGGCCGCATTGTGCCGCAGGCGGGTGGCAGGTCCTAATGAGGGAATGAACGATTCGCTCTACTTCTATTTCCTGTTGGTGGTGGTGTTCGTGTTGGCCGGCGTGGTCAAGGGCGTGACCGGCATGGGCCTGCCGACTGTCGCGATGGGCCTGCTCGGCAGCGCGCTTTCACCGGTGGCCGCCGCCTCGATGCTGTTCGTGCCGACGCTGGTCACCAACGCGTGGCAGATCCTGGCCGGGCCGTCGATCGGGCGCATCGTGCGTCGGCTGTGGCCGATGATGCTGGGCGTGGTGGTGGCCACCGTGGCCGGCGCGGCGCTGCTGGTGCGGGTGCAGGCGCGCTGGTCCGGCCTGGCACTGGGCGTGGCGCTGGTCGTGTATGCCCTGTACTCCGCGTTCGCGCCGGCCTTCCGCGTGCCGCCGCGCAAGGAGCGCTGGCTTTCGCCGCTGGTCGGTGCGATATCCGGCCTGGTCACCGGCGCCACCGGGGTGTTCGTGATGCCGGCCGTGCCGTACCTGCAATCGCTCGGGCTGGATCGCGACGAGCTGGTGCAGGCGCTGGGCCTGGCGTTCACCGTATCCACGATCTCGCTGACCACCGGGCTGCTGGTGCACGGCGCGTTCGGTGTGCAGCAGTTGGGGCTGAGCGCGCTGGCAATCGTACCGGCGCTGGCGGGAATGTGGCTGGGGCAGAAGATCCGCGGGCGGATCAGCGCGCGCGCGTTCCGGCTGTGCTTCCTCGGCTTCCTGCTGCTGCTGGGAATCGAGCTGGTGGTGCGTCCGTGGATCGGATGAGAAGGCAAAAAAAACCCCGCATCAGCGGGGTTTTTTTCATCGATGGTGCCCAGGAGAGGACTCGAACCTCCACGAAGTTGCCCCCGCTAGCACCTGAAGCTAGTGCGTCTACCAATTCCGCCACCTGGGCATCGAGGGAGCGAATTATGCAGAGGCGTGAAGAGGCTGTCAACCCTGTTTTTCAGGCGTTTCATCGCGCCCAACAAAAAACCCCCGCTTGCGCGGGGGTTGTTTGTTTTGGTGCCCAGAAGAGGACTCGAACCTCCACGAAGTTGCCCCCGCTAGCACCTGAAGCTAGTGCGTCTACCAATTCCGCCATCTGGGCTTGCAGAAAGGGCGATTTTGAACACGAGAGAGGCGCTTGTCAACGGTTTTCTTGAAAAAAGGGCCGCCATTCATTTACGCCCGGCCATGACCCGTTCTGCACGCCCGCAGCGGCTACCATGGAGGGCGATGAACACCAAAAAACCAAGCAAGGGCGGGAAGAGCTCCCGCACATCGCCGCCCCAGGGCGCCCCCGCCGGATCGCCGAAGGGCCCGAAGAAGAAGAGCCTGCCGCCGTGGATGCCGGAAACCCTGACCGGTGGAAGCGCCGGTGCGGCTGCCGCGCCGCGTGGCGCAGGCCGCCGCGGCCCGCCCCCGTCCGGCCCGCGCGGTCGCCGTCCGTTGCCGCCGCTGGGCGCACCGGTGGATGATCCGCATGCCGCCCGCGAAGCGGAAAAATACGAACAGCCCATCGCCAGCCGCGAGGCCATCCTGGCCTTGCTTGAACGCTGCGAAGGGCCACAGACCGCCGAGGAAGTCGGCGCCCGCCTGGGCCTGACCGCACCGGATCGCGCCGAAGCGCTGTCGCGCCGACTGGGCGCGATGGTCCGCGATGGCCAGCTGGTGCAGAACCGCCGCGGTGGCTTCGCCCCGATCCAGGCGCTGAACCTGGTGACCGGCGTGGTGATCGCCAATCCGGAAGGCTTCGGCTTCCTGCGCCCGGTGGAAGGCGGCGACGACCTGTTCCTGCCACCCTATGAAATGCGCAAGGTCATGCACGGTGACAAAGTGCTGGCCAACGTGACCGGCATCGATCACCGCGGCCGCCGCGAGGGCAGCATCGCCCGCGTGCTTGAGCGCGGCATGACCCGCCTGATCGGCCGCTTCAGCGTGGAGATGGGCATCAATTACGTGGTGCCCGATGACAAGCGCATCCAGCGCAATGTGCAGGTACCGCCGGACCACACCGGTGGCGCGCGCGATGGACAGCTGGTGGTGTGCGAACTGACCCAGGCCCCGGACAGCCGCCGTCCGCCGATCGGCCGCATCATCGCCGTGCTCGGCGACAAGCTGACCGCTTCGCTGGTGGTGGAAACGGCCATCCACGGCCACGAACTGCCGTTCGAATTCCCGCAGGAAGTGCTCGATGAAGCCGCCTCGGTTCCGCTGGTGGTCGAACCGGCGATGATCGGCAACCGCGTGGACCTGCGCAGCACCCCGCTGGTCACCATCGATGGCGAGGATGCCAAGGACTTCGACGACGCGGTCTACTGCGAACCCAATGCCAACGGCTTCAGGCTGGTGGTGGCCATCGCCGATGTCTCCAACTACGTGCGTCCCGGTACGCCGCTGGACGACGAAGCGCAGAAGCGCGCCACCTCGGTGTATTTCCCGGGTTTCGTGGTGCCGATGCTGCCGGAAACGCTGTCCAACGGCATCTGCTCGCTGATGCCCAAGGTCGACCGCATGTGCTTTGTCTGCGACATGCAGGTGGACCGCGACGGCCAGGTCAGCAGCTCGAAATTCTACGAAGCGGTGATGAACTCGCACGCGCGCCTGACCTACACCCAGGTGTGGCAGGCGGTTGGCGAGGACGATGCCGGCGCCAAGGCGGTGATCGGTCCGCTGCTGCCGCAGGTGGAGCGCCTGTACCAGCTGTACCACGTGTTGGCCAAGGCGCGCAGCAAGCGCGGTGCGATCGAGTTCGAATCCAGCGAAGTGCGCTTCGTGCTGGACAACACCGGCGAGGTCACCCAGGCCGGCATGCTGGTGCGCAACGACGCGCACAAGCTGATCGAAGAATGCATGATCGCCGCCAACGTGGAGGCCGCGCGTTACCTGCTCGGCCATGGCGTGCCGGCACCGTATCGCGTGCATGAAAAGCCGCCGGAGACCAAGTTCGCCGACCTGCTGGAATTCCTCAAGGAGTTCAAGCTGAGCCTGCCGCCGTGGTCGAAGGTGGTGCCGGGCGACTACACCAAGCTGCTGAAGAAGATCCGCGATCGCCCCGACGCCGCCCTGCTGGAATCGGTGCTGCTGCGCAGCCAGAGCCTGGCCGTGTACAGCCCGGACAACAACGGGCACTTCGGGCTGGCGTTGGAGGCGTACGCGCACTTCACCTCGCCGATCCGTCGTTACCCCGACCTGCTGGTGCACCGCGCCATCAAGCACGCGCTGACTGGTGCACGCGTGGACAAGTACACCTACACCGCGCGCGAAATGGCCGCGCTGGCGCTGCAGTGTTCCGAGCGCGAGCGCCGTGCCGACGAAGCCGAACGCGAAGTGGACGAGCGTTACCGCGCCGCGTGGATGGAAAAGCACGTCGGTGGCCAGTTCGAAGGCGTGATCAGCGGCGTCACCAGCTTTGGTCTTTTCGTTGAATTGACCGATTCCAAGGTGCAGGGCCTGGTGCATGTCACCCAGCTGCCGCATGACTATTACAAGTTCGATGCGGTGCGTAAGACGCTCGGTGGCGAGCGTCGTGGCACCAGCTACCGCTTGGGCGACAGCGTGCGCGTACTGGTGCTGAAGGCGAGCATGGAAGAGCGCAAGATCGACTTCCGCCTGGTCGAGCACAAGGGCGAGGAAGAAGAAGCGCCGCGCGCGGCACCATTGCCCGAGCACGGCAAACCGGCCAAGCGCACCAAGAAGAAGTACTGAGAAGACGCGGGTAGCGCCGGGTCCTGCCCGGCGTCTGCTGCAGAGGGAGGCGAACACCATGCAGGGCCAACCCGAACACAGCGGCGGCTGCCAGTGTGGCGCCGTCCGCTTCGAAGTCCGCGGTGAGCTGAAGGACAGCTCGATATGCCACTGCCGGATGTGCCAGAAAGCCTTCGGTGCGTACTACGCGCCGTTGGTTTCAGTGCGCGGCGCGCAGTTCAGCTGGACCCGTGGCCAGCCCAGCCACTTCCAGTCGTCCAACCTGGTGCGGCGCGGCTTCTGCAACCAGTGCGGAACCCCGCTCACCTACGAAGCGCCGGACGGAATGGCCATCGCCGCCGGGGCCTTCGACCAGCCTGTGCGGCTGCCGCCGGTGCGCCAGTACGGCATGGAAGCGCGGCTGCCGTTCATCGATGCGCTGGGCGCATTGCCGTCCTCGCGTACCGAGCAGGACGTGGAGGCGCTGGAGTTCCTGGCCCGGCTGGTCTCCCACCAGCATCCGGACCATGACACGCCGCACTGGCCCCCGCAGAGTCGCTGAGGTGCCTGCGCCGGCGCGGCCGATGCTCTACCATACCCACCCCCCTTACCGGTCACGCCGAGCATGAGCAGCAAGAGCAGCCAGTGGATTGTCGGCGTCAACGCCGTCGCTTCCTCCATCGAAAACGATGCCGAGAACGTCCGCGAGGTGCTGGTCGAAGCAGGCGCGAAGAACCCGCGGCTGGTCGAGATCGAAGAGAATGCCCGCCGCAAGGGCATCGATGTGCGCAAGGTGAACAGCCAGGCGCTGGACGGTGTCGGTGGGTCGGTGCGTCACCAGGGCGTTGCCGCACGCTATGCCGCTGCGCGCACCTACAACGAAAACGAGCTGGAAGCGCTGGTGGAAGCTGCCGAGGGCAAGGCGCTGCTGCTGGTGCTGGATGAAGTGCAGGATCCGCACAACCTCGGTGCCTGCCTGCGCAGTGCGGCGGCGGCCGGTGCCACTGCGGTGATCATTCCGAAGGACAAGTCGGCGACGGTGAACGCCACCGTGCGCAAGACCTCGGCCGGCGCGGCCGACCGTATCCCGGTGGTCGCGGTGACCAACCTGTCGCGCTGCCTGAAGGACCTGCAGAAGCAGGGTGTGTGGATCTACGGCCTGGCCGGTGAAGCGACCGCCTCGCTGTACGACCTGGACCTGAAGGGCAACATCGCGCTGGTGCTGGGTGGCGAGGCGGACGGCCTGCGCCGGCTGACCCGCGAGAACTGCGACGGGCTGGTCAAGATCCCGATGCCGGGCGAGATCGAAAGCCTGAACGTGTCGGTCGCCACCGGCGTGAGCCTGTTCGAAGTGGTACGCCAGCGCGGCTGAGCCGCCGTACCCGGTAGCGCCGAGCCATGCTCGGCGAGCGCAGCGGTAACGCAGCAACAGCGTGACGACCAACGGTCGTCACCCACAAGGGCGGAAAGCCTGACGGCCAGCGGCCGTCACTACCAGCGCCAGGAGGGTAGCGCCGAGCCATGCTCGGCGAGCGCAGCGGTAACGCAGCAACAGCGTGACGACCAACGGTCGTCACCCACAAGGGCAGGTCGTCACCCACCAAAGCGGGTGGTCACCCACCAAGGCGGAAAGCCTGACGGCCAGCGGCCGTACTACCCGCCTGCGCTGCCTCCCAGTGCTTTGAACAGCGTGACGTCATTGGCCAGCTGGCTCTGCCGCACGCGCGCCAGTGACAGCTCGGCCTGGCGCCGGGTCTGCTGCGCCAGCAGCCAATCGCGCAGGTCGGTCGCACCGACCCGGTAACGCACTTCTTCGGCCCGCTCCACTGCCACCGCCTCGTTGAACGAGGCTTGCGATGCGGCCATCTGGATGGCCAGCTGGTCACGTGCGGACAGCGCATTGTCCACTTCGGAAAGCGCGGTATACAGCGTCTTGCGGAACGTAGTGGCGGCGATCTGGTAGTCCGTGCCGGCCACATCCGTGTCCAACTGCGCACGCTGCAGGTTGAGGAAGGGAAGGGCAAGTCCGGCGCCCAGCGTAGCCACCGGATTGCGCAGCACATCGCCCAGGTTCGGACCGCTGGTGCCGATGCCGCCGTTCAGGCTCAGCGTCGGGTAGTAGCTGGTGGCCGTCACGTGGATCTGCTTGAGGCTGTTGCGCAGGCGCAGTTCGGCCGCGCGCAGGTCCGGCCGGCGCGCCAGCAGCTCGGCTGGCAGGCCGGCCTGCAGCGACGGGCTGCTGGCGCCGGCCAGGCTCTGCGGCTCCTCCGCCTGCGGCCACGGTTGGCCATCCAGCAGCACGGTCAGCGCGTTGCGTGCCTCCACCCGCTGCTGTTCCAGCGCCGATTGCCCCGCACGTTGGGCTTCAAGGCTCTGCCGGGCCTGGCGCACTTCCCTGCCCGATGCCGCGCCGGCATCCAGCCGCGCCTGCACCAGTTCCAGGGTGCGCTGCAGGCGCGCGAGGTCCTCCGCGCCTGCGGCGATGGACTGGTTGAGATAGGCGAGGTTCCAGTAGTAGTTGACCGCATCGCCGATGGCGATCAGCGCGGTGTTCTGCCGGTCTTCCTCGCTGGCCTGCGCCGACCACACCGCGATGTCACGCTGGGTGCGCAGTCTGCCCCACAGGTCCACTTCCCACTGCAGCGAAACGCCGGTGCTGTAATCGCCCGTACGCTGCCAGTCCGCACTGCGGTCGATCGGCCGCGCCGTGCTGGTGCTGATGCCGGACAGGGACGGATCCGGCCACAGCGCATTGCGCGCCAGGCCTGCCTGCAGGCGGGCCCGTTGCACGTTCAGCCCGGCCACGGCGAGGTCGTTGTTGGCGTCCAGTACGCGGCTGACCAGGCGGTCCAGCCCGGCATCACCGAAGCCGGTCCACCAGGCATCGGCGCGTACATCCGGACGAGGCTGGTCCAGTCCGCTCAGCGGTGCTGCATCGGCCGTGCCGAGGCCGGCGGTGCCATAGCGGGCGGGAACCGCGGCGTCCTGCACCGGGTAACGGCCCGCCGTGGCGCAGCCGGCCAGCGCGGCGAGCAGCGAAGCGGCCAGCAGCAGGCGCGAAGGCATCGAGTAGGAACGGGTCATGGGGATCCTCATTCGCGGGCCAGCGCGTCGACCGGATCCAGCTGCGCGGCACTGCGCGCGGGCAGGAAGCCGAAGGCCACGCCGATCAGGGTGGAACAGGCAAAGGCAGCAATGATGGACCCGGTGGAGAACACCATCTGGAAATCGTTGGAGAACCTTCCGAACGCCCAGCCCAGCGCCAGCGCGAGGCTGACGCCGATCAGCCCGCCCAGCAGGCAGACCAGCACCGCTTCGATCAGGAACTGCTGGCGGATGTCACTCTGGCGCGCCCCCACGGCCATCCGCACGCCGATCTCGCGGGTCCGCTCGGTCACCGACACCAGCATGATGTTCATCACTCCGATGCCGCCGACCAGCAGCGCAATGGCGGCAATCGCGCCGATCAGCAGGGTCATCGTGCGGGTGGTCTGCTCGATGGTCTCGCGGATTTCCGCGCTGTTGCTCAGGAAGAAATCTTCGGTGCCGTGGCGCATCGTCAGCACGTTGGTGATCGCCGACTGGGCGGCGTCCATCGGCGTATCGTCCTTCACCCGCACGGTGATGCTGGACACATGGTTCTGGCCCAGCATGCGCGACATCGCCGTGGTGTGTGGCACCCAGACACTCAGGCTGGTGCTGCCGCCAAAGCCGAAACTCTGCCGTTTTGCCACCCCGACCACGCGCGCCGGCACGTTGCCGAGCAGGATCACCTGGCCGATCGGGTCGCTGTCCGGGAAGAACTGGGTCCTGGTGTTTTCGTCGATCACCGCGACCTGCGCCAGTGACTTCACCGCTTCGGTATCGAAGAAGCTGCCACTGACCAGGCTCACCCCTTTCACCCGGAAGAACTGCTCGCCCACGCCGCTCACCGACGCGGTCGCCGACAGGTTGCGGTAACGTGCGGTCACCGAGGTGGAGACGCTGGGCGTGGCGCTGTCCACGTAGCTCTGCCCGGCCAGCGCATCGGCGTCGCTGGCCTTGAGCGTCTGCACCCGCGCCGAACGCATGTCACCGAAGCCACGTCCCGGATAGACATCGATGGTGTTGGTGCCCAGCGAACTGATGTTCTGCAGGATCTGCTGTTGCGAGCCATTGCCCAGTGCCACCACCGACACTACCGAGGCGATGCCGATGATGATGCCGAGCATGGTCAGGAAGGTGCGCAGGCGGTGCGCGTTCATGGCCAGCAGGGCCATGCGGAAGGCTTCGGTGAAGCGGTCGCGGGCCGCACGCCAGCTGTTTCCCTTGCCGGCATCGATGCTTGGCGCGCGCTGCGCACGGTAGGCCGGCGCCTTCTCGTTGATGCGGTCGGCGATGATCTCGCCGTCGCGGATTTCGATGATGCGCTGGGCGTGCTCGGCCACGCTCATGTCGTGGGTGACGATGATGATGGTGTGGCCTTCGGCATGCAGCTCGCCCAGGATGCCCATCACTTCTTCGCCGGAACGCGTATCCAGTGCGCCGGTGGGTTCGTCGGCCAGGATCACCTCGCCGCCGTTCATCAGCGCGCGCGCGATGGACACGCGCTGCTGCTGGCCACCGGACAACTGTCCCGGCTTGTGCTGCATGCGATCACCCAGCCCCAGGCGTTGCAGCAGCTGCACCGCACGCGCGCTGCGCTGTTCGCTCGGGTTGCCAGCATAGATGGCCGGCACTTCCACGTTGCCACGCGCATCCACGTCGCCGAGCAGGTGGTAGCGCTGGAAGATGAAGCCGAAATGCTCGCGGCGCAGTTCCGCCAGTTCATCCGGGTCCATGCGACCGGTCTCGCGGCCGGCCACCTGGTAACTGCCGCGGGTAGGGCGGTCCAGGCAGCCCAGGATGTTCATCAGCGTCGACTTGCCGGAGCCGGACTGGCCGACGATGGCGACCATCTCACCGGCATGGATGTCCAGGTTGACCTCGCGCAGCACGGCGATGGTGTCTTCGCCGGCCGGGAATTCGCGGCGCAGGTCGCGCAGCCGCAGCAGCACGGTGGAAGCGGCCGGCGTGCTCATCGGCGCGGCCCGCCGCCGCCCATGCCCGGACCCATGCGCATGCCGGGGGCACGGTTGGACGAGGTCGAGGCGCTGGCCGAGCCGCCTTCGCCGACCACCACGCGCTCGCCTTCGGCCAGCCCGGACAGGATCTCGGCATTGGCGCCGTTGTTGATCCCCACCTTGACCCGGCGCGGCTGCGGCTGGCCGTCTTCACCGACCACGCGCACCACCTGCTGGCCATCACGGGTCTTCGGCCCCAGCGCGACCGATGGCACGGTCAGCGCGCCTTTGGCCTGCTTCAGCAGTACCGAAACCTGCGCGGTCATGTCGATGCGCAGGGTGCCATCGGGGTTTTCAACGTCGAACAGCGCGTTGTAGTAGACCGCCGTGCTGGAGCTCGAACTGGATGAACTGCTGGAGCTGGACGAGCTCTCGTTGGCGATCGATGCCGGCGCCGGATTCACCTGGCGCAGCGTGGCGTGGTACCTGCGGTCCGGTTCGCCCAGCGTGGTGAAGTACACCGGCATGCCCGGCTTGATCTTGACCACGTCGGCTTCGGAGATCTCCGCATTGACCGTCACCAGATCCAGCCGCGCCAGCATCACGATGGTCGGTGCGGTCTGGTTGGCATTCACGGTGCGGCCTTCTTCGGTCACCACCGCCACCACCGTGCCATCCATTGGCGCGGTGATGCGGGTGTAGGCCAGGTCGGCACGCGCGGTGGCGACTTCGGTTTCGCTGCCCTTGATCTGCGCCTGGTTGGCCTGGATCTGCGCGCGGGCGGTCTTCAGCGTGGCTTCGGCGGCGTCGTATTCCTGCCGCGACGTGGCTTCGGCGGCGAGCATCTGCTGCTGGCGGGCGAAGTCCAGTTCGGCCTGGCGCAGGCTGGCCTGCTGCACCGCCAACTGCGCGCGCTGCTGCTGCAGGGTGGCTTCGGCCTTGAGCACGGTGTTCTGCTGGGTGGTGGCGTCGATCTCGGCGATCAACTCGCCTTCCTTCACCGTATCGCCGAGCTGGACCTTCAGCGAGCGCACCTGGCCGGAGGCCTGCGCGCCGACGCTGACCAGCCGGTAGGCGTCGATGACCCCGGTGGCGTCCACCGTCTGCTCTACGTCGGCGCGGGTCACCGGGGACGTGGCCAGCGTCGGTGCAGCGGGCTTGCGCAGCAGCCACCAGGCAATCGCGGCGAGCAACACGATGACCAGCAGTGACAGCAACAGACGACCGCGGCGGGTCTTGGGCAGCAGGCGGAAATTCACGGTGGGGTGTACTCGACAGGCCGTCCAGCGGCATCGTGTTCATTGTGCGAACCGTTTGCCCGCAGGCTCAATCCTCAACGTGTGTCCGTGTGTAACATGGCGGCATCAAGCGTGTTTCACCGTGTATCGCGTATGCCACTGGATACACTGCAACGCATTGGCCCAAGTGCGGTTCAGCTGCCGACAGGGGATGATGCCGCCATGGAGACCACCCACCCGATGCACCGCCTGCTCATCGTCGATGACGACAACGACATCCGCAGCCTGCTGGCCGAGCAGCTCGGTCGCGCCGGCTACCAGGTCAGCACCGCCGCCGATGGCGCGGGCATGCGCCAGGTACTGGAGCGCGAGCATGTCGACCTGATCGTGCTGGACCTGAACCTTCCGCGCGAGGATGGGCTGACCCTCTGCCGCGACCTGCGCGCACGCTCGGCCACGCCGGTGATCATGCTCACTGCACGCGCCGAACCCATCGATCGCGTGCTGGGGCTGGAAATGGGGGCCGACGATTACCTGGCCAAGCCGTTCGAACCGCGTGAGCTGCTGGCGCGCATCCGCAACGTGCTGCGCAGGACCGAAGCGTTGCCGGCCAACCTGGAGCCGCTGGCGATCCGCCGTGCGCGCTTCTCGCGCTGGATCTTCGACCTCGAACACCGCCACCTGGTCGATCCCGATGGTCGCGTGGTGGTGCTGTCCGGTGCTGAGTTCCGCCTGCTGCGGGTATTCGTCGGGCACGCCAACAAGGTGCTCTCGCGCGAACAGCTGGTCGCCCTCAGTACCGGGCGCAACTACGAATCGCAGGACCGCGCGATCGACCTGCAGGTCAGCCGCCTGCGCAACAAGCTGGCCGATGACGGTGGCCCTGATGGCCTGATCAAGACCGTGCGCAACGAAGGCTATGTGCTGGCTGCGGCGGTGACGCTGGAATGAGCCGGCTGCGCCGCTTCCTGTCTTCGATGGTGGGCCGGCTGTTCGTGATCCTGCTGCTGGGCATGAGCGTGGCGGCGATCGGCGCGACCTTGCTGGCCGGCGCCAAGCGGCAGCAGGAGTTCGAACGGCAGAACCTGACCCGCATCGCCGACCGCCTGCAGGGCTACGTGAACCTGCTGGACGGCAATCCGGAACTGCGCGAGCGGCTGCTGGCGGCGGGCGGTCCCAGCGTGCGCGTGCTGCTGCCCGGTGCCCGCCAGGGCAGGGCGGACAGCGCGTTGATGGACGTGCTGGCGGCGCGCCCCGGTCCGGTGGCCAGTGCGTCGGTGCATTTCACTTCCTTCCGGGCCTGCCTGCCGCGCATGGAAGACCTGCTGCCGCCGCCGGACAAGGACAAGCACCGCAACCGGCCGCCGCGCGAGCGCGATCCGGCCTTCATCCCACCGCGTTGCCGCGCAGTGCAGTTGACCCTGTCCGATGGCACCGCGCTGGCGCTGGCGCTGGAATCGCCTGCAGTGGCGCACAACGGCGTGCTGGCAGTGGATCCGCTGTTCCTGAGCCTGCTGGTGCTGGCCATCGCCGTGCTGGCGTATGCCGTCGCGCGGATGGCCAGTGCGCCGCTGCAGCGGTTGGCCAGCGCTGCGCAGGAGCTGGGCCAGGACCTGCACCGCGAGCCGATGCCGGTCACCGGCCCGCTGGAAGTCCAGCGCGCCGCCGAGGCCTTCAATGCCATGCAGCAGCAACTGCAGCGGCACCTGGCCGAGCGCACCCACATGCTGGCGGCGATCACCCATGACCTGCAGACGCCGGTCACGCGCCTGCGCCTGCGGCTTGAGAACGTGGAAGACGAAGCCCTGCGCGAGCGCCTGATCGCTGACCTGGCGGCCATGCAGGCGCTGATCCGCGAAGGGCTGGAGCTGGCGCGCAGCGCCGAAAGCGCCGAACAGCGGGCGCCGCTGGACCTGGATTCGCTGCTGGAAAGCCTGGTGGAAGATGCCGTGGAAGCCGGCGCCGACGCCCGCTTCGATGGCGGCTGTGGCGCGGTGCTGATGCTGCGGCCGCTGGCCATGCGCCGTCTTTTCAGCAACCTGCTGGACAACGCGCTGATGTACGGGCAGTCGGCCAGCGTGCGGGCCGAACGGGATGGCAAGGGCGTGCGGGTGCGCATCAGCGATCAGGGCCCCGGGCTGGCCGAAGACGAGCTGCGCAGCGTGTTCGATCCCTTCGTGCGGCTGGAAACCTCGCGTTCGCGGGAAACCGGCGGGGCCGGACTGGGCCTGACCATCGCCCGCGCCCTGGCCGGCAAGGACGGCGCCCGGGTGAGCCTGGAGAACCGCGCAGGCGGCGGTCTGGATGCAGTCGTTTACTGGCCGGCGCCGGTGATGGCCGCCCCGCGCGGCGGGGCTTGACACAGGCGGGCGCGGATTTGCCTATGATGCGCATATCTTCCCAGCGTCAACCCGATGAACCAGATCGTTCCCGCCCCTGCCCGCAAGGGCGCACGGCGCACTTGCGTGCGCGTGCGTCGGTGCCATCGTATGTCGGGAGCTGACGCGCTGCGATGAGGCACCGGGGGATTCAAGCCATCGCGCGGCGGCGCGATGGAGACGTGGCCGGCTTGCGGCGCCTGGCGCTGTACGTGCTGCTGGGGCTGCTGATGCTGGTGGGCTGCCTGCCGGCATCCGCGCACGGCGGCGGCGCGCCGCCGCTGCGCGACTACGCCATCGATGTATGGACCTCACGCAATGGCCTGCCGCACAACTCGCTGCGCGACATCGCCCAGACCCCCGAAGGCCACCTGTGGTTTGCCACCTGGGAAGGCCTGGTGCGTTACAACGGCCTGGATTTCACCGTCTTCGACCGCAGCACGCGCCCCGGCCTGCGCGACAACGGCGTGGGCTCGCTGCTGGTGGACCGGCAGGGCGGGCTGTGGATCAGCGATTCGCGCGGCAACATCACCCGGCGTTCGACCGATGGCCAGTGGGACGTGTGGCAGCGCCAGCAGCACACTCCACAGGTTCTCATCCAGGCCATGCAGATGGACAGCCATGGCCGCCTGTGGCTGTTGTTCGAAGGCAAGGGAATCGGCTATCTGGGGCCGGACGGGAAGATGGTCTACGAGGCGCCACCGAAGGATCTGCCGTTCGCGCTGAACTTCACCAAGCTGGTGGTCGATGCGCAGGACCGGGTCTGGATCGGAACCCTGGACGGCCTGGTGCTGCGCGATACCGATGGCACGCTCAAGCGCGCGCCAGCCGCCTGGGGCGTGGGTAGCGGTCTGGTGTGGCCCTACCGCGCTCCCGATGGGGTGCTGTGGATCGTCGGCGGGGAGAGCCTGTACCGGTTGCAGGACGATACACCGCACCTGGTCCATCGCCTGCCAGGGCAGATCCACCTGACCGCCATGCTGCAGGATCGCCACGGCGATCTGTGGCTGGGTACGGAGAACCAGGGCCTGCTGCGCATTTCACAGCACGGACTGGAGCGCCTGCCGGCGGGCCTGAACCTGCCCGGCGGGCGGGTGGTGAGCCTGCGCGAGGATGCCGAAGGCAGCATCTGGGTCGGCGCCAATGGCGGGCTGTACCGGCTGCGCGAAACCCTGTTCGCCAGCTATACCGAGCGCGACGGCCTGAGCGGTGACTACGTGCGCACGGTGCTGGAAGATGCGCAGCGCACGCTGTGGGTCGGCAGCGCCAGCGGCCTGGACCGGCGCGGCGCGGACGGTCGTTTCGCACCGGTCATCCTGCATAACCGGGGCGGCAAGCCCCCATCGGTGCTGAGCCTGGCACAGGGCAGGGACCGCGCTGTATGGGTAGGCACCTTCGGTGACGGGGTGATGCGGCTGGACGAAAGCGGACATCCCGAACGCACCTATGACAGCGTCGACGGGGTGCCTATCGGCAACATCCGCGCGATCAGCATCGATGCGCAGGGCGTGGTGTGGGCCGGTACCCAGAGGGGCGTGGCACGCATCGATGAGAAGGGTGCCAGCCTGCCGCGCATGGAAGGCATGCCGACCGCATTGATCACCGCGCTGGCCCACGATGCCGCCGGCAACCTGTGGATAGGCACCATCGAAGGCATCCGCGTGCTGCGCGGCGATACCGTGCAGTACATCGACCTGGCCGGACTGGGCGGGGGGCGCAGTGTGTTCGGGTTCCAGCAGATCGGCGATGCGATGTGGATCAGCAGCGACCGCGGTCTCTATCGCTATCAGCACGGCGTGCTTTCGCGCGTCGGGCTGGAGCAGGGCATGCCGGTGGACACGGTGTTCCAGCTGGTGCCGGACAAAGTGGGGAACGTCTGGATCAGCAGCAACCGCGGCGTGCTGCGTACCGACATGGGCATGCTCAACGAAGTGGCCGACGGCCGCGCCCCGCGCCTGGACGTGGAGCGTTACAACGAAATCGACGGGATGGCGAACTCGCAGGCCAACGGCAGTTCCGGGCCGGCGGCGCTGTTGCGCCAGGACGGCACCTACTGGGTGGTGACCGCCGGTGGCCTGAGCATGGTTGATCCGTTGCGGCTGCAGCGCTTCCGCGAGCGTCTGGCGCCGCCGGCGGCGATCGAGAACGTGCAGGTGGACGGCGCACCCATCCATTGGGAAGGCAGCGAGCGCAATCGCATCGAAGGCGGGCGACGGCTGGCGGTGAGCTTTGTCGGCTTGAGCTACCTGATGTCCGAACGGATCCGCTACCGCACCCGGCTGGACGGACTGGACAGTGGCTGGGTGGAGCGCGGGCAGCAACGCAGCGTGGAGTTCATCGGCCTGCCGCCGGGTGATTACACCCTGCATGTATCGGCGGCGCATCCAGGCGGCGCCTGGAGTGACAGTGAAGCGGTGTGGTCGTTCACCATCGAGCCGTTCTGGTGGCAGCGGCACAGCGTGCAGGCGGTGGCGGCGCTGCTGCTGCTGGCCGCGCTGATCGCCCTGTACCGTTTCCTGATCAACCGCTACAAGACCTCCAATATCCGCCTGGCGCGCATGGTGGACGAGGCCACGCGCGACCTGCAGGCGCAGACCGTGCACCTGCAGGCGTTGAATTCAGAGAAGAGCGACCTGGTGGACCGGCTGGCACTGCAGTCCGAGGCGTTCGAACGCCAGGCCCGCGAAGATGCGCTGACCGGCCTGCCGAACCGCCGTGCCTTCGACGAAACGATGGCGCGTGACTTCGCCCGTTCGCAGCGCAGCGGGCATCCGCTGTGCCTGGTGGTGCTTGACGTGGATCACTTCAAGAACGTCAACGACCGCCATTCGCACAGTGTGGGCGACGCGGTGCTGGTCGAGGTGGCGCAGGTGCTGGCCTCCGCCTGCCGCGATTCGGACCTGCCTGCGCGTACCGGCGGTGAAGAGTTCGCCCTGTTGCTCAACGACACCCGGCTGGAGGAAGCGGCGCAGGTCTGCGCTCGCCTGCACGGGCTGTTCCACGACCATCCGGACTGGGCCGGAATCCCGGACCTGCGGGTCACCTTCAGCGCCGGCCTGGTGGAGCTGGACCCGGCCGACCGCACGCCCAAGCTGCTGTACCAGCGCGCCGACCGCGCGCTTTACCGCGCCAAGAGCGACGGTCGCGATCGCACGAGCATCGGCTGACCCACTCGGGTCAACCGATGCTCGTCCACGTGGGCGACGACCGGTGGTCGTCGCGCTTCCAATGCAGCTCAGCGCGGCCAGGCGTTGGCGATCGTGCAGAACAGTTTGGCGGTCTGCTCGGTGTCATACACCGCGCTGTGCGCCTCTTCGGCATCCCAACCGAGTCCTGCCGCAGTGGCGGCGCGAGCCAGTACGGTCTGGCCGTAGGCGATGCCGGCCATGGTCACCGTGTCGAACACGCTGAAGGGGTGGAACGGGTTGCGCTTGTGGCCCACGCGCTCGACCGCGGCGTTGACGAATCCCAGGTCGAAATGCGCGTTATGGCCGACCAGGATCGCGCGCTGGCAACCGTACTTCTTCATCGCCGCACGCACCGGGGTGAAGATGTGGTCCAGCGCGTGCTTCTCTTCCTTGGCCAACCGGAACGGGTGGTCCAGGATGATGCCGGTGATCTCCAGCGACTTGGGATCGATCTCCAGGCCTTCGGCCGGCACTACATGCGCGCTGGCCGTCTGGCCCGGGTACAGCAGCCCGTTGTCGTCCATTTCGATGGGAACCGCCGCGATTTCCAGCAGGGCATTGCGTCGGCAGTCGAAGCCGCCGGTTTCCACGTCCACCACCACCGGCAGGAAGCCGCGGAAGCGCTGCGACATCGCACGGTGCGTGGCAGGAGGCGGGGCAGGGGCGTCGACGGGCGGGGGCAGCGGGGTGTCAGTCATACCCGAATTCTAACAGAGGCCGCCGGTCGCCCCCTCCAGGGGCCATGAACGAGGAAAGCCGAGCAGGGCTCGGCTTCCGGGCACTGCCACGCCGGGGGGATCACTCCGCAGCGCTGGAGGTCTCGTCGCGCTTCTCGCGCGGCGGCAGCGGCTGTTCGCCATGCACCAGGAACCAGACGTTCTCGGCGATGTTGGTGGCGTGGTCGCCGACCCGTTCCAGGTTCTTGGCCATGAACAGCAGGTGGGTGCAGGGGGTGATGTTGCGCGGGTCTTCCATCATGTAGGTCAGCAGCTCGCGGAACAGCGCGGTGTACTGCGCATCCAGGCGGGCGTCGTCCTCGCGCAGCGCCAGCGCCGCTTCCACGTCGTTGTCCCGGTAGGCCTCGATGGCCCGGCGTACCTGCACCGCAGCCAAGCGGCCGAGAGCCCGCAGGCCCTGGATCTGCGGCAGCGGCGGCACCTTGCCCAGCGCGATGGAGCGCTTGGCCACGTTGGCGGCATAGTCGCCGATGCGTTCGATGTCGGCCGGGATGCGCAGGCCAGCGAGGATCTCGCGCAGGTCGCGCGCCATCGGGCCACGCAGCGACAGGCGCATGACGTCGTGGCTGATCTGCTGTTCCAGCGCGTCGATGGCTTCGTCGTTGGCGATGATGCGGCGGGCAGCATTCTCGTCGCGCTTCTCGATCACGTCCATCGACGCCTCGAGCTGTGCCACGGCCATCTCGCCCATGCGCACGATTTCGGCGACCAGGCGCTGCTGCTCTTCATCGTAACTCTTGACGATGTGGTCGTTGGGAAGGTTCATGTCTATGCTCTCGAAAAAGGGCGTGCGTCGGATCAGCCGAAGCGGCCGGTGATGTAGTCTTCGGTCTGCTGCTTGCTGGGCTGCGAGAAGATCACTTCGGTCCGGTCATGCTCGATCAGGTCGCCCAGGTACATGAAGGCGGTGTAGTCGGAAACACGCGCGGCCTGCTGCATGTTGTGGGTCACGATGACGATGGTGTAATCGTGCTTGAGCTCCTCCACCAGCTGCTCGATGCGGCTGGTGGAGATCGGATCCAGCGCGGAGGTCGGTTCGTCCAGCAGCAGCACGTCCGGGCGCAGGGCGACGGCGCGTGCGATGCACAGGCGCTGCTGCTGGCCACCGGACAGGCCCAACGCGCTCTGTCCCAGCTTGTCCTTCACTTCGTCCCACAGCGCGCCCTGGCGCAGTGCATGCTCGACGCGGTCGTTCATGTCCGCCTTGGACAGTTTTTCGTGGTGGCGGATGCCGTAGGCCACGTTCTCGAAGATGGTCATCGGGAACGGCACCGGCTTCTGGAACACCATGCCGACCTTGCTGCGCAGGCGGTTCATCGGGTACTTCGGCGACAGGATGTTCTCGCCATCCAGCAGCACCTCACCACGGGCTTCCAGCTTCGGGTACAGCGCGTAGATGCGGTTGAAGATGCGCAGCAGGGTCGACTTGCCGCAGCCGGAAGGGCCGATCAGCGCGGTGACTCGCTTCTCCGGCACTTCGATGTCGATGCTCTTCAGGGCATGGAACTTGTCGTAGTAGAAGTCCAGTCCACGCGCGGCCAGCTTGACCGGCGCCGGGGTGGCAAGCGATTCATGCGAGGCCGGGACCACGATGCGCTGCATCGGCACGGCGTTGGAAAGATCGTTCATGGCAGTGTCCGCGGAAAGGTCAGTCATGGGAGATACGGTTGCGCAGCAGGATGCCGCGTGCGCTCAGGCTGATAAGGAGCACGAAGACGGTCAGCACCAGTGCGCCGGCCCAGGCCAGCACCTGCCAGGATTCGTACGGGCTGCCGGCGAACTGGTTCATCACCACCGGCACCGAAGCCATCGGCTGGAACACGTTGCTGCTCCAGTACTGGTTGCCGAAGGCGGTGAACAGCAGCGGGGCGGTCTCGCCGGAAATGCGCGCCAGCGCCAGCAGGATGCCGGTGACGATGCCGGCCGAGGCGCTGCGGTACAGCACCTGCACGGTGACCTTCCACTGCGGGATGCCCAGCGACAGCGCCGCTTCGCGCATCTGCGAAGGCACCAGGCGCAGCATCTCGTCGGTGGTGCGCACCACCACCGGCAGCACGATGAAGGCCAGCGCCAGCGCACCGGCGAAGGCGGAGAAGCTGCCTCCGGTCTGCATCACGAACAGCGTGTAGACGAACAGGCCCAGCACGATCGACGGGGCCGACAGCAGGATGTCGTTGACGAAACGGACCACCGTGCCGGCCTTGCGGAAGTTGCCGTACTCGGCCAGCCAGGTCCCGGCCAGCACGCCCAGCGGGGTACCGATGCCGATCGCCATGGCGCACATCACCGCACTGCCGTAGAAGGCATTGGCCAGGCCTCCTTCCTGCATGGGCGGCGGGGTCATCTGGGTGAACAGCGCCCAGTTGATACCTGGCAACCCCTTGGAAAACAGCGTCCACAGGATCCAGCCGAGGAAGAACAGGCCGAACAGCGCGGTGACGACGGAGAGCAGGATCGCCACGACGTTGCCGATGCGGCGGCGCAGATACAGCGATTCAGTGGCAGTGGACATCAGTTGCCCTCCTTGCGGGACAGGCGCATCAGCATCAGGCGGGCAATGGCGAGCACCACGAAGGTGACGATGAACAGGACGAAGCCGAGCAGCAGCAGGGCGGAACGGTAGGTCTCGGTGGCTTCGCCGAAGTCATTGGCGATCAGCGCGGCGATGGTGGTGCCCGGCTCCAGCAGCGAAGGCGACAGGCGCACGCTGTTGCCGATCACGAAGGCCACCGCCATGGTCTCGCCAAGGGCGCGCCCCAGGCCCAGGAAGATGCCGCCGATCACCGCCGAGCGGGTGTAGGGCAGCACGATGTCCCAGCTGACTTCCCATTTGGTCGAACCCAGCGCATAAGCCGATTCCTTCAGGCGGGTCGGCACGGTGAGGAACACTTCGCGCATCACCGAAGAGATGAAGGGAATGACCATGATGGCCAGCACGAAGCCGGCGGTGAGCATGCCGATGCCCAGCGGCGGACCCTGGAACATCGGGCCGATGATCGGCCATTCGCCCAAGGTTTCATTGAGGAAGGGGGTCACGTACTCGGTCATCACCGGCACCAGCACGAACAGGCCCCACATGCCGTAGATGATCGAAGGAATGCCGGCCAGCAGCTCGATGGCCGTACCGACCGGGCCGCGCATCCAGCGCGGGGCGACTTCGGTCAGGAAGAAGGCGATGCCGAAGCTCACCGGTACGGCGATGACCATCGCGATCAGCGCGGTGACCAGGGTGCCGTAGATCGGTGCCAGCGCACCGAATTTGTTCTCCACCGGATTCCATTCGGAGGAGTAGAAGAAGCTCAGGCCCTGCGCTTCCAGGGCGTGGCGTCCGCCCCACAGCATGGACAGCGCGGCGCAGGCCAGCGCGGCCAGGACGAAGATGACGGTGCCGACCAGCACCCATCGGAACAGGCGGTCATTGCGGGCGTCACGCGCATCACGCGTGGAAGGTACGGCGGCAGGCTGTGCGATGGCATTCATGGGATAGGCGACGCGGCCAGTTGGGGGCGGGGTGACGCGGTACTCGAAAGGACGGTGCCCGCGCGGGGCGGGCACCGTGCCGGCATCACTTCAGTTCAGTACCCCAGTAGGCTTCGATCTGGGTGACCAGCTCGGCCGGCAGCGGCACGTAGTGCAGCTCGTTGGCCTGCGCCTGGCCGTTTTCGAAGGCCCACTTGAAGAACGCCAGTGCGTCCTGGTTGCGCTTGGCATCCTTGGGCTGCTTCTGCATCAGCATGAAGTTGGTGGCGGTGATCGGCCAGGCCTGCTCACCCGGTGCATTGGTGATGACCAGGTTGAAGTCCTTGGCGCTGGCCCAGTCGGCGCTGGCGGCAGCGGCGGCGAAGGTTTCAGCGCTCGGCTGCACCCAGGTGCCGGCCGCGTTCTGCATGGAGGTGTACGGCATGCTGTTCTGCAGGGCGTAGGCCAGTTCGACATAGCCGATCGAGCCCTTGATCTGCTTCACGTACGAAGCCACGCCTTCGTTGCCCTTGCCACCCACGCCGTCCGGCCACTGCACCGAAGTGCCTTCGCCGACCTTGCCCTTCCAGTCCGCGCTGACCTTGGACAGGTAGTTGGTGAAGTTGAAGGTGGTGCCCGAACCATCGGAGCGGTGCACCAGGGTGATCTTGCCTTCCGGCAGGGTCACGCCCGGGTTGACGGCGACGATGGCCGGGTCGTTCCAGGTCTTGATCTTGCCCAGGAAGATGTCGGCCAGCAGGGCGCCGCTCAGGCGCAGCTTGCCCGGCTCCAGGCCTTCGATGTTGACCACCGGCACCACGCCGCCGATCGCCGACGGGAACTGGGCCAGGCCGGACTGGGCCAGCTCTTCGCTGCTGAGCGGCTTGTCCGACGACCCGAAATCAACGGTGCCGGCCTTGATCTGGGCGATGCCGCCGCCGGAGCCGATCGACTGGTAGTTGATCTTGGCGCCGCTGGCCGCGTTGTAATCGGCCGACCACTTGGACACCAGCGGGAAAATGAAGGAAGCGCCGGCGCCGGAGACTTCGGCGCTGACCTTGTCACCGGCGGCCGGGGCTGCGGCAGTGGAACCATCGGCCGGCTGCTGGGCGGTCGGCGCTTCGTTGCCGCCGCAGGCCGACAGGCCGAGGGCAATGGCCAGGGAAAGGGTGGCCAGGCCGGCCTTCTGCAGTTTCATGCGTCACTCCATAGCGGTAGGTTGCCGGTCTGTCCGGCGGTTGCGGCTATGAAATGATGTTTTTGTTACAGCCTGATGACGCAGGTCGCGAACACCCGCCACGTCACCATATGACGGGCCTTTCACACCCCCACGCCAGCGCCCGCTTCCCGCGCGGGGGACCAGAACTGCGCGGCTTCCGCTCTCGCCTTTCACCCCCGCCGCGCCCGCAGTCTGTCAGGAGTGGGCGAAGGGAGCTGGGCAGGACTCTGTGAGGCAGGAGCCGAACAGAAGCCTACATGGACGTACTTGCGGCGTGTCCTGCCCAGCTCCCTTCGCCCACTCGCCCGAGCATGCACGCGAGCAAGACCGGGCGCAAAAAAAAACGCGCAACCCTGGAAAGGTCACGCGCCCCGGACGGGGCCGGCGGAGGGAGAGAGTCCCCGCCGGCCCCATGTCGTGATGGATCAGTACTTCAGGTTCTGCGTCCAGTACGTTTCGATCTGCTGCACCAGGCTGTCCGGCAGCGGCACGTAGTCCAGCTGCTTGGCCTGGTTGTCGCCGCTCTTGTAGATCCAGCGGAAGAAGTCCTGGGTCGCCTTCGCATTGGCCACGTTGCGCGGCTGCTTGCGCACCAGGATGAAGTTGGTGGCGGTGATCGGCCAAGCCTGGGCGCCCGGTGCATTGGTCATCACCAGGTAGAAGTCCTTGGCGTTGGCCCAGTCGGCGCTGGCGGCGGCGGCGGCGAAGGTGGTGTCCGACGGCTGCACGACATTGCCGGCGGCGTTCTTCATCGAAGCGTAGGACATGCGGTTCTGCAGCGCGTAGGACAGTTCGACGTAGCCGATGCCGCCCTTGATCTGCTTCACGTAGGCAGCGACGCCTTCGTTGCCCTTGCCGCCGATGCCGGCCGGCCACTGGACCGAGGTGCCTTCACCGACCTTGGTCTTCCACTCCGGGCTGACCTTGGACAGGTAGTTGACGAAGTTGAAGGTGGTGCCCGAACCGTCGGAGCGGTGCACGATGGTGACCTTCGCCGCCGGCAGGGTCAGGCCCGGGTTCAGCGCGGCGATGGCCGGGTCGTTCCAGGTCTTGATCTTGCCCAGGAAGATGTTGGCCAGGGTGGCGCCATCCAGCTTCAGCGCGCCCGGGGCGATGCCGGCCACGTTGATCACCGGCACCACGCCGCCGATCACCGACGGGAACTGGGCCAGGCCTGCAGCAGCCAGCTCTTCCGGCTTCAGCGGCGCATCGGAGGAACCGAAGTCGACCGTGGCGGCCTTGATCTGCGCGATGCCACCGCCGGAACCGATGGACTGGTAATTGACCTTCTTGCCGGTGGCGACGGTGTAATCGGCCGACCACTTGGACATCACGGGGAAGATGAAGGACGCACCGGCGCCGGTCACATCAGCGGCGTTGGCGGCGAAGACGGACGACGCGGCCAGGATGGCGACGGCGGCGCGCGACTTGAAGGCGTGGATCACGGGGATGGCTCCTGGGTGGTGGACGGGTGGGTACCCGTCGTGTCGCTGCACATTCCATAACGATTGCGTGACACCAGCGCGACTGTCACATGACGCATCCATGACAGCGTAAAAATCCGACCAGACGGCGGGAAGGTGCCCACAAACGCAGAAGGGCACGGCGCAATGCCGTGCCCTTGCTGATCAGCGTGTTGCAACTGCAGGTCTTACCAGAAGAACTGCAGGCGCGCTTCCAGGATGTTCGGGTCGTCATTGACGAAGCCACGCACGCTGGAGCTGTACTTCTGGCTGTCCACCATCACGTAGTTCAGGGCGAACTTGGTGTTGGAGCGCCAGTAGTAGTTCACGCCCACGGTCCAGATATCCATCTTGCCGCCGAGCACGCCGTCCACGATCGGCGGACGACCGGCGACCGGGTTGGCGCTCAGGTTGCCGTCGTTGAGGTCCATGTGGTCGTAGCGTGCGCCAAGCTGCCACATGCCGCTGGCGGGGTTGTCCGGCAGGCCGGTGCCCGGCACGCCGCCCTTGTAGCCCCAGGTTTCGCCGGTGATGTTCCACAGGCCGCTGACATAGAAACCATCGCTGGTGTAGTTGTCGTTGGCCATGCGCTTGGCCTTGCTGCTGTAGTACTCACCCTGCGCCTTGAACGGGCCACCGATGTACATCGCTTCCACGCCCAGGGTGGTGACGTTGTCGGTGTCGACCATGTTGCCGCTGTCGATCAGGCGCACGGTGGCGAGGTCGGCATTCGGACGGGCACGCACGCGCAGGGTGTCCGCGTCGGTGTCATAGGCCACGTAGCTCAGGCCGAAATGCAGCACCTGGCCCTTTTCGTTGATCGGGGCGAAGGTGCCGCGCGCGCCGTAGCCACTGCCGTGGGCGAGGTTGCGGGTCAGTTCGCGACCGAAGGCGCTGGCGGTCACCGACCAGTTGTCCTGGCCGTAGCCCCAGGCACCGCCGAGGCGACGCGCCACGGCGTAGGTGTTGGTCACCGCGGCCTTGGAGATGAAGTCGTTGTTCTTGGTGCTGGACAGTTCTTCCAGGCTGTTGGGCTGCTTGTACTGGCCCAGCTGGATGAAGTGGCTGCTGTTGCCGCCCAGCTTGTATTTGATGTTCGTGTCGAGGAACTTGTCGGCCTTCGCGTCGTAGCCGACCACCCATTCCACGTTGCCCGGGCCCTTGCCCTTGAGCACCAGTTCGGCACGGCGCAGCTCGAACTCGCTGTCCTTGCCGTTGGCTGCATCGCCGCCGTTGAGGTCGGCTACATCGTTGTCGAACCAGTTGCCATCGGCCTGGACCAGGCCTTCGAAGGTGATCTCCGAACCGCCGATCACATCGATGGCCACTTCAGCGTGGGCGGCCGGGACGAACAGCGCAGCCGCAACGGCCGCAGTGAGAAGTTGGCGATGCAGTTTCATGGAGAAAGTAGCCTTGCAGGCAGGTGGGAAGATGCGCGCAGGCTAGATCGTGAAGATTGCGTAAATATGACAGTTCGCGAACGCGCCTCGGCCGCCACGGCCTTTGCCGTGGCGCAGGGCCCTTATCAGGCCCGATCCATATGACGGCAGGATTGCGTCGGGATGGCAGGCCGCGCAGTGGCTTCAGGCGGTTTGTGTCTTGTCCTTGAAGCGGCACAGATCGCGGATCACGCACTGCGGGCAGTCGGGCTTGCGCGCCTTGCACACATAGCGCCCGTGCAGGATCAACCAGTGGTGCGCATCGAGCAGGAACTCCCCCGGAATCGCCTTCATCAGCCCGTCCTCAACGGCGCGCACATCCTTGCCCGGTGCCAGCCCGGTACGGTTGGACACCCGGAAAATATGCGTGTCCACCGCCATGGTCGGCTGCCCGAAGGCGGTGTTGAGCACCACGTTGGCGGTCTTGCGGCCCACGCCGGGCAGGGCTTCCAGCGCGGCGCGGTCTTCCGGCACCACGCTGCCGTGCTGCTCCACCAGCAGGCGGCAGGCGGCGATCACGTTCTTCGCCTTGGCGTTGAACAGGCCGATGGTGGAGATATAGCGCTTCAGGCCTTCTTCGCCCAGGTCCAGGATCGCCTGCGGCGTGTTGGCCACGGGAAACAGCTTGCGCGTGGCCTTGTTGACGCCCACGTCGGTGGCCTGCGCCGACAGCGCCACGGCCACCAGCAGCTCGAACGGCGAGCTGTACTCCAGTTCGGTCTTCGGATGCGGATTGAGCTCGCGCAACCGGGTGAACATCTCCACCACGTCGGCGCGCGGCATCTTCGCGGTACGCCGCGCAGGCGCGCGTGCGGTCTTGCTGGCGGTAGCCATCAGCTTCCTTTGGGGACGGCCGCCCGCGCCTTGGCGCGCGCCAGGATCGCCGCGGCGGCAGAGGGCAGGGCGGGCTTCTGGTCGGGTGCCGGCGGCGGTGCGCGGCGCGCGTCGCGCTCGGCTTCGCGGCGCGCCAGGCGTACCGCACGTGCCCGGTAGCGCTCCCGGGCTGCCCAAGCCTGGCGCAGCTGGTGCTGGACCTGCAGCAACCGCTGCGGCAGATCCGGATGCCCGGGCACCCGGCTGGGATCGGCCTCACCGGGCGCGTACTCCATCAGGCCAGCCTGTACCGCGCCATCCAGGTCGTCGGCCAACACCCGTTCCAACAGCACTGCAGGGTCGATCGCACGTGCCATGGTTCAGCGGTTCTGGAATACGGCAGGGCGGCGTTCAAGGAAGGCGCTGGTGCCTTCGCGCATGTCCTGGGTGGCAAACAGCAGCCCGAACTGCGCACTTTCGTATTCCAGACCCGATTCCAGGCTGCATTCGCCGCCTACATGCACCGCATCGAGCAGCGCCCGCAGGGCCAGCGGCGCCGCGTTTGCGAGGCGTTCGGCGTGCGCGGCCACGCGCGCATCCAGCGCGTCGGCGCCGGCGACTTCGTTCACCAGGCCCAGCTGCAGCGCACGTGCGGCATCGATGGGAGTGCCCAGCAGGCACAGTTCCAGCGTGGCGGCGCGTCCGCACAGGCGCAGCAGGCGCTGGCTGCCGCCGAAGCCGGGAATCAGCCCCAGGGTGATCTCCGGCTGGCCCAGCCGGGCGGTATCGACGGCAATGCGCAGGTGGCAGGCCATGGCCAGCTCCAGCCCGCCGCCCAGTGCGAACCCGTTCACGCGTGCGATGACCGGCTTGGGCATCCGCTCGATCTGACGCATAAGGCGCTGTCCCAGAAGGGAAAAGTCCCGCCCGTCCACGGCCGACAGGGTGTTCATCTCACTGATGTCAGCCCCTGCAACGAAGGCTTTCGGCCCGGCGCCGGTCAGGATCACGACGCGTACGGCCGGGTCCCGGGCGGCGTCCTCGAAGGCCGCAGCCAGCGCGCGCAGGGTTTCCCCGTTGAGTGCATTGAGTTTCTCCGGCCGCTGCACCGTCACGGTGCGGATGGCACCGTGGTCCATTACGGCAACGGGGGCGGTAATCGGGGCGTCGGCCACGCGGAATCTCCAGAAACGTTAAAAAACAGTGATGTTGAACTCTTGAAACGCAATCAGGTCAAAGCCTGCGTTGTCAGTAGCGGAACCCCCCTCGCGGCCGCTATCCTAACCCGTCGCCTCAGGGCGGCGAAAACGCCCCCTGAGTTACCACCCCTGGAGAATTGTTTGATGAAGTTGCGTTCTATCGCGGTCGCCGTCGCGGCCCTGGCCCTGACGGGCAATGCCTTCGCCCAGGACGTTGCGTCCGAAAAGGGCAAGCTCAGCTATTACTTCGGTTATGACTACGGCAACAACCTTGCCGAGCTGACCGGTCGCGGTGAGCAGCTGGACATCAACTCGGTGGTGAAGGGCCTGCAGGATGCCTACGCCAAGAAGCAGCCGGCCATTACCGCCGACCAGCTGAAGCCGGCCGTTGAAGCGTTCCAGAAGCGCGAGCAGGGTCGTGCGCAGGCCGCCAAGGCCGAGTACGACAAGGCTGCTGCTGAAAACAAGACCAAGAGCACCCAGTTCCTGGCCACCAACAAGGCCAAGGCCGGCGTGCAGACCCTGGCCAGCGGCGTGCAGTACCGCGTGATCGAAGCCGGCAAGGGCGCCAAGCCGACGCAGGCCAGCACCGTGCAGCTGGAAGTGGCCGGTCCATTCCCGTACGGCACCCGTCCGGCTGAAGCACGCCCCGCCCAGCAGATTCCTGCGATGAAGCTGAGCGAAGTGGAAATGAAGGCCATGCGCGAGACCCTGCTGCAGATGCCGGCCGGTTCGAAGTGGGAAGTGACCTTGCCGCCGGAACAGGCCTATGGTGCCGACCCGCGTACCCCGTTCCCGCCGAACGTGGCCGTGCAGTTCGAAATCAAGCTGGTCAGCGTCAAGTAATCAGCAACACCGTTCAACCCGACGCGCCGGTGGCTTCCACCGGCGCGTTTTTGTTTGCGCCGGGTGCCGGCCGCGGTCCATTCGCGGTAATGTACGGCGGTGCAAACCACGGAAAAACCAGCACGTGCCGTGCCCAGTCCCTGCATTGGAAAATGCGAACTCGACCCGCATCGGTCGTGCACCGGCTGCCTGCGCAGCCTCGACGAAATCGCGCGGTGGTCGTCGATGAGCGAGCGCGAACGGCAGCACGTCATGCACCATCGCCTGCCGCTGCGCGAGCAGCTCCGAGCTTCATTGGAAGGCTCGCTGGCCGATCATCAACGCCTGATGCGCGCGCTGCATCCGCTGGATGCGCCGCCGCTGGGGGATGGCTGGAACCGCAGCGAGCTGGAGGATCTGCTGCCTCCCGGACCGCTTGTCGAAGCAGCGGTGCTGGCCGGTATCGTGCCGCGTGCCACCGGCGCGCAGGTGATCCTGACGCGCCGCACCGAAGCGCTGCGCCAGCATGGGGGGCAGGTGGGTTTCCCCGGTGGCCGCACCGAAGCCGACGACGCCGATGCGATGGCCGCGGCGCTGCGCGAAAGCAACGAAGAGATCGCGCTGGCGGCCGGCCAGGTGCAGGCCCTGGGTTACCTGGACCCGTTCGTGACCATAACCGGCTACCGCGTGACGCCGGTAGTGGCGGTGATTGATCCAGGTTTCAAGCCGGTGCCCTCGCCTGACGAAGTGGCCGACGTGTTCGAGGTGCCGCTGGACTTCCTGATGTCAGCGGACAACCTGCGCCACGTGGAAATCGTCCATCGTGGACGCGTGCGCCACGTCCTGGAATACAGCTGGCCCGGCCAGCGCATATGGGGCGCAACCGCGGCCATCCTGTACAACCTGCGCCGTCGCCTGGAGGAAGTGTCATGAACGCCAACGATGCAAGCTGGACCCCGCTTGTCGATGCGGCATCATTGGCCGCGATGCTCGATGCCGATGTGCTCCGCGTGGTGGACGCGCGCGCCACGGCAAGCACCGCAGTGCGCGTGGTCGATGCGCGTTTTTCGCTGGCTGAGGCCCAGGCCGGGGCAGCACAGTACGCCGCCGGGCACATTCCCGGTGCGGTGTATGCCGACCTCGACCACGATCTATCGGACAAGCGCAGCGTGGGCCACGGCCGGCATCCGCTGCCGGACAGCGCGACCTTCGCTGCCACCGTGGGTCGCTGGGGTATCGGCCCGGACACGCAGGTGGTGGTGTACGACGCGGCCGAAGGCAGCATGGCGGCCGCGCGCCTGTGGTGGCTGCTGCGCTTGATGGGTCACCGCCAGGTGGCCGTGCTCGATGGTGGCTTCGCGGCGTGGCAGCAGGCAGGTCTTCCGGTGGCCACCGAGGCCGTCCAACCTGCCGCCCTGCCACCGTATCCCGGCCACCTCGATGCCCGTCAGGTGGCCAGCGTGGATGAAGTGGCAATGCGGCTGAAACACGCATCCGGCTGGCTGGTCGATGCACGCGCCAACGAACGTTTCCGCGGTGAAGTGGAGCCGCTGGATCCCGTGGCCGGCCACGTACCTGGCGCCGTGAACCGCCCGTTCGGCCTGAACGTGGCGGGCGGCAGGATGCGCCCGGCCGATGAACTGCGCGCCGAACTGCAGCAGGTGATCGGCGCGCATGATCCGGCGCAGGTGGTGCTGATGTGTGGATCCGGGGTTACCGCCTGCCATCTGCTGCTGGCGATGGAATCGGCCGGCCTGCACGGCGCACGCATCTATGCCGATTCCTGGAGCGGCTGGATCAGTGACGGCAGCCGGCCGGTGGCGACCGGCGCATAGCATCCCTGACCCGTAGTAGCGAGCTTGCTCGCTACTCGATGGCGAGCAAGCTCGCCACTACACATCTGCTTGGTTCACGGCACGGCGTGCTGCAGCGGCACGGCGGCCTGTACCTCGCGCCACGGAAACAACGGACCGGGATCGCGTTTGCGCGCCACCTTGATCGCCGCATCGTCACTGGCCGGGATCTGCTCCAGGTCCAGCTCGTCATGGCCCACGATGTGGCGCAATGACGGATACCGCGTCGCCAATGCCTGGACCAGGCGCACCAGCGCGGCGATCTGTGCTTCGGGATAGGTCTCCGGCATGGTCTGGCAACGGCTGTCGAACCAGTCCGGATAACGGCCCGTATTGACCAGCTCGATGCCGATGGACTTATCGTTCATGCCCCGCACGTGGTGGGCGATGCGGTCGGTGGCCACGTACTGGTACACGCTGCCATCGCGGTCGATGTAGAAGTGCCCGCTGTTGCCGGTGCCGCTCTCGTAAAGCGGCTTCTCACCGTACTGGCGCGCCATGGCCAGGTCGGGCAGTTCGGTGCAATGCACCACCACCGTCTGCAGCGTATCCGTCGCGCGCAGTGGCAGCAGGTCGTGGTAGGGCAGCGGCTGGATCTGCAGCCCGGGAATCAGCGGATTCGGCATGTGCCGATGCTAGCATTGCGCGATGAACTGCATTCCCGAAATGACCCCTGCGCGCGTTCTGCCGGTGTCCGCATGAGCCGCGGCCACTGCATCCTTTCGCATGGCTTCGAAAGCGGCCCCGATGCCATCAAGGTGACCGCGCTGGCCGACGTTGCCGAGCGCCTGGGCTGGACCCACGAGCGGCCCGACTTCATGGACCTGGATGCCAAAGCGGACGTGAGCCGGCTCGGCGATGTGCCGGCACGGCTGCAGCGGCTGATCGAGCGGGCCACGTCCGCCGTGGCACGCGGCCCGGTGGTGCTGGCAGGTTCCAGCCTGGGCGCCTACATCTCCGCCATCGCCTCGCTGCACGTGCCGGTGGCCGGCCTGTTCCTGATGGTGCCGCCAACCACCATGGGCCCCATGCCGGCCCTGGATGCGGCCGCTGTCCCCACCAGCGTGGTCCACGCTTGGCATGACGAACTGATCCCTGCGGCCGGGGTCATCGAATGGGCGCGCAAGCGCGCCGCTTCGCTGCTGCTGGTCAACGACGGCCACCGCCTGAACGACCACGTGGCCGAATCGGCGGCCGCCTTCGAGGCCCTGCTGCGCCGGCTGTAAGGCGTGGCGACCAACGGTCGCCACCCACCAAGGCCTGAAGGTGGGTGACCACCATTCCCCAAGGTAGATGACCACCATTCCCCACGGTGGATGACGACTCTTCCCACGGTGGGTGACCACCATTCCCCACGGTGGGTGACGACCGTTGGTCGTCACGCTCTTGTCCCAGCACCCGCCACCCTTCAGGGCGGGCCGGCCCGCCAGCGATTACAATGGTGCCCCCGTGCCGCCGGCATGGGCGCGGGCCTGTTGCCAGGGCCTGCCCGATCCTGCGCCGCGCAAGCGGCCGCCCCACCTGCGAAACCGATCCCGTGAATTTCTTCGTCTCCTGCGCCAAGGGCCTGGAATACCTGCTTGCCGACGAGCTGTCGGCCCTGGGCCTTGCCAAGGCGACCGCCACCATTGCCGGCGCCAACGCCGAAGGCGACCTGGCCCAGGCGCAGCGCGTGGTGCTGTGGTCACGCCTGGCCAGCCGCGTACTGTGGCCGCTGGCCGAGTTCGAATGCCCCGACGAACAGGCCCTGTATGACGGCGTGCACATGATGCCGTGGCAGGACCACATGAAGCCGGAGATGACCCTGGCCGTGGATGCCCACGTGTCCGGCGACAAGATCACCCATGCGCGTTTTGCCGCGCAGCGGATCAAGGACGCGGTGGTCGACCGCATGCGCAGCGAGGGGCTGGAGCGCCCGTCGGTGAATACCGATCTGCCCGACATCCGCATCAACCTGTCCCTGCGCAAAGGCCGGGCCACGATCTCCATCGACCTCGGTGGCGGCCCGCTGCACCGCCGCGGTTGGCGTGGCGCCGCGCATGATGCGCCGCTGCGCGAGAATCTGGCCGCCGCCGTGCTGCTGCGTGGCCAGTGGCCGCGCCTGCATGCTGCCGGGGGTGGCCTGCTGGACCCGATGTGCGGCAGTGGCACGCTGCTGATCGAGGGCGCCCTGATGGCCGCCGACGTCGCGCCCGGCCTGATGCGCCACGGCAGCCTGCCGCCGAGCCGCTGGCTGGGCTTTGACAAGGATAGCTGGAAGGCCCTGTTGACCGAGGCGCGCGAGCGCGAGACCGCCGGCCTGGCGGCGTTGAAGCCGGTGGTGTTCGGCAGCGATATCGATCCGCTGGCGATCGCCGCAGCACGCGAGAATGCCGAAGTGGCCGGCGTCGCGCATGCGATCACCTTCACCCGCGCCGACATCGATGACCTGCCGGCGCCGCCGTTGGAGATCGGCACGGTGGTCTGCAATCCGCCCTACGACGAGCGGCTGGCGGCCGATCCGGCGCTGTATCGCCGCCTCGGCGATGCCCTGCAGAAGGCGGTACCGCAGTGGCGCGCCAGCCTGCTGTGTGGCGATGACGAACTGGCCTTCGCCACCGGCCTGCGTGCCGGCAAGAAGTACCAGATGTTCAACGGTGCGCTGGAGTGCGCGCTGATCGTCTGTGATCCGGTGGCCGTGCCCAAGCGCGACCCGGCGGTGCCGCGCGAACTCAGCGAAGGCGCGCAGATGGTGGCCAACCGCATCCGCAAGAACCTGAAGAAGTTCAAGACCTGGCGTGCGCGCGAGCAGGTGACCTGCTTCCGTGCCTACGATGCCGATCTGCCCGAATACGCGGCGGCCATCGACGTCTACCAGGAAGACGGCGGCAAGGGCCGCACTTTCCTGCACGTGCAGGAATACGCCCCGCCGGCGACCATCCCCGAGAACGACGTACGCCGTCGCCGCAACGAACTGCTGTCGGCCGCGCGCGAGGTGTTCCAGGTGCCGCCGGAGCAGGTGGCGCTGAAGTCGCGCGAGCGCGGCAAGGGCGGCAGCAAGTACGGTCGCTTCGAGCGGCGCGATGAGTTCCTCATCGTGCGCGAGAACAACGCGCTGCTGCGGGTGAACCTGTTCGATTACCTGGATACCGGCCTGTTCCTGGACCACCGTCCGCTGCGCCGGACGATGGCCGAACAGATACGCGGCAAGCATTTCCTCAACCTGTTCTGCTACACCGGCGTGGCCAGTGTGCAGGCGGCGGTGGCGGGGGCGGCCAGCACCACCAGCGTGGACCTGTCAGCGACCTACCTGCAGTGGTGCTACGACAACCTGGCCTTGAACGGGCAGGGCGGCAACCAGCACCTGCTGGTGCAGGCCGATGCGATGGCCTGGCTGGAGGCCGACGAAGGCCTGTATGACGTGATCTTCTGCGATCCGCCGACCTTCTCCAACTCCGCGCGTGCCGAAGATTTCGACGTGCAGCGCGAGCAGCTGCGGCTGTTGCGCGCGGCCGTGGCCCGGCTTGCACCGGGCGGCGTGCTGTACTTCTCCAACAACTTCCGCCGCTTCAAGCTGGAAGAAAACGCGATCGCCGGGTTCGCCACGTGCCGCGAGATCAGCCCACGCACCATCGGGCCGGATTTCGAACGCAACGCGCGCATCCATCGCGCGTGGGAACTGCGCGCGCTGTGATGGCACCGGGTGGGTGACGACCGACGCTTACGGTGGGTGACGACCGTTGGTCGTCACTACCGGGATCGCGCGGGGCGCCGAAGCGTGACGACCAACGGTCGTCACCCACAAACACGGGTCAAACCAACGCCGCAACCAGCCCCAGCGCGGGCAACGCCAGCGCCAGGGGCGCGATCCAGCGTGGCTTCCACGGGTACAGCCCGAAGGCCAGCAGCAGCCCGGCGATGGTCATCGTGCCCAGCCACAGCACCGGTCCCATCGCCCAGCCGTGGTCGACCACGCTCAGCCCGAATGCCGCGCCCAGCAGCACCCAGCCCAGCCCCGACCACTGCCGACGCCGCGACACCGGGGCGGCCTGCTTTCCATGCAGGTCCAGCTGGTGCTTTTCCATCGCCAGCGACAGCGCGGTGAATGCGCTGAAGGACAGGCCCAAGGCGAGCAGCATCATGCCTTCGCCTCGATCGGCACCGCACTGCCCCCGGCTGCCGAGGCCGCGCGCTTTTTCTTCTCTGCCGCGCTCAACGGCGGCGTCCAGCGCTGCATCCGCCAGCCGCACATCGCCAGCATCGCGCCGAAGGCCAGCATCACCAGGTCGAAGCCGGCCAATACCCAGTCGCCGGCCGGGATGGTCACGCCCAGATGGGCCTGCGTGGTCAGCGCATTGAGCAGCGGCAACAACGCAAACAGGGCCGCGCCGAGGTACAACTGCCAAGTCCACATCAGCCGCTTGGGCCAGATGAACGCTGCCAGCAGGGCCGCGCCCCAGGCGTAGAAGAACACGCTGACCTCCGCATCGGCGCGCTCGGGCAGCTGCAGCGGCAGGAGCCGGTTGCCCCAGAAGTACGATGCGAACGCAATCGGCAGCCCCGCCACCGCGCCGATGTTCAGCGCGTCCACCAGTCGCAGGCCGAAGCCGATCCGGCCACTCTTGGCATGTTTGGGCCGTTCCTTCACTGCCCACAGCACCACGCCGCTGGCGACCATCAGGCAGCCGGTCAGGCCGGACAGGAAGAACAACGCACGCAGCCCCCAGTCGGCGAAGCGGGCCAGGTGCAGTCCGTACATCACCCCGCGGGTGGCAGTGGCTGCGCCGGAGGCCGGTGATTCCATCAGCAGCGTGCCGGTCACCATGTCGTAGCGCAGCGCCGGTGTATCGACGGACAGGCGGCGGCCATCGCGCTGGCGGATGTCGATCACCGCATTGGCCGCGCCCGGGTGGGCGACGCTGAAGCCGGACACATCCACGCCTTTCCAGTGCGTGCGCGCGCTGTCCAGCAACTGCTGGATCGGCAGCGGTGCAGCGCGCCCTTCGGCCGGTGCGCTGACCTCTGGCATGCCGCCGAACGCTTCGCTGAAGAACGCATCTTCATCGGTCGGGTAGGCCGCCTTGATGCCCCACGGCAGGTACATCACCATCAGGGTAACGATGCCGGTGTAGGTGATCATCGCGTGGTACGGCAGCGCCATCACCGCGCTGACGTTGTGGAAATCCAGCCAGGAACGCAGGCCCTTGTCTTTGCGGAAGGTGAAGAAGTCCTTGAAGATCTTCTTGTGGGTGATGACCCCGGTGATGATCGCCACCAGCATGAACATCGCGCAGAAGCCCACCAGGTAACGCGCCCACAGCACTGGAATGTAGTGCAGGTCGAAGTGCAGGCGGTAGAAGAACTCACCGCCGCGGGTTTCGCGGGCTTCCAGCTTGTCGCCGGTGTTCGGATCGACCGTGGCATCGCCGAAGCGTCCGCCACCGCGGCGGCGGCGCTCGCCTTCCACCGGCGGCTTGACCATCGATTCGGGATTGCGCCAGAACATCCGCATGGCCGGGTTGCGCGGGTCGGGCAGGGTGACGAACCAGGTCTCGGCGTGGCCGGCGTGTTCCTGCAGGTAGTGCACCGCGCGCTCGGCCGCGACGTCGGTACTGACTGTCGTGGCCGGCAATTCCGGGCGCATCCAGCGGCTGATTTCCTCGCGGTAATAGCTGGCGGTGCCGGCCATGAAGATCAGCAGCAGCAGCCAGCCCACCAGCAGGCCGGTCCAGGTATGCAGCCAGGCCATCGACTGGCGGAATCCGTTCTTCATGCCCACGCTCCCAGTGCCCGCGCAACCGCCGCCATCACCACGGTGGGCAGCAGAATACCGATCCATGCGCGCAACGCCGTGCGCGTGGCAAAGGCCCACAGCGCCGCGCAGGCACACACCACGATCGCCACCAGCATGCCGGTCAGCACGGTCTGTCCGCGCGCTCCGGGCAACGCCAGCGCGCAGAAAACGCTGGTCACCGCGGCCAGCGCGTAGCCACCGAAGATGGCGGCCATGCTGCGCGAAAACACCCCCCAGCCGGGGCGGGCGAAGAACGTGGCCAAGCGAGTGTTGGCGGTCGTGTTGGCAGTAGAAGGCGAGCGGTCCACGGTGATCCTGCAGTTGCGGTTGATGGCATCGCTGCCGGTGGAAAAGGTGGCCATCCGTGGCCGGCTGCCGGCACATCGCCGGCGGCATCCATCAGATCTTCAGAGCTTCCAGCGCAGCGTCATGGTCACGTTGCGCGGTTCGCCCCAGTACACGCCCTGGTAGAAGCCGACATTGTTGTAGTACGCCTTGTCCAGCACGTTGTTGAGGTTGAGCTGCGCACTGAAGTTCTGATTGAAGCGGTAACCGGCCGACAGGTTCACCAGGTAGAACGCATCCTGTTGGATGCGCGCACTTTCGGTGCGGCCGCTGGTCAGGTAGTCCGCGCGCGGCTTGGTGCTGTTGTTCCAGATGCCGCTCTGCCATGTCGCACCCCCGCCCAGCCAGAACCGGCCGTCGATGCCGCCCGGGCGCTAGCTGGCGTTGAGCCGGAAGGTGTCCTGCGGGTTGGTGGTCTTCTGCAGCACGCCGGCACGGTTGCGGATGGTGGTGTGGGCGAAGCCGGCGGAGAGGTTCCAGTGCTCGCCGATGCTGCCCTGCGTTTCCAGCTCCCAGCCTTTCACCTTGTTGCCCTTGCCGGTGGAACGGTAGGCCTGGCTGCCATCGGGCAGCGACGACGGCGGGACCGAATCATCGATCTCGGCCACGTTGTCCTGCTCGCCTTCGAAGATTGCCGCGGAGGCATTGAGCAGGCCGCCGAAAAACTCGGCCTTCAGGCCGCCTTCCCACATCGTGCCGACCACCGGTTCCAGATAGTCGCCACTGCGGTCGCGGTAATTCTGCGGCTGGAAGATATCGGCGTAGCTGACGTAGCCGCTGAAGATCGCGTTGAAGTCGTACACCAGACCCAGGTACGGAGTCAGCGAATCATCGGGCTTGTAGCCGGTGCGGGTCGTGGCGGTCAGGTTGCTGGCGGCGTCATGGGTATAGCGCCAGGTCCTGGTTTCCCAGCTGCCATAACGGGCACCGACCACGGCCAGCAGCGGATCAGCCAGCTGCAGCCGTGCGGCCAGGTAAGCGGCGCTCTGCTTCAGCTCGTTTTCCGATGCCAGGTAGCCCAGCCGGGTGACCGGCAAGCGCGGCACATCGCCTGTCCAGCTGCGCCAGTCCGGCACCACCGCATAGGCGGAGGTGTAGTCGAAATCGAGCGCATCGGATTCCCCCTTGCGCACCGACCGGCCCAGACCGAACACCAGCTCGTGGTCGCGCCCGAACAGCTTGAACGGACCGCTGGCGTTGAGGTCGAACACCTCCATCGTGCTCTGCTCGTTGAAGTGCGAAACGTAAGCCGACACGCCGGTGCCATCCGCGCGCGGATAGCCCTGGGCGCCATACCAGACACTGCCATCGGTATCGCGGTCGGCGTGGGTCAGGCTGGCCTTGGCCGACCAGCCGTTGCCGAGTTGCTGCTCCAGGCGCACGAAGCGGGTCTTTTCAACGATCGGCCAGGCACTCCACGAGGCTGACAGGTTGGTCGAGCGCGGCAGGTTCGCCGGCGTGCCATCGGCGCCCCAGTACGGCACCACGCCCCAGGTCACCCCGGAGGTATGCGGCGACTGGTACTCATAGCCCAGTTCCAGCAGGGTGCTGTCGGTGACGTCGGCCTGCACGATGCCGTAGAACACGTCCTTGTCCAGTTGGTACACATCGCGGAACGAATCACTCTGCTGCTTGGCCGCCACCACGCGCGCCCGGATGCGCCCATCCAGTGCCACCGGACCGCCGAGGTCGGCTTCCAGGCGCTGGTTGCCCCAGCGGCCCACGGTCAGGTTGGCACCGGCCTGGAAGGTATCGGTGGGGCGCTTGCGCACGAAGCTGATGGTGCCCGAAGGATCGCCGGCACCGGTGGTCAGGCCGGTGGCGCCGCGGATCACTTCGATACGCTCGTAGATCACGCTGTCGGTGTTGGTCTTGATCGACCCACCGAAGGTGTTGAGCATGCCATCGACCTGGAAATTGGTGATGTTGTAGCCGCGCGACACATAGTTGATGCGCTCGCTGTCGGTGACCGACACGTGCACGCCGGTGACCTGGCCCATGACATCGGACAGCGCGAACAGGCCCATGTCGTCCAGCCGCTGGCGGGTGACCACGGTGACCGACTGCGGCGTTTCGCGCAGCGACAGGTCCAGCTTGGTGGCGGTGTTTGCGTGCTTGACCGTATAGCCGTTGCGGATTTCACCATCGGCGGTGACCTGCACCGCGTCCAGGGTAGGCGCGGAGGCATCGGCCGGGGTGTCTGCGTGGGCGGCCGAAGCGAGCAACAGGCTGGTGATGGCAAGCGCGAGCAGCGAACGGGGGGAAGCGTTGGACAGCGACGACATGAGGGGTGCGATTCCATGCAGGTAAAAAAGCCGGCGATGGAAACGGCCGCGCAGGCGCGCATGCCCAGCGCCAGCATGCAGCGCCCGCTCCCATCGTCACCGCACCAGGCTGGGGCGGCGAACGTTAGCTGGTACACGGGGCGGCAACGGCGGAAGGGATCCGCGACTGACTGGCTGGGCGTACGTGTTGACTAAATGATAAGTATTCTCATTTAGTTAAGCAAGCGTTTTCAGTACGGTCACACGTGTGACCGCACGGGCTTTCAGCGTACCGCGCAGGCGCGGTGGATTTCCTGGTCGATGCGCGCAGGAGCGCTGCGGCCAGTGAACACTTCGGCCATCTCCTTGCGCAGGCGGGCGTCTTCGCAGGATTGCGGATCGACCACGTTGTCGATCACCGTGCCGCGCACGTCGGGCTGGTCGTAACCGGCGCCCTGACGCACCCAGCGGCGCGCCTGTGATGATTCCTGCGCCACGCGCACGCGGTCGGCGCTGGTCAGGTTCGGATCGCGCACGACCGGCCGGCTGATGCCGGTGTCCTGCTCCTTCGGGCAGGGCACCGACTGATAGGCCACCTGTTTGCCATCGCTGCACTTGTACACGCGTTGCGCGTGAGCCTGCGTGGCCAGCGCACACAGCGCCAGCGTCACCAACATCCTGGTCATTGATCCCCCCGGCGCACCGCCTTGGCGCGCGATGCGCGGGAGAATACCCGATTCAGGGAGCGTCAACACCTATGTTGGTGTAGAAATCCGAACAGTAGCGCCTGCCATTACGGCTGAGGTTGAAGCGCTGGCAGTTGGTGTCGTAACTGGTGCCCGTGGCGGTGATCAGGTAGCTGGACAGGGTCACACCGTTCAGATGGTGCTGGCTGCCGTTGGACTTCAGGGACCAATGTTCGTGCGGGCCGGTAGAGGATCCTCCATCGCACAAGGCCTGGTTCGGGGTATTGGCCGGGTTGGCAATGGCATCGTTGGCCGCCACCATCGCGCCTGTTGCGGGGCGGATGTTCATCAGGTGGTAGTAGGTGGTGGACCAGCCACCTTCGTGCACGATCTCGGCCATGCAGGAGGAGTGGCGCTTGAAACGTCCCGACGCCGATGCCGATACCCAGTAGTTGCTCTGGTTGCTGCCCCACCAGCCGCCGACCGACATGTCCAGCGAAGACATCGGGAACCGGCCGCTGCCGGAGTGCGTGTGTGCGCCGCCGATATGCCACTTCGCCTTCAGTGGATAAGGAAACTGCAAGAGGGTGGTCGGCGGCACATCGGCCTGCGCCCGCGCCCCGCCGTCGCGTTGCGCCCTCGCCGGGCTGCCTCCGAACAGTTTGCGGTAGACATCATTGAAGCCGGCGTCGGCCAGCGCCGTGGCACGCACAGTGTCCATGCCTGAGAGCGCGTACAGGGTGCGCAGCGGGTTGTCGGCCGACAGCGCCACAGGCCCCATCGTGCCGGTATCAGCGGCGTCATACATCGCATCACGCAGCGTTTCGGCCACTTCGCGCAGCTGCGGCCCGAAGCCGGTCCTGGTGACCAGCGTGCCGAAGGGCCGTTCCAGACTGCCAGGCGAAGCATCCTGGTTGCCCACCACGCCGGTCTGCAGCTCCATCAGGGCAAGCAGGACGCGCGGACTGATGCCGCTGTAGCCCGCCCAATGGGACAGCACTTCGGCCTGGGGGCTGAGCTGTGGCGCATGCCCGGCCAGCCAGGTGGCGATATCGAACTCAAACATTTCCTCGTACTGGTACACAAGGTCCTGGCTCTGCACGGCAGGCCCGCCGGCTTGCGCCGTTCCCAGCGTGGATGCCGCGCAGAGCACGGCCAGCAGTGCAGGTTTCATCAATCGGCGCGTATGGATGGTCATCGTTCGGATTCCAGAGTGGATCTGAGCGGCATGGTGTATTCAGGCCGCAACCTTCCCTGGACCCTGCGGAAGGGACCGCGTCGAGATGTCGGGGCTGGCTCGCTGCTGCCGCTATTGGCTGGCGGGCAGGGCCAATGCTAGGTACGTGGGACAACGCCGGGTTTGTCGGCAATCACAAAGTTACCGGCGTTGGAAAGTTCCATCGGAGGTGGCATTGATGGCTATGCCATCAATCGGACAGCTCGGCAGCACGCCCGCACGCCCGCACTCACATCGGCAGCAGTGTGGTGGCCGCGTGCAGCAGCAACCCGATCAGGCCACCGACCAGCGTGCCGTTGAAGCGGATGAACTGCAGGTCGCGGCCTACGCTCAGTTCCAGCTGTTCCACCAGGTGGCGTTCGTCCCACCCCTTCACCGTCTGCGCGATATGTGCGGTGACGCCTTCGCGCAGGCGCGAGGTCAGCCGCTGCGCACCCTCCAGCAGGTGCAGGTTGAGCGCATCGCGCAGCGCCGGGTCCGAAGACAGGCTGCGGCCCAGCGCGGCCATGCTGCGCTCCAGGTGCCCGGCCAGCGCGGAGTTCTCACTCTGCAGGTCCGCACGCAGGCTGGCGTGGATGCGCGACCACAGGCCCTGCACGTACTCCTGAAGGGCAGGGTGGTCGATCATTTCCTGCTTCAGCTGTTCAATGCGGGTAGCCAGCGCAGGGTCCTCGCGCAAGCGCTGTACGTAGGTGCCGAGCCACTGTTCATAGTCCTGCCGCAGCGGGTGCAGCGGGTCGGCCAGCACCTGCTGCATTTCCTCCAGCACCGCCCCGGCCAGCCGTTCGGCCACGCTGTCGCCGATCTCGTCGATCGGCTTGATCCAGTTCACCGTGCTGGACAGGGTCGGCCACTCGCGCTGGATGTAGCGCACGATCAGCTGCGAGGCCCGCTCCTTGACCTCCGGCTGTTCCAGCCAGCGCCCCAGTCGCTGCAGGCCTTCGTCCAGCACGCGCTGGTGGCGGCCATCGGCGGTCAGCAGGGTCAGCAGTTCGCCGGCGGTGGAGGCCGCGTTCCACTGCCGCAGCTGCTGCACCACGAAGCCGTGCAGCTGGCGGCGCACGGCCGCTTCGTCGAAGAAATCCAGCGCCTGCAAGGCCCAGCCGCGCGCCATGTCGGCCAGCATGCGCACCTGCTCGGGCGCGGACAGCCAGCTGCCCAGGCGGGCAGCCGGATCGAAGACTTTCAATCGCGCCAGCAGCATGTCCGGCGCCAGGAACTGGTCGCGCACGAAGACCGCCAGGCTGTCGCCGATGCGTTCCTTGCTGCGCGGGATGATCGCGGTATGCGGGATGGGCAGGCCCATCGGCCGGCGGAACAGGGCCACCACCGCGAACCAGTCGGCCATGGCGCCCACCGCCGCGGCTTCGCAGAACGCGGCGACCCAGGCCCAGATACCGCGCTCGCCCTGCCAGTGGCTGACCGCGAAACCGGCCAGCATCACCAGCAGCATGCCGAAGGCGATGGCTTTCAGGCGCCGCAGCTGGGCGCGGCGCGGATCATCGGGAGTCATGGTCATGCGGGCAGTCTACCGGGGCCGGTGTTGGGCCCCGTTGACGGGCAAGTGCATGCGGTAGCGCCGAGCCATGCTCGGCGAGCGCAGCTGCAGCGTGATGCACGCCGCCCCACGTCCGAATTACGCGCTGAGCTGCGCGCGCAGCGCCGCCAGCTGCTGGCGCAGCGCATTGTTTTCGCGGGTCAGGCTGACGATGCGGGCGCGCAGCGCCGGGGCGCCTTCGCCCAGCTGTTCCAGGGCATGCATCACCTCGGCATCGCGCAGCGCCTGCTCGTCCTCGCTGACCTCTTCAGCCTGCACCGCTACGTCCGGCTTGGCCGCACGCGGCTTGCGGTTGGCTTCACGGGCGCGCTTGGCGGCTTGCTTCAGTTCATCCTTGCCACCGGTGGCGGCCGCGCGCTGCTCGTCTTCCGGCAGCGATGCCACGGCTGCCGCCGCGCTGATCGACAGCTGGCCGTTCTTCACCGCCTCCACCACTTCCGGCGCCGCCTGCGCACGGATGCGTTCGATCATGCTGATCTGGTTGCTGCTCAGCTTCGCCTCACGGGCCAGTTCGGCGCGGCTGAAGCTGGGTGCCGGATCCCACGGCGGGCTGTCCTGGTCCTCGTCCTGGCTGTCGGCGGTGCCGTCGCTTTCGCGCTGCAGCTTTTCCTGCTCGATGCGCTTGCGCTCGGCCAGGATCTCGCGCTTGCGCAGCGCCAGTTCGCCCCGCTGGAAGTCCGACACGCTGCGCCGGCCCAGGTGCTGTTCGATCATCCACAAGTGGACATCGTCCATGCTCTGGAAGCGGGTGTTCTGCACCGTATTGAACGGCAGATCGTGCTTCTGGCAGATGCCATATCGGTTGTGTCCGTCCACCAGCACATCGCCCCACAACACCAGCGCATCGCGGCAGCCTTCAGCCAGGATGCTGCGCTCCAGCGCTTCGTACTCGTCTGCGGTGAGCGGGTCGATGTAGGCCTTCAGTTCTTCTTTGACGACGATGTTCATGGGCAACGGGCAGTCGTGGAGCGGAACCGCCCATTGTACCGGCTCGGGCTGGCGCGTCCCGGCTCAGGCGGTGGCGCGGATCATCGCGCCGAGAACGTCGGCGATCTGGTCGATCTGCGCCGGTTCCACGATCAGCGGCGGCGACAACGCGATGGTGTCGCCGGTCTGCCGCACCAGCAGGTTGCCGTCGTGGAAGCAGCGCCGGAACACCTCGTAACCGCGGCTGCCCGGGGCATCGCGGCGCGGCGCCAGCTCCACCGCGCCGACCAGCCCGAAGTTGCGGATGTCCACCACGTTGGTCAGGCCCTGCAGGCTGTGCAGAGCGCGCTGCCAGTACTCGCCCAGTTCGATGGCGCGCTCGAACAGGCGCTCTTCGGCATACACATCCAAGGTAGCCAGCGCGGCGGCGCAGGCCAGCGGATGGCCGGAACAGGTATAGCCGTGGAACAGGTCGATGGCCTGCGCCGGACCCTGCTGCAGGCTGGAATGGATGGCATCAGCCACCAGTACGCCGCCCAGCGGCACCGCGCCGTTGCTGGCCCCCTTGGCAAAGGTGATCAGGTCCGGGGTGACGCCGAAACGCTGCGCGGCGAAGGGCATGCCGACGCGGCCGAAGCCGGTGATGACCTCATCGAACACCAGCACGATGCGGTGGTGGTCGCAGATTTCGCGCAGGCGCTGCAGGTAGCCCGGCGCCGGCAGGATGACCCCGGCCGAGCCGGCGATGGGTTCCACGAACACCGCCGCGATGGTGGACGCATCGTGCAGCGCGATCAGCCGCTCCAGCGCATCGGCCAGCTCCGCCCCGTGCCGCGGCAGGCAGTTGGGGCGCGCTGCAGGCCGAAGCGGCCACGCTGCGCGCGATCAGCGGCAAGGGAAACGGCACCTACGGTTACCGCGTACAGGCCTGCAACGCCGGCGGCTGCAGCGGTTGGTCGGCGGAGAAAACCACCACGGTGCTACGTGTGCCAGGTGCCGCGGCAGTGACCACGCCAGCCACCAATAGCAGTGGTGCATGGACGGTGAGTTGGGCGGCTGTGGCTACGGCAACCTCTTACCAGCTGGAAGAGCGGGTCAACGCCGGCGCGTGGGGGCTTGCATACACCGGGACGTCAGTGAACTGGGCAACCAGCGCTCGCGGCACGGGAAGTCATGGATATCGCGGCCGGGCATGCAACGCCAGCGGTTGTGGTGCTTATTCTGCAATTGTCACCACCGTAGTAACGAGGCCGCCAGGTGCTGCACCGGCCTTGAGTGTGCCCGCGTCCAATGGAAACGGTAGCTTCAGCGTGTCATGGGCCGCGGTGGCCACCTCCACGCGTTACGAACTGGAAGAGCAGGTCGGAAGTGCGTGGACGCAGCAGCAGAACACTTCCGCGCTGAGCAAGGCATTCACCGGACGGGCGACGGGCAGCTATCGCTTCCGGGTACGTGCCTGCAACGCAGGTGGCTGCGGCGCATATTCGGGCACGGGTACCGTGGCAGTGCTGCTGGTGCCGCAGAGTGCGCCTACGTTGACGGCTCCCGCCTCCGCCGCCGCTGCATACACGATCAGCTGGACAGCCGTCTCTACCGCTACCGGCTACAACGTGCAGCAGAACATCAACGGTGGGGGCTGGGGCGCGCTTGGCGGCTATGGCAGCACCAGCGTGGGGCTGAACCCGGGCAGCTCCGGGAGCTACGCGTATCGCGTGCAGGCCTGCAATGCGACGGGTTGCGGTGGGTGGTCGGCCACCAAGACAGTGGCGGTGCAGCGCCCGCCAGCCACACCCAGCATTACCTATGCGCACCAGCACAACTACTATGCCGGTCCTCACAACGGGGAGTTCTCCTTGTGCAAAGTGACTTGGACGCCCGCGTCATATGCGAGCCATTATGACCTCCAGGCTCACGGCGGAGCGCTGCTCTACAGCGGAGCGGCCACGACTGTAGAAGGCCAGTACCCGACCATTCAATTCTGTGCGACGGTTTATGTTGTGCGCGCATGCAATGCGGCGGGCTGCTCGGATTGGTCCGCGCCAGTCCACCAGACATTGGAGCAGGACCCGTATCCGGGCGATGGCGGTGGGGTGATCCCGTGAGCATTGGAGCAATGATGATGACGAAGATGCTCAGGGCGTTCGGATTGCTGGTGATCACGGCGGCCGTCACATGTATGGCGCCTGCCCAGGCGCAGACGACGGTGCGCTACCTGCACACCGATGCGCTGGGTACGGTGGTGGCGAAGACCGATGCCAATGGGAACGTGGTGGAGCGGACTACCTTCGAGCCGTATGGCGCGGTGGTGGGCGGCGCGGTGGCTGACGGCCCGGGGTATACGGGGCATGTGAGTGATGCGGCTACCGGGCTGAGCTACATGCAGCAGCGGTATTATGATGCTGAGGTGGGGCTGTTCCTCAGCACTGATCCGGTGACCGCTCATGGCGGTGACATGAGGCACTTCAATGTCTACGCCTACGCCTACAATAATCCGTACAAATTCACCGATCCGGATGGGCGCTGCCCGATGGCATGCCCGGGCGATATTCAGCCCACTATCGAGTACTCAGCCACTATTATGGGGTGGGCGGCCGATGGATTAGAGGCCGTCGATCAGTTCATGACTGCGCTGGGACCGCAGGGCTCTGGATTTAGTAAACTGTCAGTTGCGCCATTGGCTCGAATGGCTAGGCCGCTTGCAGTGGAGGCCAAAGCAGCCGCTCAGCTGGCAAAAAATGCTGCGCAGGGTGCCAAGGCGGAAGCAAAGGTAGCGGCAGAGATGGGTGCCGAAGTCGCCGGCAAACGCGTCACGTTGGAAGCCAGCACGGGGCAACGCAGCGTGGCGGACATTGTGACGTCACATAAGGGCGTTGTGGAGGTGAAGAGCGGCGGTGCTAAACTAAGTTCTGGCCAAAAAGCCATCAAGGCTGATGTCGAGGCGGGTCGCCCGGTTACGCCTAGAGGAAGGAATGCTTTGGATGCTGGTCTTCAGCCAAATGTGCCGACACAAATGAAGTGTTACGACGTGAAGCGCTGTCAATGAACGTGAGCGAACGCTGCGATGCGTCATACAAGCAGGTTGTGCGTCAGCACTGTTATGACGCGCTGGCGGAAGCGGGGTTTACTCGCTTTCGCAAAGAAGGCGTGGACTGGCCAATGGAGCATGGCGTGCATTGCTGGGTCGGGCTCAACGCGACGGTAGAGGCTGGATACATTTCGGTCAACCCGTTTGTCGGCGTGCATGTCGTCCCAGTCGAAAAACTCATATCAATAAAAGTCGGCAAGTATCCGATGAAGTATGATCGGCGTGTAGCCACCTTCGCCGTTCATATGGGCCAGTTGACGCCGAACGCACAGGCGTTCCATTTTACGCAGCAAACCGACCTTAAGGCGGAGGCGGCCCGACTGGCGCGCCTATATACTGATGTTGGCCTTTCGTATGCTTTGTCGATAGGTACCTATGAGCTTTTGTTGCCATTGCTACTTGATCGGGTGCCGATGCTGGGAGCCTACCCAGAGCGGGTTGCAGCGTGTCTATACCTGATGTGTCGCAAGGATGAAGCCCGGGCGTTCGTTGAAGAGTTCCTGAAGGAAAATCGGGACTATTTTGAGGGATTCGCGGTCCCGTTTCTGAAGATGCTGAACGATTGATTCGCTAGGGATGAGCCTGAACAAATCTGCGCGAAATCCAAGGGTAGTGCCGGCCGTTGGCCGGCAAGCTTCAAGTCCATCAGACACAGGGAACCGGCTTTTTCGTTAACGACCCATTATCTGGATTCGTAGTTTCTATCAGGAATATGGCTCATATTTCCAGGCGATAAATTCTTGTGTGGTTGCGCGCAGGCCGGGCGCCGCTCTGGATTCTGCAAGGAAGGATATCTGGTAATGAGGTGATATGCCTAAAATATGAATGATATGACAACAGAGTATGATCCCATAGAATATATGCCTGACTTTAGGCAATGGGTGGCTGCAAATGGATCCTCATTTGATTTTGCGGACTACATCCGTGCGCAGGTTCTGCGAGGGACATTGACGGCTGATGTACTGATGTCGGTAATTTTTCTGGTATGGCCTTCATTCGTCGAGGTGGACGGCTTCGTCACCCTACAGTCGCGAGGTGACCGGGTACGCGAGCTGGTTTCGCAGGGCGTTACTGGGAAGGAAGTCGAGTATTGGTGCAATCACTTGAATATTGATGGCCTCCTCCCGGGGATTGAGGTCTCCCTCAACGAGTGCGTCGGCGCAATTCTGCGAAACGCATGGGCCGCGAAGCTCGCGTCCCAGTTTCCGCGGTTAAAATTCAACGTAATACTGTTGAGCGATAGTGATAGCTCAGAGGTTAGCGTTACGTTTCATCAGGTTGAATAGATTGTCCTGTACGTAATTTTGAAAATTTCGCACCGTGCCAAGAGTGTTTTCTACAGCGCGGTGTTTGTCTCATGGCTTTCGCGCTCGTAGAGTAGTAGGAACAATCATGCGAAAGATCACCGATCTCGAAAGGCTGTTGATCGAGGGCGTCGCGAGCAGACTTGCTCCCCTTGAGGCCTCAGGGCTTACGGCAGACCTGGAACGCGCTGCTGTAGCCGATGATGCTGTGCCGGGTGCAAGGGTTGTGTTCGCTATCGCGGGATATAAGCGACCGTCTTACCAGGGCCAGCACAGCTATCCGGTTGAGATTCGCCTATCAGACGCAGACGGCGCAGAGTTGACTGCCGTGCTATACGCAGACGAAAACAATCGACTTTACGAGCTTGAGATCATCCGGTGGGGAGAGGGCTCGCCGCTTGCTCCTGATGCCAGCTCCGCTAGGTTCTACTAACTGGCCTAGCGATGAGAATCCTTGGCCTGCGAATGCATCATGCGCTCGCGTCCCTACTGCGCGGATGACGCGGACCCGTCGGGGTGAATCGAATGGAGAGTGTCGGAATGCAGGATCCACACGTGGTGCAGCAGGCGGACGTGCGCAGGCGATACGGCACGGAAATCCATATGCCCGAACCGGGGTCCAAGCTGGGCCTGGCTCAGGCCGCGGCATGCGGGATTATCCCTATCAGCGGATTGCGGCATCCGCCAAGCGGCGATATGTCCGGCTGGTACGTGTGATCCGGTGATTACTCCGAAGATTCTGAGTTCTTTCAGCCGTTGCACGTCAGCCATGCCGTATCGGATGAGATGGTGTTCGCGCATTACTTGGCACTGCCTCCGGGGTGGCGATTCCTGATTGGCGCGGATGGCTACGAAGACGTGTGGTACGACGCGTCGTTGCTCGCGACTGAATCACTCTGAGGTGCGGTGACCTGCTTCAGGCCGTGCCCACGTGCTGCCAGTTTCGCCGTTCAGTTAGCTGCTCATTTGGAGGGAGCACTACGCAGTAGGCCATTGAAGCCTGTTTGGGAGTCATGCCCAGCACGGGTTCCACATTGTGGTCTGTTTTACAGCACGGCAAGACCGTGACGTGGAAGGCGAGTAGCAAATGACGAGGGACCGCCCTTTCAGGCTTCTCGAATCAGCTCGCGTGCGATGATCAGCCCTTCCACCAGTTCTTCGTTCATCACCACCACGTCGTTGCCGCTGGTGTGGCTGACATGCACCGCATGCAGGATGTCCAGGATGACGATCACGCACTGCTGCCTGCTGTAGACGGGGGAACTGCCGGTGTCAGGCTGCTGCTTGGCCTTTGCTTTTGCGGCGGCCGGCGGAGGGTCAGCAAGCGGCTGCACCAGCCGCAGGCGGGGCGTGTCCTGGAACACGGGATGCGGCACGCCATTGGCGCGCAGGATCCGCTCCAGTTTGTCGATGAAGTGGGGCGGCAGGTCATGCATGGCATCGCCCAACAGGGAATACAGGCGCATACCGCTTAGGGTGTGATCGGACATGGGCAACCTCGTAGCCGGATGGGCCCCCTGCCAAGTCGGAGGGTGGCGGGCGGTGCGGGTTGGCATACCGGCCGTGTGATCAAAAAAACCGGCGGATCAAATCCCCACGCATCGCCCGCCGTATTTCCGACGAGGTGATGCATTCTCTGCCGGGCCCAAGAGGGGCAGCAAGAGAGAGCAAGTGACCACACGTATCAGGATGCCAATCCCGGCTGGCGCTTCTATGTCGCCAGCATCGCCATCGTGCTTAACGCGACCTGGCGACGTACATGGGCAAAGATGCAAAATGCGTCTGCCGCGACAAACCGCGCGCCTCAACGGCAGCTCGCGCTGACCTGATGTATCGCATCGCGCAGCGCCTGCCGATCCCGCTCGTCCACCGCATCCTGGAAGTACTGCAGGTCCTGCTTGCCCAGTCCGCAGGGATCGTCGGTATAGCCTGGCGGCCACAATCCAAGGAACTGCGCCACCCCGGCGATGATCTGTTGCGGGCTCATCTGCGGACGCATGCGGAAGTAGCGAGGTCGTTCCTGGAAGGCCGCATGCACGGTGCGGCGTCCGATCAGTTTCGGGGCGAGGGTGGCGGCGTCGATGCCGTCACCGCCGCTGACGGCATCGCCGCGCAGGTGCAGGTCCAGTGGCGCACGCGCAACGGGCTCGGCGATGTCCACCAGGTTGGCCTTATCGGGTGCGGCAATGACGGGCTGTAGCGGGCTGACCATGCGGCGGTTGCGTTGCGCGGGCGTAACGTCGGGTCTCCTGGGCAGTGCGATAGGCTGCTCTGCAGGCGGTGGCGGCGGCAGCCAGCGCACGCTGGTGCGATGGGCATCGTTGCGCGTCAGGGTGGCGCGGGTGGTGGTCAGCAGCCACCAGCCGATCAGGGCATGCATGGCGATCACCAGCGCCCACGCGATCACGTGCGGGGCGGGGGCGGGGAGTGATGGGCGGGTCAGGGCGAGGGTCGACATCGGCGGTGCATCCATGCGGTTACCTTCGGGGTGAGAGTAGGCGTGAGGGCGGAAAGTTTCGTTGGGTGGTTCGGGGGCGGCCGCTTTGCTCGCCGAGCATGGCTCGGCGCTACCAAAACCGAGCATGGCTCGGCGCTACCAAAATCGAGCATGGCTCGGCGCTACCGGCGGTGTCGGCTGAAACCAATCTGCCCCCCTTCGAGAGGGGCGTGGCAGAATCCGGAACGCTCTCTGCTTGTTGATCCTGCCCATGTCGTCCACTGCTGCACCCGCCACGTTCCCGTCCGCGCCGGCCAATTCGCCACAGCGCGTGCTGTTGGCCAGCTTGATCGGCACCACCATCGAGTTCTTCGACTTCTACATCTACGCCACTGCGGCGGTGCTGGTGTTTCCGCATCTGTTCTTCCCGGACAGCAGTGACAAGGCGGCGATGCTGCAGTCGCTGGCGACCTTCGCGGTGGCGTTCATCGCCCGGCCGGTGGGGTCGGCGGTGTTCGGGCACTTCGGCGACCGCATCGGGCGCAAGGCGACGCTGGTGGCGGCGCTGCTGACGATGGGCCTGTCCACCGTTTTGATCGGCCTGCTTCCCACGCATGCGCAGATCGGCCTGTGGGCGCCGGCACTGCTGGCGCTGTGTCGTTTCGGGCAGGGCCTGGGGCTGGGCGGTGAATGGGGCGGTGCGGTGCTGCTGGCCACCGAAAACGCGCCGCCGGGCAAGCGTGCCTGGTACGGCATGTTCCCGCAGTTGGGTGCGCCGCTGGGCTTCCTGCTGTCGGCCAGCATCTTCCTGATCCTGGGCCGCCTGCTCAGCGCCGATGACTTCCTGCAGTGGGGCTGGCGCATTCCGTTCGTGGCCAGTGCGCTGCTGGTCGGCCTGGGCCTGTGGGTGCGCCTGAACATCCATGAGACGCCTGCCTTCCAGAAGGCGCTGGATGCGCATGCGCGGGTCAAGCTGCCGATGCTGACCGTGCTGCGCGACCACGCCGTGCCGATGCTGCTGGGCACGTTGGGCGCGTTCGCTACCTTCGTGCTGTTCTACCTGATGACCGTGTTCGCGCTCGGCCATGGCACCGCGGTTCTGGGTTACAGCCGCGAGCAGTTCCTGCTGCTGCAGATGGTCGGCATCCTGTTCTTCGCCGCCGGTATTCCCATTTCGGCGCGCTACGGTGATCGCTGGGGCACGCGCCGCACGATGATCGTCGCCAGTGGCCTGATCGTGGTGTTCGGGGTGCTGCTGGCGCCGATGTTCCAGGCCGGCAGCCCGTGGATGGTGCTGGGTTTCCTGTCGCTGGGGTTGTTCCTGATGGGCCTCACCTACGGTCCGTGCGGCACGTTCCTGGCAGAAATCTACCCGGTGGAGGTGCGCTACACCGGCGCGTCATTGTCGTTCAATCTGGCCGGCATCCTGGGCGCGGCGCCGGCACCGTACCTGGCGACATGGCTGGCCGAACGCTTCGGGCTGGTGGCGGTCGGCTATTACCTGTGCATCGCCGCGTTGGTGACCATCTGCGCGCTGCTGGCGTTGCAGCGGCGGGTGCGCTGATCAGCCGAAGAAGCGCTTCAGCGTGCGTCCCAGCCAGCTGCCGCCCTGGTGTTCGCGGGTGAACTGGTTGAGGTGGTGCTTGACCGATTCGGCGTAGGCCTTGTCATCGCCGCGGATGTGGTTGAACAGCCAGCGCGAGAGCATGGTGCGCAGTTCGTCAGTCACGTCTTCGCCGGCCTGGAAGCGCAGGCGGTAGTCGGACACGCGCTTGCCGAAGATCTCGTGCACGCGCTTGTGCGCGGCGCAGAACGGGTAGCCGGCTTCTTCCATCAGCTCTTCTTCGAAGGCGAAGTGGGACATGGTGTAGTCGACCAGTTCGTCGATCACATCAGCCACGGCCAGCCGCTGCAGGCCCTGCTGGGCCACGTGCAAATGGTTGAGCATCTCCACGATCCGCTTGTGCTGGTTGTCGATGACCTCGATGCCGATGTTGAGATCGTCCTGCCAGACCAGTAAGGCCATCTGCGTGCTCCCTGTGTGCGATGGGACCGAGTCTGGGCGGGCGTGCCGATTGCGACACTGATCTGGATCAAAGCGGGTGACAGCGTGACGACCAACGGTCGTCACCCACCGGGGCGGCGGTCGCCACCCACCGGGGCGGTCGGTCGTCACCCACCAAGGCGGTAGGCCGGTAGCGCCGAGCCATGCTCGGCGGAATGTTCCAGGTGTCGCAGTCCGCGCCGAAAGGCCGCCGAGCTAACAGCGTGACGACCAACGGTCGTCACCCACCAGGGCGGTGGTCAGGCGGGGGTGGCGTTCAGTGCGGCGCTGCAGACCCGGTTGCGGCCGCCGGCCTTGGCCAGGTACAGCTGGCGGTCGGCTTCGGTGATCAGTTCGTGCAGGCTGTCATGCTGGGGGCGGATGCAGCACAGGCCGATGCTGACGGTCATGCGCAGCGCGGTGCCGGCGATGGGAACCTGCAGCGCGGCGATGCTCTGGCGCAGGGTTTCGAAGTACTCCACCGCTTCGTCCGGCGCCAGCCCGGGCACCATCAGGCAGAACTCTTCACCCCCGAAGCGGGCGACCAGATCGCCGCTGCGCGCGTGCGTGGCCACGGTATCGGCGCAGGCACGCAGCGCGTCGTCGCCGCCGTCGTGGCCGAAGGTGTCGTTGATGTGCTTGAAGTGGTCGATGTCCACCATCGCCACCGCGATCCAGTCGTCCTGTTGCTGTACGCCGTGCAACTGGCGCTGGCTGTGTTCCAGGAAGCAGCGGCGGTTGGGCAGGCCGGTCAGGAAATCGCGGGTGGCCAGATCCTGCAGGGTGCCGATCAGTTCCAGCTGGTCCACGTTCTGCGAGACGCGGCAGAAGAACTCTTCGCGCGAAAACGGCTTGCGCAGGAAGTCGTTGGCGCCGTTCTTCAGGAAACGGGGAATCAGCGAGGCATCGGTATTGCCGGACAGGCCGATCACCGCCACCTTGTCGCGCGAACGCTGCATGCGCAGCCGGCGGGTGAACTCCACGCCCTGCATGCCGGGCATTTCCTGGTCCACCACGGCCAGCCGGATGGACGGATGTGCATCGATCGCTGCCAGCCCTTTTTCACCGTCGGCCGCCTCATACACCGGGTGGCCGTACATGCGCAGCAGGGCGGCGGCATAGGCACGCGCGGACGGCGAATCATCCACCACCAGCGCGGCGATGCGGCGGTTGCGGTCCAGCCGCTGCACCAGCCACACCAGGTAATCCACGCTTCCGGGGGTGTTCTTCAGCACGTAATCGATGACTTTCTGTTCCAGCACGCGGCGGCGCACGTCTTCGTCATACACCCCGCTGACCACCACCGTCGGCAGGCCGCGGGAAACGAAGTAATCCACCACGGCTTCGCGGTCGCCATCGGCAAGCACCAGCCCGGTCAGCACCAGGAACCAGCCCTGTTCCTGCTCCAGCAGGCCGCCGGCTTCGGCCAGGGTCGAAGCCACCGTTACCTTCAGCTCCAGGCGCTGTTCGATGGCTTCACGCACCAGGGTGGTGAAGGTTCGCGAATTCTCCACCAGCAGGATGCGCTGGGGCAGGGGATCAACACCGGGGTCGCTTACGAAAGCGCCCTGCAGCAAGGCGGGCATGAGGCGTGCGCTCGGAACGGGCTGGGTCTTCAAGGCTATCGGCCGCTCCCCTGAAAACTTGAACTGCGTCACCAAATTAGATTGCGCAGCTTTACAAATGCCATCGTGGCGACCAGCAACGGGGTGCGCAGCAGGCGTCCGCCGGGGAAGGGCCGGTGCGGCAGCCGCTCGAATACCTCCAGCCGTCCGGCCTGGCCGGCGATGGCCTCGGCGATGACCTGCCCGGCCAGGTTGGCCGAGGCCACCCCATGCCCGGAAAAGCCCTGCGCGAAGTAGATGTCCGGGGTCAGCCGGCCCCAGTGCGGGGCGCGGCTGGGAGTGATGTCCACGTAGCCGCCCCACAGGTAGTCCAGCGGCACGCCGTGCAGCTGCGGGAACACCTGCCACAGGCGCCGCTGCATCACCGCGTCCAGGCCGGCCGGGGGGCGCGAGGAGTAACTGGCGCCGCCGCCGAACAGCACGCGGTGGTCGTGGCTGAGCCGGAAATAGTCCAGCACCAGCCCGGTATCGGACACGGCCATGTCGTTGCGGATCAGCGACCGCGCGCGCGCTTCGCCCAGCACCGGGGTGGCGCCGACATAGGTGCCGACCGGCATCACGTGGCGCTCCAGTTCCGGGGCGATGCCTTCCAGCCAGGCATTGCCGGCCAGCAGCACGTGGGCGGCATGCACGGTGCCGGTGGCGGTGCGTAGGGCAGGGCGCGGCGTGCGCTGCAGTTCCAGCACGGGCGTGTGTTCGTGGATCATCGCGCCGGCGGCGATCGCGGCATCGGCCAGCCCCTGCGCGTAGGCCAGCGGATGCAGGTGGCCGCTCAGCGGGTCGAACATCGCGCCCTGGTAGCGCGGGCTGTCCAGCTGCGCGCGCAGGGTAGCGCGGTCCCACCACTGCATGGGGTAGTCGTACTGGGTGGTCAGCCGTTCCGCGTCGCGCTGCAGCGCCTGCGACTGTCGCGTGGTGATCGGTACGTTGGCATGGCCGGACACCCAATGGCAGTCGATCCGGTGCTGGTCGATGCGATCGCGCAGCAGCTGCACGCCCTGGCGGGAGTAGTCGAACAGGGTGCGTGCGTCTTCCGCGCCGACCTGCTTTTCCAGCACGTCCACCTCGCAGCCATAGCCGACCAGTGCCTGTCCGCCGTTGCGGCCGGAGGCCCCCCAGCCGATCCGGCAGGCTTCCAGCACCACCACGCGCAGACCACGGCGCGCCAGTTCCAGGGCCGCCGAAAGCCCGGTGTAGCCGGCGCCGAGGATCGCCACGTCAACGTGGACATCGCCGTCCAGCGCCGGCAGCGGGGCGCGGGGTCGTACGCTGGCGGCATACCAGCTGGGTGGCAGGGCAGGGTCTTCGCGCAGGGCGTGCGTGGGGTCCATGGGCATAGTCTGGCGCAGTTGCCACGGTGATGGTGTGACTGCCGGTAAGGTTGCTGCGGTCATCTGCCGGGGTTACCGTGTGCGCAGCGCCGAGGACCTTCGCATGCGCCTTCCGCCCCTCGTGGGATTGCCGACCGACAGCACGTTGCAGGGCCATCATCGCTTCGCGATGGCCGGCGGGATGTATGTGCGTGCGCTGGTGGATGCCGCTGTGGTGACCCCGGTGCTGCTGCCCTCGCTGCAGCCGCCGCTGCCCGCGGGCGGCGGGCTGGCGCAGTGGCACGGCGGGCGTTCTGCCGTGGCATCCGCAGTGGCGCGTCACCCACAATCCCTTCTATCACGCTGTGTTGCATGCGTTCGGCCAAGCTTGCCGGCAGCGACAACGATTTCAACAGGATTCCGCATGAGTACCGACAGCCGCACGCGCAGGATGCCAACGGAGGAAGATGCGCAGGAAAGCAGCCTGCTGCGCTGGCTGAAGGACCGCCGCATCACCGAAGTGGAGTGCCTGGTACCGGACATCACCGGCATCGCGCGCGGCAAGATCATCCCGGCCGACAAGTTCTCCCACGATTACGGCACGCGCCTGCCTGAGGGTATCTTCGCTACCACCGTCACCGGTGATTATCCGGATGATTACTACGAACTGACTTCGCCTTCGGATTCGGACATGGTGCTGCGCCCGGATCCGGAAACGGTGCGCATGGTGCCGTGGGCCACCGATCCCACCGCGCAGATCATCCACGACTGCTACACCAAGAACGGCCAGCCGCACGAACTGGCGCCGCGCAACGTGCTGCGCCGCGTGCTGGATGCCTACACCGAACTGGGCCTGCGCCCGGTGGTGGCGCCGGAGCTGGAGTTTTTCCTGGTGCAGAAGAACACCGATCCGGACTTCCCGCTGCTGCCGCCGGCCGGTCGCTCGGGCCGTCCGGAGACCGCGCGGCAGTCCTATTCCATCGATGCAGTGAACGAGTTCGATCCGATCCTGGATCTGATGTACGACTACGCCGATGCGATGAAGCTGGACGTGGATACGCTGATTCACGAATCCGGCGCGGCGCAGCTGGAAGTCAATTTCACCCATGCCGATGCGATGAACCTGGCCGACCAGGTATTCCTGTTCAAGCGCACCATGCGCGAGGCAGCCATGCGCCACGGGGTGTATGCCACGTTCCTGGCCAAGCCGATGGAAAACGAGCCGGGCAGTGCCATGCACATCCACCAGAGCCTGCTGCGGATCAGCGACGGAGCCAATGTGTTCGCTGGCGATGGCGATGGGGAAGGGGAGTTCAGTCCGGTGTTCGGGCATTACCTGGGCGGGCTGCAGAAGTTCGCGCCGCAGGCGATGGCGTTCTTCGCGCCCAACGTGAACTCCTACCGGCGATTGGTATTCGGCGAGGTGTCACCGAGCAACGTGCACTGGGGCTTCGACAACCGCACCTGCGGCCTGCGCGTGCCGATGGATACGCCGGACAACATGCGGGTGGAAAGCCGCTTTGCCGGTTCAGATGCCAATCCGTACCTGGCGATGGCGGCCACCCTGGCCTGCGGGCTGCTGGGCCTGCGGGGACAGCTGGCACCGGATGCGCCGATCAGCGGCAGCGCCAAGGAACTGGGCTACGACCTGCCGCGATCACTGGGCGAGGCACTGGATGGGCTGGAGCAGTGCGCCGAACTGCAGGCGCTGCTCGGCGAGCGCTTCTGCAGGGCCTATATTTCGGTGAAACGCAAGGAATACGAGACCTTCTTCCGGGTCATCAGTTCGTGGGAACGCGAGTTTCTGCTGCTGAATGTCTAGACAGTGGATACATTCGGCCGAGCATGGCTCGGCGCTACCCGTTCCGGCGCTGCGGCGTTAGGCTGGCAGCCCCTGCAGGCCGGCATCGGCCCCCACCCCGCTATGGAGCCCCCTCCCATGAAGCTGCGCACCCTGACCCTCGGTCTTTCCGCCGCCCTGCTTGCCGCCTGTGGTGGCGGTGGTGGCAGCGGCACCGCGCAGGACAGCAAGGTCCTGAACGTCTACAACTACAGTGATTACATCGCCGAAGACACCATCCCGGAGTTCGAAAAGCAGAGCGGGATCAAGGTCACCTACGATGTGTTCGACAGTGACGAGATGGTGGAAACCAAGCTGCTGGCCGGCAACAGCGGCTACGACGTGGTGGTGCCGACGCTGAACTTCTTCGGCCGGCAGATCCAGGCCGGCGTGTTCCTGCCGCTGGACAAGGCGAAGATCCCCAACCTGGCCAAGCTCGACCCGAAGGTGATGGAGCGCATCGCCACCCAGGACCCGGGCAACAAGTACGGCGTGCCGTACATGATCGGCACCACCGGCATCGGCTACAACGTGGACATGCTGAAGGAACGTTTCGGCGGCAGCGCCGACATCGCCAACAGCTGGGACCTGGTGTTCAAGCCGGAAAACATCGCCAGGATGAAGGACTGCGGCGTGACCCTGCTGGACACCCCGGCCGACATGATTCCGGTGGCCATGCACTACCTGGGCCTGGACCCGCACAGCAACAACCCGGCCGACATCCAGAAGGCCGGCGAGCTGCTGAAGTCGATCCGCCCGTACGTGCAGAATTTCCACTCCTCGCAGTACGTGGGCTCGCTGGCCAACGGCGGTACCTGCCTGGTGGTGGGCTGGTCGGGCGATATCATCCAGGCGCGTGACCGCGCCGAAGAAGCGGCCAACGGCGTCCACGTGGCCTATTCGATCCCGCGCGAAGGGGCGCCGCAGTGGTTCGACATGCTGGCCATCCCGAAAGATGCCAAGAACCCGGAAGCCGCCTACCAGTTCATCAATTACCTGCTGGAACCGAAGGTCGCCGCGGCCAACACCAACTTCATCCACTACGCCAACCCGGTAAGCGAGGCGACGCCGCTGGTGGACGAGGCGATCCGTACCGATCCGACCATCTACCCGCCGGCAGACGTGGCGGAGAAGATGTTCACCTATTCGATCAACACCCCGGAAACCGACAAGCTGTACACCCGCTTGTGGACGGAAATCAAAACCGGCCGTTGATCGGTGCGGTCAGCCAGCCAGATCCCCGCCTTCGGGTGGGGACATGCTGGTGCCGGGGCAGGTGGCGGAGTTTGACGTGCTGTCCCAGTTGCGGATCTGCGGGCCCTGCCAGTGCTCGAACGTCATATCCGGCTTGCTCAAGCTGCTATTGACCATGCAGGTGTTCCAGTTCTGTATGTGCACCACGTTGGCGAACACCACTTTCTCCGGGTTGTATGCCACCCAGGTGAGCCTGTGGAGGCCGGCGCCCATGGGCGTGTACGCGTACTCCACGGTGTTGTTGTTGCCGATTGCATCACCGCTGACTCCCCAGAAGCTGGCCGTACAGCCGTCGTCGTGGAAATGGATGAGGAAGGCGCCGTTGGTGAAGTCCGACAGCATGGTCTGGCCGGTTCCGGGGTAGCCGGTAGGGCTGCAGGCCCAGGCACCCAGCGGTGCGCAGGCGAGGATCAGGGCGGCGAGGGGGCGGAGGGTGCGCATGGAAGGGATCTCGGCTTCGGGGACTGCGGTGCAGGTCCAGGGATGAGCGTGCCTGTCCACCGCGCGCAGGGTAAGAGCGGACCGCGACGCGCCGCAGTGGTGCGCCGCCGGCCGCCAACTGCCGTCATGTCGCTTCGGCACGGGCATGGCTAGAATGGCGCCGCTGTCCACCATCCGCTCCCGGAGCCCCCCATGCCCGCTGAAGCCCTGCCGGAAGCCGTCGTCGCCGATACCCACGGCGAGCCCGGCTACCTGTCCATCCGTGACCTGCGCAAGGAATTCGACGGTTTCGTCGCGGTCGACGACGTCAACCTGGACGTGCGCAAGGGCGAGATCTTCGCCCTGCTGGGTGGCTCGGGCAGTGGCAAATCCACGCTGCTGCGTTGCCTGGGCGGGTTCGAAACGCCCACCAAGGGCAGCATCGTGCTCGATGGCCAGCCGCTGGTGGCGCTGCCGCCGTACAAGCGTCCGGTCAACATGATGTTCCAGTCCTACGCGCTGTTCCCGCACATGAGCGTGGAGCAGAACATCGCTTTCGGATTGAAGCAGGATGGGCTGGCAAGTGACGCGATACGCCGCCGGGTGGGCGAAATGCTCGAGCTGGTACACATGACCCAGCTGGCCAAGCGCCGGCCGCACCAGCTGTCCGGTGGCCAGCAGCAGCGCGTGGCGCTGGCCCGTTCGCTGGCCAAGGGGCCCAAGCTGCTGCTGCTGGACGAACCGATGGGGGCGCTGGACAAGAAGCTGCGCTCGCAGATGCAGCTGGAGCTGGTCAACATCATCGAAACCTCCGGGGTGACCTGCGTGATGGTCACCCACGACCAGGAAGAGGCGATGACCATGGCCACCCGCATCGCGGTGATGGACGCCGGCTGGATCCAGCAGGTGGGCAAGCCGGAGGATGTCTACGAGCAACCGGCCAACCGCTTCGTCGCCGGCTTCATCGGCTCGGTGAATTCGTTCGAAGGGGTGATCGACGAGGACCTGCCGGAGTACGTCACCGTGCGCTCGCCGGCGTTCCCCGCGCCGATCTACATCGGCCACGGCATCACCTGCTACGAAGGCCAGCCGGTCGCCTTCGCGGTGCGTCCGGAGAAGATCATGATCGGCAAGGACGAGCCGGAAGGGCAGACCAACAAGGCCCAGGGCGTGATCGAGGACATCGCCTACTTCGGCAGCCATTCGGTGTACCACGTGCGACTGCCCAGCGGGGCCAGGGTGATGGCCAACTTCGCCAATTCGCAGCGCTGGGCCAGCGATGGCCTGACCTGGGGCGATGAGGTGTGGGTGCACTGGCGCGACAACGACGGCGTGGTGCTGACCTCATGAGCGCGGCCGTGCGCAAGCGCTGGATGCCGGGACTGCGCGATGCGGTGGTGGGCGTGCCGTACCTGTGGCTGCTGCTGTTCTTCGCGGTGCCGTTCGTGATCATCCTGATGATCTCCTTCGCGCATACCCGGGTGGGTTCGCCGCCGTACACCTGGCTGCTGCAGTACGTGGATGGCGCGCTTGCGCTGAAGCTGAACCTGGAAAACTACCTGCAGCTGGTGCGCGACCAGCAGTACGTGCTGGCCTATGTCAGCTCGTTCAGGATCGCTGCCATTTCCACCGTGCTGACCCTGCTGATCGGGTATCCGATGGCCTATGCCATCGCGCGCATGAAGCCCTCCACACGCAACATCATGATGATGCTCGTGGTGCTGCCGTCGTGGACTTCCTTCCTGATCCGCGTGTACGCCTGGATCGGCATCCTGGACCGCAACGGCCTGCTCAACCAGCTGCTGCTTAAAACCGGCCTGATCGACCAGCCGCTGCAGATCCTGTACACCCCGACCGCAGCCTACATCGGCATCGTGTACTGCTATCTGCCGTTCATGGTGCTGCCGTTGTATGCCAATCTGGTCAAGCATGACCAGCGCCTGCTGGAGGCCGCCTACGACCTCGGCGCCAGGCCGTGGCAGGCCTTCCTGCGCATCACTCTGCCGCTGTCCAGGGCCGGCATCATCGCCGGCTGCATGCTGGTGATGATCCCGGCGGTGGGCGAATTCGTGATTCCCGAAATGCTCGGTGGACCGGACACACTGATGATTGGCCGCGTGCTGTGGGGCGAGTTCTTCAACAACCGCAACTGGCCGGTGGCCTCGGCGGTCGCGGTGGTGATGCTGTTGCTGCTGCTGGTGCCGATCTTCCTGTTCAACCGGTCCCAGCAGCGCGTGCTGGAAGGAAAGCAGGCATGAGCACCCTGCGCGGTTACCGCTGGATGGGCTGGGGCGCGTTGGCGCTGGGCTTTGCCTTCCTGTACCTGCCGATCCTGCTGCTGATGGTGTTCTCCTTCAACAGCTCGCGGCTGGCCACGGTCTGGGCCGGTTTTTCCACCCGCTGGTATGGCGAACTGTTCAACGACCGCGCACTGATGGATGCGCTGTGGATGAGCCTGAAAGTGGCGTTCTGGACCGCCTGTGCGGCCACCGTGCTGGGCACGATGGCGGCCATGGTGATGACCCGCTTCCGGCACTTCCGTGGCAAATCCGCCTTCAGTGCGTTGATCACCGCGCCGCTGGTGATGCCGGATGTGATCCTGGGCTTTTCACTGATGACCCTGCTGGTGTCGATGGGCGGCATTCCCGGTTTCCCGGCACGGGGCGCGGCCACCATCTGGATCGCCCACGTGACCTTCACCCTGTCCTTCGTGACGGTGGTGCTGTCTTCGCGGCTGCAGGAGCTGGATATATCCCTGGAAGAGGCCGCGATGGACCTGGGTGCCAGCCGGCTGACCGTGTTCCTCAAGATCACCCTGCCGATCATCGCCCCGGCGCTGCTGGCTGGTTGGCTGCTGGCCTTCACCCTGTCGCTGGACGACGTGGTGATCGCCAGCTTCGTGGCGGGGCCCAGTTCGACGACGTTGCCGATGAAGGTTTTTGCTTCAGTGCGCATGGGCATCAGCCCGAAGATCAACGCACTGGCCACGCTGATGGTATCGGCGGTGGCGGTGGCCGCGGTGATCGGCTGGTATGTCACCGCGCGCGGCGAAAAACGCCGCCAGCGCGACCTGTTGCTGGCGCGCCAGGACAACGGGTGAGGGTGTCGGGTGCCTGCAGGCACCCGACGCCGGGCCGGCTCAGCCGGTCAGAGAGGCCCCTTGTCGCGCAGCGTTCCGCTCAGATTGGTGAACTCCAGTTCTTCGCTGGTGATGTTGGTGTAGACGCGGTCTGCGAACCAGTCCTGGACCTGCGCGACCGTCGCCCGATGGACCGGCTCGATCCAGTAGAGAAGATAATGGTCCGGCGCTGTGGCGATGGCGGTGTATTCAACGGTTTCGGTTTCGCCCTGCTCGGGACCGCGGATGCCGACGTAGGTCATTGTGCGGCCATCTTCTTCGAACCGCAGTTCGTAGGCATTCTCGCCGAAATCCACCTCCACGACCCTGCCGATGCCGGGGTACGGATGGTCCGGATGCGTCTGCGGCGTGGGACTGGCCAGGGCGGCGGCGGCGGTCAACCCCAGCAGTGTGCTCATGATGATCTTCCTGTACACGACGTTTCCTTGTGGGCCTGTTTGAAGGCCGTGGATGGCGCTGGCGTGAGGGCTGGCGCAGAGGAAGTTTCACCGCCTGGGCCCCAGCGGCGTAAGAGGGAAGCCGGTCGGGGATTGACGGCTGGTGCGATGTGTCCGTCTTACCCCGGGCCGGTAGATGAGAGCGACATCCGGTCGCACCCTCGGGTGCCGAGACAGCCGACCCGGCAACATCCGGCTCACGTTGGGCGGCGCAGAATGGATGCCTGACTTACAGGAGCCCTCCATGACCGTCGAGATCGTCAATCCCACCACCGGCCACGTGGACTATCGCCATGAGCTGCTGGACAAGGCCGGGATCGAACAGCGCCTGCAGGCTGCGGCCAGCGCCTTTCCGGCGTGGTCCGCCACGTCCCTGCAGGAGCGCGCGAAGGTGCTGCGCGGCATTGGTGCCCAGCTGCGCGCCCGCAAGGACGACATCCAGGACGCGATGACCCGCGAGATGGGCAAACTGAAGGCCGAGGCGCTGGCGGAAGTGGAAAAATGCGCGGCCGCCTGCGAGTACTACGCCGACCATGCTGCCGACTACCTGAAGCCGCAGTTGATCGATACCGAGGCGCAGCGCAGCTACGTGCGCTACGAGCCGATCGGTTGCGTGTTCGCGGTGATGCCGTGGAATTTCCCGATCTGGCAGGTATTCCGCTTCCTCGCGCCGGCGTTCATGGCCGGCAACGTGGCCCTGCTCAAGCACGCCAGCAACGTGCCGCAATGCGCGGACCTCATCAACGAGGTGGTGCGCGCCGGTGGCCTGCCCGATGGCGTGTTCGATGTGCTGCATATCGACAACGACCAGGCCGCCGAGGTGCTGCGCGACCGCCGGGTGAAAGCAGTCACCCTGACCGGCAGCGAGCGGGCAGGGCGCTCGATCGCCGCCACCGCCGGTGACGTCCTGAAGAAGTGCGTGATGGAACTGGGCGGCAGCGATGCCTTTGTCGTGCTCGATGACGCGGACCTGGACAAGACGGTCGAGGCGGCGGTGAAGTCCCGCTTCGACAACAGCGGACAGACCTGCATCGCGGCCAAGCGGTTCATCGTGCTCGAGGCGGTGGCTGATGCTTTCACCGAACGCTTCGTCGCCGCAGCCGGCGAGCGTCGATATGGCGATCCTGCCGACGCGCGGACCACGCTGGCGCCGATGGCGCGGGCCGACCTGCGCGATGAACTGCACAAGCAGGTCCAGGCCAGCGTTGCCAAGGGCGCGCGGATACTGGCCGGCGGCGAGCCGGTGGCCGGCAGCCACGCAGGGTATCCGGCAACCGTGCTGGACCAGGTCGGGCCGGGCATGCCGGCCTATGATGAAGAGCTGTTCGGCCCGGTTGCCGCGGTGATCCGGGTGAAGGACGAAGCGGACGCCCTGAGGGTGGCCAACGATACCCGCTTCGGGCTGGGGGGCAGCGTGTGGACCACCGATGCGGCGCGTGGCGAAGCGTTCGCGCAACAGATGGAGTGCGGCGCGGCATTCGTCAATTCCATCGTCAAGAGCGACGTGCGGCTGCCGTTCGGCGGCAGCAAGGAGTCCGGTTTCGGCCGCGAACTGGCCGAGCACGGCATCCATGAGTTCATGAACATCAAGACGATCTACGTGGCCTGAGCGCTACCGGTTACAGCCAGCGCACGCGCTTGAACAGCCGGAACAGCCCCACGCAGACCGCGCCGACGCCGATGATCATCGCCGGGTAGGCCCACGGCTGATCCAGCTCGGGCATGTGGGTGAAGTTCATGCCATACCAGCTGGTGATCAGCGTCGGTGCCGCCAGCAGGGCGGCCCAGGCGCCGAGGCGCTTGACCGTTTCGCCCTGCGCCAGCGTGACCAGTGACAGGTTGACGCTGAGCGCGGTGCCCAGCATCTCGCGCAGCGTATCGATCACATCGCTGATCCGCACCGCATGGTCATGCACATCGCGGATGTACAGCTTGACCTCATCGGGCACCAGCCCGGCTTCAGCGGGATAGCGTCTCAGCGCCGAGAGTACGTCCTGCAGCGGAGCCACTGCCATGCGCATCTTGTTGAGCTCGCGCTTGAGTTCGTACAGGCGCACCACGGTGCTGCGCTTGTAGTTCTCGGCGAAGATATCTTTTTCCAGCAGCTCCAGCGTATCGCGGAAGCGGTTGGTGATCGGCAGGTAGTTGTCGACCACGAAGTCCAGCACCGCGTACAGGCAATAAGAGGGGCCCATCTTCAGCAGATGCGGCTCGCGCTCCACGCGTGCGCGCACCGGTGCATAGGACAGCGATGCGCCATGCCGCACGGTGACCAGGAAGCGAGGCCCCACGAAAGCATGGGTTTCGCCGTACTGGATGCGCTCGTCGACCATCTGCGCGGTGGTGACCACCACGAACATCGAGTTGCCGTAGGTTTCCACCTTCGGCCGCTGGTGTGCGTTGCGCGCGTCTTCGATGGCCAGGTCGTGCAGGCCGAATTCCTCCTGCAGTTTCAACAGGACCGAATCGGCCGGATCGTACAGGCCGACCCATACGAAGCCGTTACCGCTGGCGATCACGTCGCTGATCGCATCCAGGCTGATGTCATGGCGTTTGCCATCATCGTCATAATGGACACAGTTGATGACGCACGCGGGGTTGTGCGGGGCGGGGCCGGTGGTATCAGGCAGGGTCATGCCACGTATCCTGCGTCAGTGTGCGTGAAGCGCCAATCGCGGCAGGCGTCGGCCCAGCACCCAGGCCAGCGCGGCGTGCACGGGCAGCAGCAGCACGATCCACTGGATGTTGTACTGCGCCTGCAGGCTGAGCCAATGCAGCACCAATCCCGCCACTGACAGCATCGCCACGCTCCACAGGGTGATGCGGAACAGGCGGCCGGGGGCGCGACGGCGCAGCAGCGCGACCGCGCCGGGCAGCAGCAGCAGGCACAGCGGTGAAAGCTGCAGCAGGTTGCGGTTGGCCCATGCGGCGTGGTGGTCGCTGAAGCCCCACAGGAACACCAGCAGGCCGCCGGCGATCGTGCTGAAGGTCCAGAACGGCAGCGCCAGTGCGGCCAGCAGGCGCGGCCGCCGACGCAGCGCGATCACCCCGGCGCCCAGCCCGAGCCCGAGTACCAGCCACGGCCACCAGGCACGCGCGCGTTCAGCCGGTTCGGCATCGATGCGGTGGGCCAGCAGCTGTTGTTCGGACTGCACCAGCGGACGTCCTTCGCTGTTGCGCGCCTGGCGCAGCGCATCGGCCAGCCGCATCGGCACGAAGGCCTCCTGCCAACGCGACAGCGGCTGGTCGGCGAACGGGCCCAGGCCCAGGTCGAAGCCGAGCCACATCCACGGTGCGGGCGATGCCAGGCGCACCGATTCGCTGCGGTAGGTGTTGCCGCGCGAACGGCCGGACAGCTGCGCGTGCAGGCCGCCGTCCAGTGCCTTGTCCAGCGTGTCGCGCACCATCGTGGCGCAGTTGGCGGTGTAGTAGTCGTAGCGGTAGCGTGCGTTCTCCGGCTTGGCACGTTCGGCCAGGTCGGCGGCCAGTGCACGCGCCTGCGCCGGGTCCAGGTCGAGCCACTGCACGCTGGCGCCGCGGCCGGCCTGGTCGTAGTAGCCCAGGTCCTGCTCCAGCGGCAACGCGACCAGGTAATACATCATTTCGCCACGCACGAAGCGGCTGATGAAATCAGGCTCACCCGGGTCGAAGTAGCCGAAGTTGTACGAGGTGGCGGCGCCGCTGGCCGGGTCGACCACCACGATCGCATCGTGGCCGAAGCGCTCGAAGAAGATCGTGCCCGGCTGCATGGTGACCACGCCGATGCGCGGTACCGCCGGGTCGGTTGCTGCGCGGGCAACCGACTCGGCCGCCGGCTGCTGCGCCAGTGCCCGCATGGGCAGGCCCAGCAGGCCGGCCAACAGCAGTACCGCCAGCCAGCAGCTCAGCAGCGTTCCAGTGCGAAGGTTCAAGCGTTTTCCTGCTCGTCCGCCGGCAACACGGTCACGTGGAAAGCCTGCACGCGACGGGCGTCGGCACGGGCAACACGGAACATGAAGCGGTCCAGGGCCAGCTCGTCGCCGATCTCCGGCAGGTGGCCGATGGCTTCGGTGACCAGTCCGCCGATGGTGTCGTAGTCATCATCGGGGAAGGTAGCGCCGAAGCGCTCGTTGAAGTCGCCGATGGCGGTCAGCGCATCCACCACGTACTGGCCGTCGGCCTGGATGGCGATGCCGGCGGTCGGATCCTCGGCTTCGTCGTGCTCGTCGTCGATCTCTCCGACGATCTGTTCCAGCACGTCCTCGATGGTGACCAGCCCGGCGACGCCGCCGTACTCGTCGACCACGATGGCCATGTGGTTGCGCGACAGGCGGAATTCCTTCAGCAGCACGTTCAGGCGCTTGGCTTCGGGGATCAGCACTGCCGGCCGCAGCAGCTCGCGGATGTTGCCCGGACCGTTGTCGGCCACCACGCCGCGCAGCAGGTCCTTGGCCAGCAGCACGCCGAGGATGTCGTCCTTGTTGTCGCCGTGCACCGGGAAGCGCGAATGGCCGGATTCGACCACCTGCTGCATCAGCTCCAGGAACGGGGCCTCCACCGGCAGCGACACCATCTGCGAACGCGAAATCATGACATCGCCCACGGTCAGGTCGGCAACCGAAATGGCACCTTCCATCATGCGCAGGGTGTCGGCCGCGATCAGGCCGTCTTCGTGTGCTGTGTGCAGCACCGCAACCAGCTGGTCGCGCGTATGCGGTTCACCGGAAAACGCAGCACCCAGGCGTTCAAGCCAGCTGCGTTTCTTCTCACTGTGCTCCTGTGCGGAGCTTGTACTGTCGTCTTCAGACATCTCGGGAAAAAAGGCACCCGGCAGGCCGGGCGATGGACGCAGTCTAGCAGGATGGCGGGACGTGCAACGCGTCTGCCGCCGACGCCAAGGGCCGGCCCCGAAGGCCGTGTTCAGCCCTCTGCGGACGCCGTCGGGGCCGGGGCAGTCGCTTCTTCCGCCGGCAGGTCCAGGCTGTAAGTGCAGCCCGCCAGGGTCTGGCCGGGGTGGCTGCGGACGGTGGACACGCTGAGGATGATCGACTCGATCATGGGCTCACCGGTCTTCGGATCAGTGGTGTCCCGGCTGACTACTTCACGCCCGGCCATGAACTTGCCGTCTGCGTCGTAGGCGGTCTCCAGCTTCAATTCGCCGGCCAACGGCCGCGGATCATCCAGGTCGAGCACGGCCATGACGCTGGCGCCGGCCAGCGCGATATGGTCGGTCTGCCGGCCGAACACCGTGGCGGGGTTGGCCAGGCGGAATTCGGTCATGAACTGATTCTGCTGTGGCATCGGCTGCAGGCCGAGTGCGACCGCCTTCAGCGGATCGGCGGTGGCAGCGCCAAGGGCGGCATGCTCGGCGATTCCCTGGCGGCACTCGACCAGCGCCGGAATGTCCACGCCGGCGGCGGCGGCCGGCAGTGCAGGCAACAGGATCAGCAGGGCGATGCGGGCGGGCAGTGTCATCGGAAATCAACGGGCGTGCGCTGGGCAGGATGCCCGATGATAGCGGCACCACGCCGGTGACGACCAACGGTGTCCTGCCAAGCGTGCTGTGCCGGTCAGCGCAGGCGCTGCTCGCTGCGGGTCCACCAGCGCCAGGCCGGACCGGCTGCCAGCACCGCGCCGACGGTACCCAGTGCGGTCACCGCCATGCCGCTGTTCGGGGAGAGCGGCAGCCAGCCTGCACCCAGCGCGCAGGCCGCGCCGAGAACGAGCAGCAGGGGAGCGACGGCGGTCGGACGTTGTTCCAGCATCACAGCCTTCCTGGCATGAAATCGACGCGGGATTGAAGCACGAACCCCATGGCCTACGGAAGAGCCGTCAGCGACAGCTTCAGCGCTCGCCGGCATAGGGATCGGAAATGCCGAGCTCGGCCAGGATCTCGCGCTCCAGCTGTTCCATCGCGTCGGCTTCCTTGTCGTCCTCGTGGTCCCATCCGAGCAGGTGCAGCACCCCGTGCACGGTGAGGTGCGCATAGTGGGCGTTGAGCGCCTTGGCCTGTTCGCCGGCTTCGCGTGCCACCACCGGCGCGCAGATCACCAGGTCACCCAGCAGCGGGAACTTCACCCCCTTCGGCAGGCCTTCGGGCAGTTCGGCCGGAAAGCTGAGCACGTTGGTGGCGTAATCCTTGCCGCGGTAGTGGCGGTTGAGGGATTGACCTTCCTTGGCATCGACCAGCCGGATGGCAAGATCCGCCTCGCGGATGCGGCCTTTCAGCGCCGCCGCCACCCACTTCCGGAAACTCACCGCCGAGGGCAGCCCGGTGCGGGGCAGGGCATAGCTGACCGCAACATCAAGGCGGACGGGGCCCTTGGTCATGGGGTGGCTCCGGGCTGGATTTCGTGCAGGTCGCGACGGTCATAGGCGGTGACGATCCGGGCCACCAGCGGATGGCGCACGACATCGCGGGCCTCCAGGAAGGTGAAGCTCACCCCTTCGACATCACGCAGCACGTCGATGGCATCGCGCAGGCCGGACTTCACATGCTTGGGCAGGTCGGTCTGGGTCAGGTCGCCGGTGACCACGGCGGTGGAACCATAGCCCAGCCGGGTCAGGAACATCTTCATCTGTTCGATGGTGGTGTTCTGTGCTTCGTCCAGGATCACGAACGCGTCGTTGAGCGTGCGGCCGCGCATATAGGCCAGCGGCGCGATCTCGATCACGTTCTTTTCCAGCAGTTTGACGACCTTTTCCACGCCCAGCATTTCATACAGCGCGTCGTACAGCGGGCGCAGGTACGGATCGACTTTCTGGGACAGGTCGCCGGGCAGGAAGCCGAGCTTCTCGCCGGCTTCCACTGCCGGGCGCACCAGGATCAGCCGCTGCACGCGCGATTCGTTCAGTGCTTCCACCGCGCTGGCCACGGCCAGGAAGGTCTTGCCGGTACCGGCCGGGCCGATGCCGAAATTGATGTCATGCGCGGCGATCTGGTGCAGGTAGCGGGCCTGGTTGGCACCGCGTCCGCGTACCGTGCCGCGCTTGACCTTGATCGCCACGTCCTGCGCCTCGTAGGCGCGTTCGGCGATGTGCTCCACGTTGGCCTGGTTCAGCCGCAGGTGGATGGCCTGGCTGTCGAAGGTGACTTCGGCGGCCTCTTCGTACAGGGCCTCGACCAGCTTCTGGGCTTCGGCGGCGGCTTCGGCCGGTCCGGTGATGCGGAACACGTGGGCGCGGTTGGCGATCTCCACGCCGAGTTTCAGTTCGATCTGGCGCAGGTGGCCATCGAAGGGGCCGCTCAGGTTGGCAAGCCGTTCGGTGTCTTCCGGGGACAGGGTGAAATCGCGGTGGGCAAGTGCGGTCATTGCATCAGGCGGCACCGCCGGGACGACCGTGCCGCAGGGCTTGGAATGGGACAACAGAGTAGCGCTGTCATGCACGGACCGCCACCGCATCGCGGCTCCGGCCTGCTTTCCACAGGCACTGTGGGCGGGCATGCGAAGAAGGTGTGGATAAGCCGCGCAAAGCCAGTGAGGGCAACGCTGGCCAGGTGCTGGTCATTTCCTCGCCAGCGCACCGCCTGCCGGAGCGCTCAGGTGCGCTCCATCACCCGTCCGCGCAGCGAATTGGCGTACGCCTCGGTGATCAGCACATCGACGAACTGCCCGACCAGCCGCGGCGGTGCGGCGAAGTTGACCGTGCGCATGTTCTCGGTCTTGCCGCTCAGTTCGTTGGGATCCTTGCGCGAAGGACCTTCCACCAGTACCGACTGCACCGTGCCGACCATGCGCTCGGAGATCCCGCTGGCATGCTGGTTGATGCGCGCCTGCAGGCGCGTCAGCCGGGCGTGCTTTTCCGCGTCGCTGATGGTGTCTTCCAGGTCTGCCGCCGGCGTGCCGGGGCGACGCGAATAGATGAAGGAGAAGCTCTGGTCGAAGCCGATGTCTTCGATCAGTTTCATGGTCTTCTCGAAGTCCGCGTCGGTCTCGCCAGGGAAACCGACGATGAAATCCGAGCTGATCGAGATATCCGGGCGCACCGCGCGCAGCTTGCGGATCTTCGACTTGAATTCCAGCGCGGTGTAGCCGCGCTTCATCGCCGACAGTACGCGGTCGCTGCCCGCCTGCACTGGCAGGTGCAGGAAGTTGGCCAGCTGCGGTACGTCGCGGAAGGCGTCCACCAGCGAATCGCTGAACTCCAACGGATGCGAGGTGGTGAAGCGGATGCGCCCGACGCCGTCGATCTCGGCGATGGTGCGGATCAGCAGCCCGAGGTCGGCGAACTCGCCTTCGCCGTATGGGCCACGGTAGGCATTGACGTTCTGCCCGAGCAGGTTGATCTCGCGCACGCCCTGCGCGGCAAGTTCGGCCACTTCCACCACCACGTCCTCGAACGGCCGGCTGACTTCCGTGCCGCGGGTGTAGGGCACCACGCAGAACGAGCAGTACTTGGAGCAGCCTTCCATGATCGACACGAACGCCGACGCTCCTTCGGCGCGCGGGGCGGGCAGGTTGTCGAACTTCTCGATCTCCGGGAAGCTGATGTCGACCTGCGGACGGTTCTGCTCGCGACGTGCGCGGATCAGTTCCGGCAGGCGGTGCAGGGTCTGTGGTCCGAACACCAGGTCCACGTAGGGCGCGCGCTTGATGATCGCTTCACCTTCCTGCGAGGCCACGCAGCCGCCCACGCCGATGATCACCTCGCGGCCGTTGTTCTTGAACGCCTTCCAGTTGCCGAGCTGGCTGAAGACTTTCTCCTGGGCTTTTTCGCGGATGGAACAGGTGTTGACCAGGATCACGTCGGCCTCTTCGGGCCGATCGGTCAGCTCCAGCCCGTCGCTGGCGGCGAGCACGTCGGCCATCTTGGCCGAGTCGTACTCGTTCATCTGGCACCCGTGGGTCTTGATGTACAGCTTGCCGCGCACCGTGCCGGGCTTGCGCGGACCGGCGGGCAGGGGCAACAGGGGGGTGTCGCCCGGGCTGGCGGGCAGGAAGACGTCTGGCGTCCCGGTCATGGCGATCAATCCAGGCGGGTGGGGTGATGGCCCCGTAGTTTACCGGAGCCAGCCCCCGGTGGCGCCGACCCATGGTCGGCAAGCGCAGCGGGCTGTGGCCAGCGGGCCGTCCGCATCGGCCTCAGGCCGCTTCCAGCCCCGCGTCCAGCGCTTTCCCGCGCAGAACAGCCGGATGTGCGCCCATCCGGGCGATGTACGCCGCCGTCGCCGGGCCGGGCTGCAGCAGGCCGAAACCGCTCATCCAGCCCAGCGCGCTGCCCCACAGGAAATCCGCCGCGGACAGGCGCTCACCCAGCAGGTAGTCCCCCTGCAGCAGCTGCTCTTCCACCACGGCCAGCACGGTTTCCGCATCCACATAAGGCGACATGCCGCGAGGCGCCGGATCGCGCTTCATCGCCTTGTCGACCATCGCCGGCTCGAAACACGAACCATAGAACGCCAGCCAGCGCAGGAACGGACCGCGCAGCCGATCACTTGCCGGTGGGGCCAGCCCGGCCTCCGGGTACAGCTCGGCCAGGTACTGGTAAACCGCGACCTGTTCGGTCACCAGAACGCCGTCATGCACGATCGCGGGCACCTTGCCCATGGGATTGAGGGCAAGGTAGGCCGGCGCCAGGTTGTCGCCTTGCTTCAGGCTGAGCAGTTCCAGCGCGTAATCCGCGCCGAGGGCTTCGAGCAGGACCAGCACCCCGCTCGAACGCGACGGGGAGGCGTGGTAAAGGGTGACATGGCGGGTGGTCATGGTTGCGCTCCAGTGGAATGAGCCGCCATGGTGGCGCAGTATCGCGGACAACTCCTGACCTCGATAGCCGTGCAAATGTCGCATACCGCCCACCGCCTGTTGCGCCTGATCGCCCTGCTGCAGGCCCGCCAGCACTGGTCCGGGGGCGAACTGGCCGAGCGGATGCAGGTGGACCGGCGCAGCATCCGCCGTGACATCCAGCGGCTGCGGGAGCTGGGCTATCCGGTGCGGGCATCTTCCGGGGTAGGCGGAGGCTACCGGATGGGCGCCGGCGGACCGTTGCTGCCGCTGCTGCTGGAAGAAGAAGAGGCCACCGCCATCGCCCTGGCGCTGCGCGCGGCGGCCTCCAGCATGGCCGGCATGGAGGACACCGCGCGCTCGGTGCTGACCAAGCTGGACCCGCTGGTGCCCAGCCGTCGGCGCCAGCAGGCCGGCGAGATCCATGCTGCCACCGCCACCCTGTCGCAGAAGCCAAGCGTGGACGGCCAGCTGCTGGGCAAGCTGGCGGTGGCCTGCAGGCAGGCCGCGCCGCTGGCGTTCGATTACCTGAGCCATGGCGGCGCAGCCACGCATCGCCGGGTCGATGCCCAGCATCTGGTGAACTACGGCCGCTGCTGGTACCTGCTGGCCTGGGACCACGGCCGGGCCGACTGGCGCACCCTGCGCGTGGACCGTATCAGTGGCCTGCAGTCGTTGCCGGGGCAGGGCATGCGTCGCGCGCTGTCGGTGCCGCCGGAAGTGGCGGTGCACCAGGCGGTCAGCCAGGCGCCCTTCATGCTCAAGGCCGAAGTGCACCTGCCCGGGTCGCTCCAACAGTTGGCCCCGCAGGTGCCACCCTGGTGCGGGGTGCTGCAGGAAGGTGGTCCGGAGCACTGCATCCTGCACGTCGGGGCCGACACGCCGGCGATGCTGGCCAGCCAGATCCTCAGCCTGGGCATCCGGCCCCTGCGCATCGAGACGACGTCTGCGGCGCTGCGTGCCGAGATGGTCGCCTGCCTGGACGGGCTGGCCGCGGTGATGGCCGATGCGGGATCTTCACGCCCGGTTTGAGCGTGACGTGCTTGGCAAGGGCCGCACAAGCTGGGACACTCGCGCCCATGAAGGGGATCTTGGGGATCGCGGCACTCATCGTTGCTGCACTGGTTGCCGTGCCGGCCAGTGCCGGCAATCTATACAAGTGCGTCGGTGCCGACGGCGTGCCGAGCTATGTCAGCAAGCGGGTGGCCGGCGCGCAGTGCAGCGTCATCAGCTACACCCGCGACAGCCGTGCGCCACGACCGGCGGTGGCCCCTGCAGCGCCGGTTGCGGTGGCCGCTCGGCGTGAAGCACCGGCCGCCGGCGCGGTCCCGGTCGGGATGATGGGCGCGGCCACGGCGGTCGCCAGCACCACCGCCGCGGTGATCGCCTCACCTTCCGTCACCCCTGCCTTGACTCCGGTCGCAGCGCCAAAGCCGCAGAACAAGGCGGGGCGCGTGGTCAGCGGCCAGGTCTATTCCTACATGCAGGACGGGGTGCGTCATTACACCAGCGCACGTCCTTCGCGGCAGGTCGCCAGCCTGGAACAGGTGCGCACCATCCGTTACAGCTTCATCGAGCGGTGTTTCGCCTGCGGCACCCAGCCGGGTGTCAATTTCGGCTCGGTACGTCTGAACACCACCGCCTTCCAGGCGGAGATCGCCGCGGCGGCCCGCCAGTACGGCGTGGAAGAAGCCATCGTGCGCGCGATCATCCATGCCGAATCGGCCTACAACCCGACCGCGCTCAGCCGCGCCGGCGCGCAGGGCCTGATGCAGCTGATGCCGCCGACCGCCGCACGCTTCGGCGTCACCGACTCCTACGATGCGGCGCAGAACATCCGCGGCGGCGTGCAGTACCTGTCGTGGTTGTTGAAGCGCTTCAATGGCGACCTGACGCTTGCCGCTGCCGGCTACAACGCTGGTGAAGGCGCGGTGGACCGGCATGGCGGCGTGCCGCCTTACAGTGAAACGCGCTACTACGTGCAGCGGGTCGGGCAGCTTGCCGAACGCTACCGGGGAGCGCTGGCAAGCAACCAGTAGCTGCACGGCCGGTCCAGCGGCGTGGCGCTGCTGCACTGGCACATTGACCGCGACAAACGTTTCGCTACACTCGTTTCAGATTCAAAGCGGCCTGGCCCCCACCAGGTTGCCGGCAGCCTTAAAGCTACCTAATCAATATCGGAGTGCCGGATGGCCAACGATGGGGTATACGATCCAGTGAACCATGGACGTCGCCGTTTCCTTTCTGCCACCACGGCGGTGGTCGGTGCAGTCGGCGTCGGTTTCGTCGCAGTTCCTTTCATCAAGTCCTGGAATCCCAGTGCGCGTGCCAAATTGGCCGGGGCACCGATCACCGCTGACATCAGTGCCCTGCAGGAAGGCCAACGGCTGATCCTGGAGTGGCGTGGGCAGCCTATCTGGATCGTCAAACGGTCCAAGGCGGTGCTCGAGGCGCTGCCGGGCCTGGACGGCCGGCTGAAGGATCCCGAATCCAGCGTCAAGGACCAGCAGCCGGAGTATGTGCTGAAGGAAAACCCGGAGCTGCGCTCGATCAAGCCGGCGGTATCGGTGCTGGTCGGGCTGTGCACGCACCTGGGGTGTTCGCCGGAAATGGTCGCCGAGATCCGTCCCGAACCGTATGACGCGCAGTGGAAGGGCGGTTATTTCTGCCCCTGCCACAAGTCGCGCTTCGACATGTCCGGGCGGGTCTTCAATGATGTCCCGGCCCCGACCAACCTGTTGGTGCCGCCGCATCACTACCAGGATGACAACACCCTGATCATCGGCGTGGATCCGGAGGGAACTGCCTGATGGCCAACATCCTTGCCCGCACCGCCAGCGGTGTCGCCGAGTGGGTCAACGCGCGCGCGCCGGGGCTGATGCCGGTGTATCGCAAGCACGTCAGCGAGTACTACGCACCGAAGAATTTCAACATCTGGTACTACTTCGGTTCGCTGGCCATGCTGATCCTGGTCAACCAGATCGTCACCGGCATCTTCCTGACGATGCACTACAAGACCAGCGCGGCCGAAGCGTTCGCTTCGGTCGAATACATCATGCGCGACGTGGAGTGGGGCTGGCTGATCCGTTACATGCACTCCACCGGTGCCTCGCTGTTCTTCATCGTGGTCTACCTGCACATGTTCCGCGGGCTGCTCTACGGCAGTTACCAGAAGCCGCGCGAACTGGTGTGGATCCTCGGCATGCTGATCTACCTGGTGCTGATGGCCGAAGCCTTCATGGGCTACGTGCTGCCGTGGGGCCAGATGTCGTTCTGGGGCGCGAAGGTGATCATTTCGTTGTTCGGCGCCATTCCGGTGATCGGCAACGGGCTGACCGAATGGATCATGGGCGACTACCTGCCCAGCGACGCCACGCTCAACCGGTTCTTCGCCCTGCACGTCATCGCCCTGCCTTTGGTGCTGCTGCTGCTGGTGGTGCTGCACCTGGGCGCACTGCACGAGGTCGGGTCGAACAATCCTGATGGCGTGGAGATCAAGAAGGGGCCGAAGGGCAACCGCTGGTCGCCGACCGCGCCCACCGATGGCATCCCGTTCCACCCGTATTACACGATGAAGGATGCGGTAGGGGCCGGGTTCCTGCTGGTCATCGCCGCCTTCATCATCTTCTTCGCCCCGGCCTTCGGCGGGCAGTTCCTGGAGCACGACAACTTCACCGAGGCCAACCGCCTGGTGACCCCCGAACACATCAAGCCGGTCTGGTATTACACCCCTTATTACGCGATGTTGCGGGTGATCCCGAACAAGCTGGGCGGGGTGATCGTGATGTTCTCGGCGATCGCGATCCTGTTCCTGGTGCCCTGGCTGGACAAGTGCAAGGTCAAGTCGGTGCGTTACCGCGGCTGGATATCCAAGGTGATGCTGGGCGTGCTGGTGGTGTGCTTCATCTGGCTGGGCGTGATCGGTTCGGGCCCGGGTACGGCGGTGTGGGAAACCTGGGTGGGACGGGTGCTGACCTTCCTGTATTTCGCCTTCTTCCTCACCATGCCGATATGGACGCGACTGGACAAGACCAAGCCGGTACCGGAAAGGGTGACCACGCATGACTGAGCGCTGGATGGTGCGGATGGCCCTGGTGGCCACGATGCTGCTGGCAAGCGGCCTGGCCGCTGCCGCCGAAGGCACGGCGAAGATGCTGCAGGCCGGCAACGACCTCGGTGATCGCGCGTCCCTGCAGCGCGGCGCGCAGCTGTACATGAACTACTGCTCCAGCTGCCATGCGCTGAAATACCTGCGTTACTCGCGCATGGCCGCCGACCTGGGCCTGACCGAAGAAGAGGTGATGAACAACCTCAACTTCACCGGCTCGGCGATTGGCGATCCGGTGCCGGTATCGATGCCGAAGGCCGAAGCGGAGAAATGGTTCGGCAAGATGCCTCCCGATCTCAGCCTGATCTCGCGGGTGCGCGGGCCGGACTGGGTCTACACGTATCTGAAGTCGTTCTACCTGGACAGCAGCCGTCCGTTGGGCTGGAACAACACCGTGTTCCCCAATGCCTCCATGCCCAATCCGCTGTGGCAGATGCAGGGCCTGCAGCATGCCGTGCATGGCAAGCCGGAAGCGCCGGGGCTGGACCCGCCGGTGCTGGCATTGGAGCTGCGCGCGCCGGGCAATGTGGATCCAGGGCAATACGACCAGGCCGTGCGTGACATCACCAACTTCCTGGCCTACGCCGGCGAACCCGCCGCGCTCAAGCGCCAGCAGCTGGGTGTCTGGGTAGTGCTGTTCCTGGCCTTCCTGACCTTCCTGCTGTACCTGCTGAAGAAGGATTACTGGAAGGATGTCCATTGACGGCTGCGGCATGCGCGGTCGTTTGCGTTGATGCATGGCCCAATACCCTTGGCCTATTGGCTTTTGTGAGCGTCGGTTGCACACTCGGGAAAGAGTCGACTGTCGGAAATGGTCCGGCAGCGCCGATGCGGCAGGCGGACTCCTGTCGTTGGAGAGCCTTTGATGGCGGCGAGCGTACGCATGCGTAATACCCTGACGCTGTTTTCCTCGAACGACGATGTGCTCTGTCACCGGGTACGTCTGGTCCTTGCGGCCAAGGGCGTCACCTATGACTTTGTGCCGGTGGATCCGCAACATCCGCCTGAAGACCTGATCGACCTCAACCCCTATCACTCCGTGCCCACCCTGGTGGAGCGCGAGCTGGTGCTGTATGCGGCGTCGGTGGTCAGCGAATATCTTGATGAGCGCTATCCGCATCCGCCGTTGATGCCTGTCGATCCGCTGTCGCGTGCGCGCATCCGCCTTGCGATGCTGCGCATCGAGCATGACTGGGTGCCGCAGGTGCAGGCCATCCAGCTGGGCAACAAGACCCAGGCCGAAGCCGGCCGCAAACGACTGAAGGAACTGTTGACCAGCGCGGTGCCGTTGTTCAAGGCCAGCAAGTTCTTCCTGAATCCTGAAATGACCCTGGCCGACTGTGCGGTCGCGCCGATCATCTGGCGCCTGCAGGCGCTGGATGTGCCGCTGCCGAAGGACGGCAAGGCGATCGAGGATTACGGCAACCGGATCTTCCGCCATCCCGGCTTCATCCGCAGCCTGACCGACCAGGAAAAGAAGCTGCGCGACCTGCCGGGCTGACCCGCACTTCCCGACTGTTTGCCCAACACTTGGTCCGCTCCCCTGCCACGCAGGGGGGCGTGCGCGTACACTTCACGCATGACTGACGAATTCTTCCGGATGACCAGCCACCGCCCGTACCTGTTGCGCGCCCTGGTGGAATGGATCAATGACAACCAGCTGACCCCGCACATCCTGGTGGATGCCGGCGTGGCTGGCGTGCAGGTGCCGCCGTCCAGCATCAAGGACGGCCGCGTGGTGCTGAACATCGCCGAACGGGCGGTGGTGGGACTGGCGATCGACAACGAGTCGGTCGGTTTCTCGGCCCGTTTTTCCGGCGTGAGCTTTGCGGTGCAGGTGCCGATCAGCGCCGTGTTGGCCGTATACGCGCGCGAAACCGGGCAGGGCATGGCGCTGCCTGACGACATCATCGGTGCGGAAACGGCCGAGGATGAAGTGACGCTGGAAGACGTGTCGGCCGATGCCGACGGTACGCCGGATGACACGCCGCCGGACGGCAATCCGCCACCGCGCCCGAGCGGCCGTCCGCAGCTGCGCGTGGTGAAGTAATCCTGACGGAGGAGCGGCGATGGTCGCTCCCTTCGCGCGCCCTCAGACGTCTTCGGCGTCATCCACGTCGGGGCGGATCGCACTGATCCGCGCCGCGCCGGGTCCGCTGAAGGACACCAGCTCATCGCCACGCAGGACCATCCTGCCTACATGGCGATCAATGCCGTCATACGAATATTCGAACTTGAAGGTGCGCTCGAAGCAGAGGCGCCCGTCGTCGCCGCGCGCCACTTTCAGGCCGATGGCATGCACGCTCTGGTCCAGCCACTGCACGTCGGCGGCCTTGCAGGCGTTGCGCCCGAGCACGCCGGCACGCTCGGCCGCCGCGCGCGACGAATTCCAGAAGGCGTAGCCGCAGGCGCCGACGATCATCAGCAGGATCAGGGTAGGCATGGTCGGCGTACTGATTGAAGTAGGAACCCACAAGATGGTGCAGCGGGTGGCGTAGTTCAAGCGCTGCGCGCGGGCTTTTAAGCGAACGTCAGCAGCAACGTCAACGTCAACAGCTGCAAGGCTGTGTGCTCCCGCCCCACCTTCGACAGGTCCATGGTGGCCCCGGTAGCGCCGACCCATGGTCGGCGGAGGGTGGGGAATGGTGTCTGTGGGTTTCCGCCGACCATGGGTCGGCGCTACCGCTTTTCTTCTTCTTTCTAACGCGGGTGGCGGCCACCGGAACCTGTCAGAGGGTCGGGCGGTGGGGCTGGGCGAGGGCGTTGAGCGCCCTGGACGGCGCGAAACGAGGCCCGCATGGATGCGGCTCTTGCCGTCCCCCGCCCAGCTCCACCGCCCGGCCCAACCCAGCTCTCGCTCCAGCGCGCCGGTCGCCACGGGCTGAGCGCCACCCGTGTTGCGAATGTGTCGCAATTGCGTTGCGAATGGCGCGACAGTAGACTGTGGCCCACCTCTCCGACTGCATCGCTCGCGACCTCCGGATCATCGATCCGGCGCACGCAGGCACGCCCGCGCACGCCCATGAACCAACCCATCACCGCACCGCCCTCCCCCTTCCGTCTGCGCCCGCTGGCCGTTGCCTGCGCGCTCCTCGCATGCGCTCCTGCAGTACACGCGCAGCAGGCCGCCACCGACCTGGACGCGGTGCGCGTCAACGCCTACCGCGCGGCCAACAGTGTCAGCAGCGCGACCAAGACCAGCACCTCGGTCGCCGAAACGCCGCAGTCGGTGTCGGTGATCGAACGCGCCGAACTGGATGCGCGCGGCGTGCAGTCACTCAACGATGCAATGCGTTACGTGGCCGGCGTAAGCCTGGAAAGTTCAGGCATCGACAACCGCGTGGATGACTTCCGCATCCGTGGTTTCGATGCCGGCAGCTGGGCCAACAACGTGACCCTGGACGGCATGCGCGCGCCGCAGGGCAGCCAGTGGAACCGCAGCATGTTCGACAGCTGGAACCTGGAGCGCGTGGAGGTGCTCAAGGGCCCCTCGGCGGTGATGTACGGCCAGGTCGCACCGGGCGGCATGGTCAACCAGGTCAGCAAGACCCCGCAGCCGGGCCAGTTGCGGCAGCTGCGACTCGGGCTGGACGCGCACGGCCAGTACAGCGCCGCGTTCGACGTGGGCACAGGCAGCGACGACCACGCGCACCTTGCGCGCCTTGTCGGCCTGTACCGCGATGGCGACACCCAGATCAAGCACACCGGACAGGAGCACTGGTTCCTCGCCCCCAGCTACACCTGGCAGATGGCCGAACGCACCCGCATCACGCTGCTGGGGATGTACCAGAAGGACGACGGCGGGTCGACCTACCAGTTCCTGCCGATGGACGGCACGCTGCGCGCCACGCCGCATGGCCACATGAAGAACACCACCTTCATCGGCGAGCCGTCCTGGAACACGTTCAACCGTACGCTGTGGACCGCAGGCTGGATGTTCGAGCACGCGTTCAATGACCACCTGACCTTCAGCCAGAGTGCGCGCCGCACGCATGTGGATTCTCTGTACCGCGGCGTGGTCACCAATGGCGCACTCAACGCCGATGGCCGCACGCAGGCACGCCGCGCCACCTACGGCACCGGCGATTCCGATGGCGATACCTTCGATACGCGCCTGCAGGCACGCTTCCGCACCGGCGGCGTGGACCATGTCGCCCTGCTCGGCTGGGACTGGCAACGCGCCGACTGGGAAGGCGTGCGCGGCGCGATGAGCAGTCCGCGCCCGATCGACATCTTCAACCCGGTCTACACCGGCTACGTGCCGCAGGTGACCAGCCTGAGCCCGACCGAAGGCAGCAACCGGCAGAGCGGCATCTACCTGCAGGACCAACTGGCGCTGGGGAAGTGGCGCCTGACCGTGGGCGGCCGCTACGACTGGACCAAGGATGATGCTTCGAGTGCGACCCGCAACCCGGTCACCGGCGCGACGGTGACCCAGCCGCGCAGCGTGATCAAGGACGAAGCTTTCACCGGCCGCGCCGGCGTGCTGTACGTGTTCGACAACGGGCTTACCCCGTACATCAGTTATGCCGAATCGTTCCAGCCCTCCTCCACCAGCCCGCTGAACAACTTCGATGGCACTGCGTTCGATCCGGTCACCGGCACCCAGTGGGAGGCGGGCCTCAAGTACCAACCGGCTCGCATCGACGGCCTGGTGACCCTGTCGGCGTTCGAGCTGCGCCAGCAGAACCTGCTCACCCAGGATCCCGACCCGACCCACAACACCTGCGGGGCCACTGCCAATGCGCGCTGTTCCATCCAGGATGGCGAAGGCCGCGTGCGCGGCGTGGAACTGGAAGGACGGGTGACCCCGTTCGAGGGTTTCAGCCTGATCGGCGCAGCAACCTGGATGGATTCGGAGATGACCCGTTCCGATCAGTACCAGGGCAAGCAGCTGATCATGGTGCCTGACTACACCGCATCGTTCTGGGCCGATTACACCTTCGCGGGCGGCGCCCTGGAGGGCCTGAGCCTGGCGGCAGGTGCCCGCTACAACGGCCGCAGCTACGGCGACAGCGCGAACCTGTACCGGATCCCGGGGTACACGTTGTTTGATGCGGCGATCCGCTATGACGTCGGGCGGGTTGGCAACAGCGACCTGCAGCTTGCAGTGAACCTGAGCAACCTGGCGGACCGGCGCTATGTGTCGACCTGTACGACGGTGTCGTCGTGTTATTACGGCAGCGGCCGCACGGTGATGGCCACCGCGCGACTGGGGTGGTAGTGACGGCCGCCGGCCGCCTGCCTCTGCTACCCGGTGGGTGACGACCGTTGGTCGTCACGAGCCTGCGTACCGCTGCGCTCGCCGACCATGGGTCGGCGCTACCCGCTGCGCTCGCCGGCCATGGGTCGGCGCTACCGGCCTGCGTGCTCTGGTAGCGCCGAGCCATGCTCGGCGGCGTTTGTTCGGGCAGCGCGCAAAAAAAAGGGGCGGCCGAAGCCGCCCCTTGCCCGTTGGATCATTGCGCCGGCGCATAGCCGTGCAACTGCATCGTGCTGCTTGCCCGGCCCTGGCTCATCGAACGCAGTGCCGTGCTGTAGCCCTGCAGCTGCGCCAGTGGTGCAAACCCGCTCACCTGCGAGCGGCCATCCCGCTCGTTGATCGCCTGCACCCGTCCATGGCGCCGCTGCAGGTCACCCACCACATCACCGACATTGGCTGCGGGCGACAGCACCTGCAACGACATCACCGGCTCCAGCAGCTGCGTACCCACCTCGGCCAGCGCCGCCTTCACCGCCTCCATCCCGGCGCGATGGAACGCCTGCTCGGACGAATCCTTCGCATGCGTCTGGCCATCCACCAGCACCACGTCCAGGCCCACCACCGGATGGCCCTGCGGACCGTCCTGCAGCGCAGCACGCACGCCCTGCTCCACCGCGCGGATGAAGTTGCGCGGCACCACGCCACCGACGATGCGGTCGCTGAATTCCACCGCATCATCCTCGCGCGGGCGCACCTCCAGGACCACATGCGCGAACTGGCCCTGGCCACCACTCTGCTTGACCACCCGGCCCACCACGCCAAGCGCCGTGCTTCGTGGTTTCTCCAGGTAGGCTACGCGCGGCTGGCCGACCTGTACCTCGACCTTCCACTCGCTGCGCAGGCGCTCGACCATCACTTCCAGGTGCAGCTCACCCATGCCCCACACCAGCGTCTCACCGGTTTCCGCATCGGCCTCGACGCGGAACGACGGGTCCTCCTGGACCAGGCTTGCCAGGCCCTGGCTGATCCGGATCAGGTCACTGGCGCGGCCAGCCTGCAGCCGCCACGCCAACACCGCCGGCTGCGAGTGGATGGCTTCCAGCCGCAACGGCTGCTGCAGCGAGGACAGCGTTTCACCGCTGATCGCATCCTTCCAGCCCATCACCGCCACGATGTCGCCAGCCTTGGCCTGTTCGATGTCATGCACCTGGTCAGCCTGCACCCGCACCAGCCGTCCCACCCGACGCGCCTCGTGCCGCGAACTGGCGATGCGATCGCCCACCCGCAGCGTGCCCGAATACACCCGGACGAACGCAAGCGCGCCCTGCTGCATGTGGGTGACCTTGAACAGCAGCGCGGCCAGCGGACCCTGCGGGTCGGGCAGCAACTGCACCGTTTCCTCGCCAGCAATGGCGCTCACCGAGGGCCTGTCCAGCGGCGAGGGCAGGTAATCGACGATGGCATCCAGCAGCGATTCCACGCCCTTGCCCTTGAACGCCGCACCGGCCAGCACCGGCACGCCGGCACCGCTGACGGTGATGCGTCGCACCGCCGCACGCAGCGCATCGGCGTCCACCGTCGAGCCGTCCAGCCAGGCGTCGGCAAGCACATCGTCCAGCTCGGCCGCGGCCTGCACCAGCGCATCACGCTGGGGCTGCCACTGCTGCGTTTGCGCATCGGTCCACGGCTGTCGCTGAAGCGAACCGGCGGCATCCCAGTGCAGCACCTTCCGGTCCACCAGATCGACCCAGCCATCGAACGCGGCTTCGCTGCCCAGCGCCAGGCCCAGTACGAGCGGGCGCGCCTGCAGGCGATCAGCAAGCTGCGCCACCACGCGGTCGAAGGACGCACCGATGCGGTCCATCTTGTTGACGAAGGCGAGCAGCGGCACGCCATGCCGGCGCGCCTGGTGCCAGACGGTTTCCGACTGCGGCTGCACACCGTCCACGGCCGAGAACACCGCCACCGCGCCATCCAGCACGCGCAGCGAGCGCTCCACTTCAATCGCGAAATCGATGTGGCCGGGGGTGTCGATCAGGGTCAGCCGGTGCGCGGGGAGGTCGCGCGGCGCCCACTGCGCCTGCACGGCGGCCGCGCCGATGGTAATGCCGCGTTCGCGCTCGATCGCCGAAAAATCGGTGGTCGCCGCGCCGTCGTGGACTTCGCCGACACGATGGATCTGGCCGGTCTTCCACAGCAGCCGTTCGGTCAACGTGGTCTTGCCCGCGTCGATATGGGCAATGATGCCAAGATTGCGACGCAGCGAAAGAGTCTGGGTGTTCATGAGTTGCTCCTGCAATGCCAACCACGGAGGACCGCGCGTCCCGGTTGGCGGCAGGGCGCGCGGTCAGGTCTGGGTGTCGTCGAGCGGGTGCATGGCACGTTCTCCTTCGCTTCTCAGGTGGATCGGTGGATCGGAAATAAAAAAAGCGCCCGGTTGGGCGCTCTGCTGGGGGTCCAAGGCAACCGCAATGCGGTCAGCCGCCTTGTCTTCCGCCGGGCAGACGCACCCGTTCCGCGCAGGCGCGGAGCAGGATCTGAAACGTCAGCAGCGGAAAAGCGTTCATCGGACTCACCACGGATGGGAAGCGCTAGTGTGCGCTTGTTTACGGGGGAAGCAAGGGTCTATTGGCAGCAAAAATAGAACGCTGGGAGGGGCCTTCCTAGGTCACCACCACCAGCGGTACGGGCCGCCGCGGATGCTGCAGCACCAGCACGTCCTGCTGGTACACGCGGCGCAGCGTGTCTTCGGTCAGCACCTCGCGCGGGGTGCCGTCGGCGGCCACCCGGCCGCGTTCCAGCAGCACGATGCGGTCGGCATGGCCGGCGGCCAGGTTGAGGTCATGCAGCACCACGATCACGCAGGCACCCCGGTCCGCCAGCGCACGCACGCTGCGCAGCGTGCGTTCCTGATGGCGAAGGTCCAGCGCGGCGGTGGGCTCGTCCAGGAACAACAACGGCGTGTCCTGCGCGAGCACGCGTGCGAAGGTGGTGCGTGCCGATTCGCCGCCGGACAGCTGCTGCACTTCGCGCTGGCGCAGTGCCTGCAGTTCGGCCGCGTCCAGCGCCGCTTCGACGTGGCGCGCATCCTCGGCAGGCGCTGGCGGATGCGGCAGGCGTCCCATCGCCACCACTTCGTCCACGCTGAAGGCAAAGCGCACTGCATGTTCCTGCGGCATCACCGCGCGCTGACGCGCCAGTGCCCCGGCACGCAGCGCCGAAAGCGGTCTGCCGGCCAGCAGCACCTCACCGCTGTCCGGCCGGAGGTCGCCGCAGGCCACGCCCAGCAGCGTCGATTTACCCGCCCCGTTGGGGCCGACCAGCGCGGTCAACGTACCGGGCTCGAACACCAGCTCGACATCGGCCAGGATCGGCCGCTGCGCCCGCACCACGCCGACCTGCCGCAATGAAAGCAGTGCACTGCTCATGCGCCCGCCCTGCCCCGGCGCTGCATCACCAGCCACAGGAAGAACGGCGCGCCAAGCGCCGCAGAAAACAGCCCGAGTGGAATTTCCGCCGGCGGATCCAGGGTGCGCGCGGCGGTGTCCGCCACCACGATCAACAGCGCACCGAGCAGCCCGGACAGCGGCAACAGCCAGCGATGGCCCGGGCCGACCAGCAGCCGCGCCACGTGCGGCACCACCAACCCGACGAACCCGATCGACCCGGCGAACGCCACCGCCGCGCCTACCAGCAACGCGCTGAACGCCACCAGCCGCCGCCGCGTACGCGCGACATCCAGCCCGAGGTGCTGCGCCTGGCGCTCACCCAGCGCCAGCATGTCCAGCGGCGTTGCCAGACGCAGCAGGCAGAACGAGCCTACGGCGAACAGCGGCATGACCGCCGCGACGTCGCGCCAATCGGCGCTGGCCAGCGAACCCAGCTGCCAGAACACGAGCGACTGCAGTTGCGCTTCGGTAGCGATATAGGTGAAGAAGCCGATCAGCGCCGAACAGAAGGCGGCCATCGCGATGCCGACCAGCAACAGGGTGGCATTGCCATCGCCGCGCCCGGGTCGTGCCAGCAGGTAGGTGAGGCTGATCGCAGCCGCACCGCCGGCAAAGGCCGCCAGCGGGATCACCCAACCGCCCAGCGTCGCCGCACCCAGCACGATCGCCGCCACCGCACCCAGCGCGGCGCCCTGGCTGACCCCGACGATGCCGGGGTCGGCCAGCGGATTGCCGAACAATCCCTGCAGGCTGGCGCCGGCCATCGCCAAGGACGCCCCCACGATGGCACCCAGCACCACGCGCGGGATGCGCAGCTGCCACACCACCGCGACGTCGCGCGCGCTGGCCTGCGCGGCATCCAGCAGACCCAGCTTGACCCCGATGGCCTGCAGCACGGCCAACGGCGGCAGCCGTAGCGGCCCCACCGCGAACGACCCCAGCACCGCCAGCAGCAACGCGCCCAGTACCAGCAGCAGCATCAGCTGGCCGCGACGTCGGCGCCGGTCACCGGCCATCGTGCACCGCGCTGGCGTCATGCCGGCGGCAGCGCCGCCAACGCGCGCGCCAACGCCAACGCACCGGTACCGGACCCCACGCTGGTGTACTTCAGTTGCAGGTCTGGCATTACCCAGACCCGACCGGACTGGCCGGCGGGGGTCTGCTTCAGCGTCGGATAGGCCATCCACAACCCGTCTGCACCGCCGAACAACTGCAGGTCATGCTCGGTGACCAGGATCACTTCGGGGGCCGCTGCCACCACGCCTTCGTTGCTGAGCGCGGAGAAATTGGCCACGCCCGCTTCGGTACCGATGTTGAGGCCGCCCGCCAGCGCGATCAGCTTGCCCGAGGCGCTGTCGGCGCCGGCCACGGTCGGGTTGCCGCCTGCGCCGGTGGCCGACACATGGATCACCCGCGGTTTGCGCATCGTCGTCGTCGCGATGCCGGCCGCCTCGTCCAGCTGCGTCTGCACCGCATCGGCCAGCGCCACGCCTGCGGCGGCACGCCCGATCGCCGCGGCGACCTTGCGCACCTTGTCCGGTGCCGGCTGCAGATCATCGATGATCACCGCATCCTGGCCTACCGCGCGCAGTTTTTCGGCCAGGTCACTGTGGCGACGCAGGCTGTTGCCCAGGAACAGCGAGCCGCCCAGGCTGAGCACGCCTTCCACGCCGGTGGTGCGGTTGAACAGGAACCGGTGTGGCGCGGCGCGTCCTGCGTCGGTGGTGGCATTGGTCGGTGCGGCGAACACCTGGCTGCCCTGCCCCAGTGCTTCGATCACCGCGATGATGTCATCGCCACCGGCGATGATCCGGCTGGCATCGTCGACCTGCACGTCCACGCCATCATCGGAATGCACGGTGGCCGGCGACGTGGCCGCGCCCGCCGCTACCGACGGCACGGTCTCGCCGCCGACGCGGCGCCAGCCTGCCGGTAGCGTGCCGTGCTCCGCCGCAGCACCCGAAGCGGGCGGCGTCGCCGCGGCCTGTGCCGGCGCGGCAGGCTCGCCCCTGCCGGAACACGCGGCAAGCGCCAGCGCCAGCGCTAAAGACGGTGGCAGCGTCCTGGCAGCCTGGATCAGGTTCGGATTCATGGGGCAGTTACTCCTGCGGAATTCACGGCGTGGCGGCCTCGCCACTACGGTCGGCGATGCCGTACAGCGCCGACAAGGTCGCTTTGAACGATGCCGGCAACATCGGCCCGTGGCCAAGTCCGGGGAACTCGCGGTACTGCACCTGCAGGCCGGGCAACCCACTCAGGCGCTCGCTCAGTGCATGCGCGGCATCCGGCGCGGCGCCGCCGATGCGGCGAAGGTGCGCGACCACGCGCGGGTTGGCCATGTCACGTACGCCGCGGTTGCCGCTGCGCTCATCGCCACCCAGCATCACCCACAACTGGGCCGGCTGGCCGGCGCGATTTTCGATGAACTGTTTCTCCAGGTCGCCCAGCGGTGCGCCCTGGCTCCACCACAGCGACGGACTGGCCGCCACGTACTGCTGGAAGGCGGCCGGGCGGGTGTACAGGCTGCTGAGCACGAACAGTCCGCCCAGCGAATGTCCCCATAGCGCCTGGCGCTGGGTGTCCACGTTGGCGCGACGCGCGACGTGCGGTTTGATCTGGCGCTCGATGAGATCCAGGAACGCAAAGGCGCCGCCCCCCACGACCTGCTGGGTGCCGCCCTCATCATCGGCGCGGTCGATCCAGGCGGTGTAGTCGCGGGTGCGCTGGGCCGAATCGATGCGACGCTCGTTGTCATAGCCGATCAGCACCAGCACCGGCGGCGCCTTGCTGGCGGCCAGCTGGTCCAACATCGACCTGTCCAGCACCATCGCCACGGCGTTGCCATCCAACGCGTACAGCACCGGCGAAGGCGCGCTGGAAGTCTTGCCGGGAACCAGCAGATTGACCCGCCAACGGCGCTGGCCGTCCGCGCTGGCGACCACGAAACGTTCGACACGGTAGCTGCCAGCGGGCTGGTCCAGCACCGTCTGGCCCATCATCTGGTCCGGATTGCGCTGCTGCGCATGGCTGCAGAACGAGGCACCGGCCAGCGCGAACAGCGCGGCAAGGCCAAAGAAACGGTGAAGCATGGGGGCACGGCTCACAGCGGGGTCGCCGCGCAGTCTATCAAACGCGAATGGTTCTCGCTTTCGCTTCGCACGATGATGCGAGCAATGACATGGGTCGCCCTATCCCGGGCCAAGCGCGCGAAGTGTCAGCGCGCCGCCTCGGCCAGCCGCGCACCCAGCCATACCAGCAGCATGCCACCTGCCAGGCTGACGCCCAGGTACAGCGGCACCATGCCGCCGCGGTCGCTACGCGCGAACACCAGGGTCTCCAGCATCAGCGAGGAAAACGTGGTCAGCCCACCCAGCAGCCCAATCACCAGGAACGCACGTAGCAGGGTCACGTTGCCGCCGCGCTGCTGCAGCCACACCAACAGGTAACCGGCCGCAAAAGCGCCGAGGAAGTTGGCGCTGAGCGTGCCCCAGGGAAACCCTTGGCCGAAGCGCTGCACCACCGCATCACCGATCACGAAGCGCAGCGCCGAACCCAGTGCGCCGCCGGCCATGACCAGCCCGAGCTGCTGCCACCAATTCGCGCCCATCAGCCGCCCGCCCCGCTCTGCTTGGCCGCGCGCGCCTGCTCGCGTTGCGTACGCAGACGATCCAGTTTCTCCTTCAGCTTGATCTCCAGGCCGCGCGCCACCGGCTGGTAATAGACCTGTTCGCCCATCGCATCCGGGAAGCCGGTCTGGTCCAGCGCGATGCCGCCTTCCATGTCATGGTCGTACTGGTAGTCCGCGCCGTAACCAAGGTTCTTCATCAGCTTGGTCGGCGCATTGCGCAGGTGCAGCGGCACCTCCAGCGTACCGGAGGCGCGCACTTCGGCCTTGGCCTTGTTGTAGGCAGCGTAGCCGGCATTGGACTTGGCCGTGCTCGCCAGGTACAGCACCAGCTGGGCGAAGGCCAGCTCGCCTTCCGGGCTGCCCAGCCGCTCGTAGATGTCCCAGGCTTCCAGCGCCATCGACTGCGCGCGCGGATCGGCCAGGCCGATGTCCTCGATCGCCATGCGGGTCAGCCGGCGCGCCAGGTAGGACGGATCGCAGCCGCCATCGAGCATCCGCGTCAGCCAGTACAGGGCCGCATCGGGGTTGGAGCTGCGCACGGATTTATGCAGCGCGGAGATCTGGTCGTAGAACTGCTCGCCCCCCTTGTCGAAGCGGCGGGTGCGGTCGGCCAGCACCTGGGTGAGCGTCTGCGGGGTGATCCGTCCGCCTTCGTCGACGGCCAGTTCGGCGGCGATTTCCAGCAGGGTGAGCGCGCGACGGACATCGCCATCGGCGGCGGTGGCGATCTGCAGCAGCAGCGCGTCTTCCACCTGCACGCCCTCCCCGCCCAGCCCGCGCTCGCTGTCGGCCAGCGCCCGCTGCAGTGCTGCGACGATCTCCTGCGGCGATACGCCCTCCAGCACGTGCACGCGGCAGCGCGACAACAAGGCGGAGTTCAGTTCGAAGGACGGGTTTTCGGTGGTGGCACCGACGAACACGATGGTGCCGCGTTCGATATGCGGCAGGAAGGCATCCTGCTGAGTCTTGTTGAAGCGGTGCACCTCGTCGACGAACAGCACCGTGCGCCGGCCTTCGGCAAAACGCTGCGCCGCTTCGGCCAGTACCTGGCGTACCTCCGGCAGGCCGGACAGCACAGCGGAAATCGCGCGGAATTCGGCGTCGGCATATTCGGCCAGCAGCAGCGCCAGGGTGGTCTTGCCACAGCCCGGCGGGCCCCACAGGATCATCGAATGCACGCGTCCGGATTCGACCGCACGGCGCAAGGCGCTGTCCGCGGCGAGCAGGCGTTTCTGCCCGACCATTTCGTCGAGGTTACGCGGCCGCATGCGCTCGGCAAGCGGTCGCAGGTGATCCCGATCCACGCTCAGCAGATCAGGGCCGGGGAATGAAGAAGTACGTTGTCTGGCCACGCGTCATTGTACCGCGCGGCCGCAGCCTCATTCGCCGATGACGTCGGTGCCGGCCGGCGGGGTGAAGCGGAACGTGCCGGCGGCGAAGGACGGGTTGCGCTTCCATCCGGTGAAGGCGATCACCGTGCGCTGGCCCACCGCATCGGTGATCTCCATCTTCGCCAGCCCGCTGGCATTGAAGCCCAACGCGGCGTACTGGAAGCTGGCCTCGGTCTCGCGCTTGGGGGTCAGCGAAAGCCACTGCAGGCCATCACGCGGCGCGGCTTCTTCGCTCAGGTCGTACTGCTGCTCCAGCAGTGCCGGATTGATCAGTGCGGTCAGCGGGCTGTTCTGCTCTTCCTTGCCCTGCGCACGCACGGTGGCCTGTTCCAGGTCCGGTTCGTACATCCACACCTTGGTGCCATCGGCCACGATCTGCTGCACGTGCGGGCGCTGGTATTCCCAGCGGAACAGGCGCGGCGCCGACAGCGCGACACGGCCACTGGTGGTTTCCTTGACCTTGCCACGGGTATCGAACACCTGCTGGCTGAACTGCCCGTCCAGGCCCTTCAGGCCGGCGGTGAAGGTCTTCAGCTCATCACGCGCGCCGGCCCAGGCACTGGTCGAAACCAGGCACGCGGCGGCGAGCACGGAAGTAGCGAGGGTGCGGCGGAAGCTGGCGTGCATGAGGGTATCCAGAAAGAGCGTGGAAGGATGGAATGAAGTGTGCCCAAAGCATCCTGAATGGGTGATCCACTGCAGTGGGCGCAGGGCTCAGGGGCCGCCTGCTGCGGGCACCCGACCGTACACGATCTGCCCGCGGAAGCCGCGCCGCACCTGCTGGAACAGCTCGCGGAAGGCGGCGTAGTCAGCGGGCTGGCACAGCGCATCGTTGCCGCGCACTGCATTCTGGCGCAGCCGATGGCGGGCGATGATCTGCTGGCCGTCGCGCTCCCAGCGCACCGAATACTGGCCCGCCGCGTTGCTGAACTGCTGGTCGCGCGGCACCGCGATCAGCGGCACGCCCTGCGGCAGGGTCACCCGGTAGGTTTCCTGGCGCAGGCTGGCGTCGCACTGGAACGGGGTGGCGTTGTCCGGCGCCGAGGTGGACGCATAGGCGTCACGGAACGATTCCGCGCCCGGCGGATCGGGCAGCTGCATGCCGCCGACCAGGTTGAAGTCCACGTAATCGGAAGCGCTGAAATCGAAGGTGTAGTTGAATGGCTGCTGCAGGTCCTGCGGGTCGCCCTGCAGTTCCAGGCGGCCCTGCCCGTCGAAGCCGGAGGCCGCCACCATCGAAGCTTCGGCACGGGCACGGTTCTGTGCGTTCAAGCGTGCGAAGGACGCGCGCATGCCGATCTCCGCGCTGTCACCGGGCTGCAACCGGGTGCTGCCTTTCAGATTGCCGGCGCCGTCGAACACGAAATCCGCCTCGAAGCCCATGCCATTGCGCAGCGCATCGTTGGCCGGAGTGCGCGCCAGCTTGGCCGGCCCGGTCAGCAGCACCGGTGCGCCGAGGTCGCCGTCGGGCAGCTGGCCGGGACGTGCCCAGGCGCTGGTGGAATCCAGGTACAGGTCGAATTCCGGCACGTAGGTAATGGCGTGGTTGAAGCGCCCCAGCGTCGGCACCGCCGGCAGCGTCGGTCCGCCGCCTGCGCCGATCAGCACCGCCGTGCTGTCGATGCCCTTGGCTGCCAGCAGTGCTTCCAGGATCACCACGTGGTCTTTGCAATCGCCGTAGTGGTTGTCCAGCACGCTCTGCGCGGGGTTCGGCTCCAGCCCGCCGTTGCCGAGATACACGGCTACGTAGCGGATGTTGCGGGCCACCCAGCGGTACAGCGCATCCACCTGTCCACGGCGGTCGGCGATGCCGTGGGTGACTTCCTCGGCCAGCGCCTGCAACTGTGGGGTGACCTTCGCCGCCTGCCCTGCCTTGAGCTGGTACGCACGCGCCATCTGCGGCCAGTCCGCGTAGGTGCTGGCCATGATGGTCGGGCTGAACTCCCACGGCGCGGCGGTCCAGTTCTGCGCCGGCAGCGGCGTGCCGCGGCGATAGGTCCAGCTCCACTGCGCACGGCCAGCGCGGACCGTGGGTGCGTCGCTGCCCTGCACGCCCCTGCTCAGCACCTTCATCGGCAGGCTGGCTGGCGCACTCAGGGTGACCTGCGCATCGTCGTACTGGTTGAACACGCTGAAGGTTTCCCACAGACCGAAATAGCCCGGGAAGTACGGCTGCCGCTGGGTACGGCGGGTGGCATAGACCACGCGCGTGCCCGGCGCCAGGTTGGGGAACACGATCACCCGCACCTTGCGGTCGGCGTACATCGCCGCCGAGGCGCTGGAGTAGCTTTCCTGGGTATAGATGCGATCAGCCGGAACGTCGCGGCGCTGGCCATCGGCGGTCAGCGTGTAAGCCTCCAGCACCTCCAGCGTCTCCATTTTCTCGCTGTAACTCAGCCGCACCTGGCTGAACTGGTCCACCGCGCTGCGGGTCTTGAGCAGGATGTCGTAGTGTTCGGCCTGGGTGTTGCCGGCATCGGCGTCGACCACGTAATCGGCGCGGTAGCGGGCGAAGCTGAAGTTGTTGCTGGCCTCGGCCGGCGCCGCGCCCTGCATCGGGGCGGCGGCGGGGATGGCGGGTGCCTCCACCGCCAAGGCGGACCCGAAAGGCAGCAGCAGGGCGGCCAGCAATCCGTTGCGGAGGGGTGCCATGAGGGGTTCCGGTTGGTCAGGTCAGGGGCGGTGGGGCGGGGTCAAAAGCGTGACGACCAACGGTCGTCACCCACCAGTTCAAGGGGTCGTCACCCGCCAGGCAGGCACGGGCGGCGGTTTATTTGGGCGGCGGCGGGGCAAGCACGGTGCGGTCGCCGTTATGCTCGGGCGAGCTGACCACGCCGGCCGCTTCCATCGCCTCGATCAGGCGCGCGGCGCGGTTGTAGCCGATCTTCAGTCGCCGCTGCACGCCGGAAATGGAGGCGCGGCGGGTTTCAGTCACCACCCGCAGCGCTTCGTCATACAGCGGATCGGATTCATCGCCGGACGATGCGGTTTCCGGCAGGCCGCCGGCACCGACCACCACGCCGTCGCCCATGGTCTGCACTTCGTCCAGCACGCCTTCGATGTAGTCGGCCGGCCCCATCGCCTTGAGGTGTTCCACCACGCGATGGACTTCTTCGTCGGACACGAACGCGCCGTGTACGCGGTCCGGCATCGCCGTGCCCGGCGGCAGGTACAGCATGTCGCCATGGCCGAGCAGGGTTTCGGCGCCGGACTGGTCCAGGATGGTGCGCGAATCGATCTTCGAGCTGACCTGGAAGGCGATGCGGGTCGGAATGTTGGCCTTGATCAGGCCGGTGATTACGTCCACCGACGGGCGCTGGGTGGCCAGGATCAGGTGGATGCCGGCCGCACGCGCCTTCTGTGCCAGGCGGGCGATCAGCTCTTCGACCTTCTTGCCGACGATCATCATCATGTCGGCGAATTCGTCGATGAAGATGACCACGAACGGCAGCGTTTCCAGCGGGCGAGGGGCCTCGCCCAGCTCCGGGTTCGGCTTGAACAGCGGGTCCATCAACGGCTGCCCGGCGTCCTGGGCGTCCTTGACCTTCTTGTTGAAGCCGGCCAGGTTGCGCACGCCCACCGCGCTCATCAGCTTGTAGCGGCGCTCCATCTCGGCCACGCACCAGCGCAGGCCGTTGGCGGCCTCCTTCATGTCGGTGACCACCGGCGCCAGCAGGTGCGGGATGCCCTGGTAGACGCTCAGTTCGAGCATCTTGGGGTCGATCATCAGCATGCGCAGGTCTTTCGGGCTGGCCTTGTACAGCAGGCTCAGCACCATCGCATTGACCGCCACCGACTTGCCCGAGCCGGTGGTACCGGCCACCAGCAGGTGCGGCATGCGGGCCAGATCGGCCACGGTCGGGCGGCCGGCGATATCCTTGCCCAGGGCCAGGGTCAGCGGGCTGGTCGCCTTGTCATATTCCTTCGAACGCAGCAGCTCGGAGAGATAGATCATCTCGCGGGTGACGTTCGGAATCTCCAGGCCGATCACCGACTTGCCCGGAATCACATCGACCACGCGCACCGACTTGACCGACAGCCCGCGGGCGATGTCCTTGTCCAGCGTGCTGATCTGGCTGACCTTGATGCCCGGCGCGGGCTCGATTTCGAAGCGGGTGATCACCGGACCCGGATAGGCGCCGACCACCACCGCATCAATGCGGAAATCCTTGAGCTTGAACTCGATCTGCCGCGACAGGGTTTCCAGCGTCTCCTCGTCGTAGCCCTTGGGCTGCGGCTTGGGATCATCCAGCAGCGCCAGCGGGGGCAGGTCCGAGCCATCGCCGTTGACGCCCTGGAACATCGGGATCTGGTTGTCGCGCTTGGCCCGGTCGCTCTTCTCGATCACCGGTTCCGGACGCGGCTCGATCTTCACCGGCTCGCGCTTGGCGCGCACCTCGGCATCGACCTTGCGCACTTCCTGACGCTCTTCGCGCATGACGCGCGTCTGCTTCCACTCGGTGGCCTGCTCTTTCTTCTTTTCCAGCAGCGGCGCCAGCGCCATCACGCCCTTGCCGATGCGTTCCATGACCATCAGCCACGACAGGCCGGTGGCCAAGGTGATCGAGGCCAGCAGCAGCACCAGCACGAACAGATTCGCACCCAGCGCCCCGAAACCGACGCTCAGCGAAGAGCCCACCAGCTTGCCGAGGATGCCGCCGGCAGAGGCCACGTCGGCACTGAACAGGCGCAGGTGCAGGAAACCGGTGCCGGCGATCAGGAAGCCGACCAGGCCGACCAGCCGCAGCGCCGGGTCGAGGTCATTCTCGCCCTTGGCTTCGCGCTTCAGCCCGAACATCGCAAACCAGGCCAGCGCGCCGAGGATCACCGGCAGCACGAAGGCCATGTAGCCGAACAGCTGCAGCAGCACGTCGGCGATCCACGCCCCGGCACGCCCGCCCATGTTGTTGACCGGCGCCACGATGCTGCCGGTGTGCGACCAGCCCGGGTCGGTCGCCGAATAGGTGAACAGGCTGGCCACCAGGTACAGCAGCGCCGGGGCCACGGCGATCAGACCCAGATCGCGCCACAAGCGCTGCCGCGTGGGGTTTTCAGACGGAGACGGATCGCGGCGACGGGCTTTGCCTTCGCTCGATCGGCTGCGTTCGGGGACCTGCTTCGCCACCTTGGACACTACCTTTGGAATACGCTGTTAGTGGTTGATAATAAACGAAGCGCGTCGGTTTTCCGTCACTACTGGCTGAGCGCGATCCGCCATGACCCGGCAGGCCCCGTCGAAGACGGCCTGACCCGTCGGACGCATCGCCGCGTTCCAGGCGTGCGGGTTGAAACCCCCTGCCCCTGCCATCACTCTATGGTCTGCCCCCAGCGCGCGCAAACCGTCGCCGCGCCTTGATCCCCTTACCTTTCGCGAGTCTACATGAGCACCACGCTGCCCTCCCGCCATCAGAAGCTTGTCATCCTCGGTTCCGGCCCGGCCGGTTGGACTGCCGCCGTCTACGCTGCCCGCGCCAACCTCAAGCCGGTGGTGATCACCGGGCTGCAGCAGGGCGGCCAGCTGATGACCACCACCGAGGTCGACAACTGGCCGGGCGATGCCCATGGCCTGATGGGCCCGGACCTGATGGCGCGCATGCAGGCCCACGCCGAACGCTTCGAAACCGAGGTGATCTTCGACCACATCCACACCGCCGACCTGTCCCAGCGCCCGTTCAAGCTGATCGGCGACAGTGCCGAGTACACCTGTGATGCGCTGATCATCTCCACCGGCGCGACCGCCAAGTACCTGGGCATTCCGTCCGAAGAGACGTTCAAGGGCCGCGGCGTGTCCGCCTGCGCGACCTGCGACGGCTTCTTCTACCGTGACCAGGACGTGGTGGTGGTCGGCGGCGGCAACACTGCCGTGGAAGAAGCGCTGTACCTGTCCAACATCGCCCGCAAGGTCTACCTGGTCCACCGCCGTGACACGCTGAAGGCGGAAAAGATCATGCAGGACAAGCTGTTCGCCAAGGTCGCCGCCGGCAAGATCGAAACCGTCTGGCACCACCAGGTGGACGAAGTGCTGGGCAACGACGCCGGTGTGACCGGCGTGCGGGTGAAGTCGGTGCAGGACGGCAGCACGCGCGACATCCAGGCCCATGGCTTCTTCGTGGCGATCGGCCATCACCCGAACACCACCTTGTTCGACGGCCAGCTGGCGATGAACCACGGCTACCTGGAAATCCGTTCCGGCCTCGGCGGCAATGCCACCCAGACCTCGGTGGAAGGCGTGTTCGCCGCTGGCGACGTGGCCGACCAGCACTACCGCCAGGCGATCACCTCGGCCGGCTTCGGCTGCATGGCCGCGCTGGACGCCGAGCGCTACCTGGACGCACAGGGCAAGGCGAGCTAAAGCACGCCGCCGGGTGACACTGGAAAGGCCGGCCTTTGCGCCGGCCTTTTCTGTTCAGGGAAGCCTGCGGGCCGTGGCTGCTCCCTCATCGTCCTGGTACACCGCCTGTGACACGTCCATTCCCGAGCCCCGCACGCACTGCACGATGTGCCGGATCGGCGGTGACTTCACTCCGTCGTCGTCAACCATCCGGGTGTTCCAGAAGATCGGCGCGCTTCCGGCGTTCTCGCAACGCAGGGTGATCTGGGCTGGCTTGGTGTCTGCGTCAGCCAGCGTCACCGCTCCATCGGTGCACTTCCAGCCGGGAGGGCACGCAACGTTCTTTGTCTCGATCACAACGGGGTACTGGGGAAAGCCGGCGAAGGCAAGATCCACCACCCGGGATTGGCCAGCCGCCACGCGGATGGTGGCAATGGGATCGACCTTCAACGGGTTGCAGCCCTTGCCCTCGCGCCAGAGGCGGTAGCCCTTCTCGACACCTTTCATCGACGCTTCCCGGAAGACGGGGTCCTGCAGGGCGAGTGCGTCCTCGGGGCTCGAGTGGTAGGCAACCTCCACAATGATAGAAGGCATTGTCGCGATACCGTTCTCCCCATGGCGACCAAATCTGGCCGGCCCACGAAAAGGGAATTCCTCATACCCTTCCTGCGCATGGATCAGCTCGCCCATGTAGCACAGGACGCTGTCAGCGAGGGGTCGATCCTGAGGTTTGTCCTCATGGTAATAGACCTCCACGCCGCGCGTAGCCGGGTCATCATGCCCATTTGTATGCAAGCTCAGCAACGCATCAGCTCCGATGAAGTTTGCATATCTCGGTCTGGCACGGATGTCCTGCCTCAGTTCGCGATCATTCTGCGCACTTCCCGGAAAGCTGTTCCATATATCGGTTTCCTGCGGATACAGTGCCTTCAAATGGTAGCGCGATGACATCACCCTCCACGGCAGATGCGAGTCGACATGATCAGCCGGATCCGACCGCCGCGCCCGCCTCACCGTCATGGAACTTCTTGATTCCAGATATCCTTCCAGTGCATCCCCATAGCCAGGTGTGAGCAGGTCCTCGCGTACGTTGTTCACCAGCGGTCTCTGGTAGGTCCATGTCCTGCCAGGATGGAGGAGGTAGATCCCATGACTGGCGGACACCACTGCCAGCCCGCCAGCCTGACGGGGCTCGTACGAGTTGTCGGGGCCCTGTTTTTCAGGCGGCCGCGGAACGTAATGGTTGAATGGCCGACCCCCGTACAACATGCGCACTTGAGTGACTTCCGGCATCCCGGCGTCCCGCGCACGGCGCAGGACGGTGGTGCCGACTTCCTGCTCCATCTGCTCGGACAAGCTGTCCGCCTCCTCAGGCATCACGCCAGGTCCGAAATCGACATACACAAGATCCGCCGGGAGATCCGCCCATACCTTGATCTTGAAGCCAGCCGAAAAACCGCGCTGCCGATGGAAGTTGTTGATGTAGTTCTGAGCCGCTTTCTGAAGCATTGCATCCAACTCCGCATCGCGCGCTGGCGGGTCGACTGCCCAGGTGCTGAAACTGGATACCGCCGCGGCCACCCCAAGCAGGGCGCCCAGCGCGCGCTTCATTCTCTCCGTGTACATCCCTTCCCCTCCTTCCCGCCAGCCGAGGTGGCCGACGCCTGCCAACAAACTGCATGCACTCACCCGCCACCAACGTGCGTCAGCCCACGGTATTGGGAAAAGAGATCAAAATAAGGCAATCAACATCGAGAGCATTTTTCGCATCATCTGACGGCAAATCTTTCAGGCCAGGTGCTCTATCCTGTCCCCATGCCGCAGATCCGCTTCCTCGAAGACCTCCAGACGCTCACTGCGTCCCAATGGGACGCCCTCCACGACGGCAGCAACCCGTTCGTCAGCCACGCTTTCCTGTCCGGCATGGAACAGTACGGCTGCCTGCGCGAGGACTGGGGTTGGCGTCCGCGGCACCTCACTCTGTGGGAGGACGACACGCTGATCGGCGCGATACCGGGCTACCTGAAGGAAAACTCCCACGGCGAGTTCGTGTTCGACCACGCCTGGGCCAATGCCTATGCCCGCCACGGTCGCGACTATTACCCTAAATGGCTGGGTGCGGTGCCCTACTCGCCCGTGACCGGACCGCGCCTGCTGGCCGGCGACGCTGACACGCGTGCAGCGCTGCTGGCCGCGCTGGTAGAAGCGCTGCCCGGCCTCGGCGTTTCCTCCGCGCACATCAACTTCCATCGCGAGGGCGAGGACGGCGACTTCAGCGATGCCTGGCTGCTGCGCGAAGACATCCAGTTCCAGTGGCGGAACCCGGGGCAGTGGCGAACCTTCGATGACTTCCTCGGTGCGATGAACCACAAGCACCGCAAGAACATCCGCCAGGAACGCAACAAGGTCGCCCGGCAGGGGATCAGCTTCCGCGTGGTGCATGGCGACCAGGCCAGCCGTGCGGACCTGCAGGCGATGTACCGGTTCTACCTGCAGACCTTCCTGGAGTATGGCAACGCCCCGGCCCTTACCGAGCCGTTCCTGCGTCATCTCGCCAGTTCGCTCGGCAAGGGGTTGGTGCTGTTCCTGGCCGAGCAGGAAGGCGAGCCGATCGCCGGCGCGCTGTGCCTGCGCGGTGGCCAGACCCTGTATGGGCGCTATTGGGGTGGCGCCACCCTGCCCGGCCTGCACTTCGAAGCCTGCTATTACCAGGGCATCGAGTATTGCCTGAGCGAAGGCCTTTCACGGTTCGAGCCTGGCGCGCAGGGCGAGCACAAGCTGGCGCGCGGCTTCCTGCCAACGGTGGTGCGCAGCCGGCACTGGATGGCTGACGCTGATTTCAGCGAGGCCCTGCGCGAATGGTGCGCGCACGAGCGTGCGGACATCACCCGCTATCGTGACGAACTGCTACTGCACTCACCCTTCCGCAGTGACTGATCCGAACGCGGCAAGGTAGTCCAGCACCGGCGCGGGATCATCCAGCGCAGCACTCGTGGCGATATGACTGTCGGGACGAACCAGCACCAGCAGGCCCGCATACGGGCAGGACGGATCCTCGATCCGAAGGACCTGCACGAAAGCCGGCATCGTGGGCAAGGCACCCCCGGTACCGCACACCAGCAGCGTGAAACAACGATAGTCCAGCAATGGATAAAGCCGTGAAGGACGGCCTGCATGCTGCCCCATCAGGACATCATGCACGCGCTCGCCGGCCAGCCCTTCGCCCGCGTAGCGCACCCCCATCCCCGTTACGTATCCGGACCGTTGCGCCACGATGCCCACGTAGTCCGTCGCATGCTGCCGGCTGGACGGGTCGCGGGTGGCAAGACCCAGCAGGCGCGATGTTTCCACCACGCCCAACGCCACCGGTTTACGTTCGGATTCGTAGCTGCCCAGAAGACCAGCCGGCACGGGCTGGTTGACCGCCATGCCGATCTTCCACATCAGGTTGAAGGCATCGGCCAGCGCCGTGTTGAGGCCCTGGCCGCCGTGGACGGAATGGATGTGGCATGCATCGCCCACCAGGAAGACCTGGTTGTCCACGGCAAAGCGGGCGGCCACGGCCTCTTTGACCGAAAACTGGGAGAACCAACGTACGTCACTGAAGCGCACGCTGTAGGGCCGCGTCGCACGGTTGATCCGCGCCATGACCTGTTCGAACGTGAACTCACGGGTATCCATGCGGACGTAGAACCGATCCAGCTCGCCCTCACGCGGGATCCAGGCCACGTCGGAGGATTCGGCCTGGAAGACGATGATCTCCGGAACCTTTGGGAAATCGGTGTCGATCACTCCGTCCACGACCGCCCAGGTCATGCGCGGGCGGGTCACTTCAAATGGGATCTGTAGGTGTTCACGGACAAACGAATGTGCGCCATCGGCACCTATGACGAAGCGTGAGGTGATGGACCGCCCGTCCGAGAGGCGGGTTACGCATCCCCCTGCCTGCTGTTGCACGCCGCTCACCGAGGTACCGCGCTGCACGGGGATGCCCGACGCACGCAGGCGCTGATCCAGCAGCTGCTCCACGAAAGACTGGCCGATCATCAGGAAATGCCTGTGGAAGCACCCCTGCAAGGCATCCCACCAGTCAGACTGCCGGGAGACGAATGTGCCCTCGGCCCATACTGAGCTGGTGTTGCACGGCTTGCCGTGCGGATAGAGATCATCGAACAGGTCCATGATCTGCAACAGCTGCAATGTGCGCGCATTGAGCGCGTCCGCGCGCCCGGCCTGCAGCGGGCCGGCGCTGCGGTCGGCGATCAGCACCCGCAGCCCGAGCTGCCTGCCGAGATGGGCGCACATCAGCCCCGCAGGTCCAGCGCCGGCGACGACCACATCAACGTCGGTGTCCACGCACGCGGCCTTCATGCGCTGGCCAGCAGGTGCGGATTGTCCAGTGGCGGCTCACCCAGGATGTGCAGCCGACGAAGGTGGCGCGGCGCACCGCTGGTGAACGCCTCACGCCCGTGCAGCAGGGTGTGGTTGTCGGCGATGACCAGATCGCCGGCCTCCCAAGCGTGGGCATACAGGCAGCTGGGCGCGTGCAGCGCCTCGGCGAGGCTGCGATGCAACAGCGCGGCATCCGCCTCCCCCATCCCCGTGAACGAGGCCGATGCAGGGTTGATGAAGGCCTCGCCCTGCTGGTCCTGTGGTGCGCTGTAGCGGATGACCGCCGTGTCATGGTCCGGGTGCCGGGTCACGACGGGCGCCTCGGCCACGCTGTGGTAGTACTCCATTTTTCTTTCGTATCGTCCCGTGGCGCGCTCCCACAGCAGGCGGACCGGTGCCGGTGCTTCATCCAATGCGCGCGCGGTGTGGGAAAACAGCGTCCGCCCCCCGCAGCCGGGTCCGGGTGCACGCAGGCACTGGAAGATCTGGAACTCGGGCACCTGCCGGCGGTACATGCCATCCCAGTGCAGCGGCACGGCCGAATTGTCGAAGATATGATCCTGCGGCGCTTCCCGTTCGAGAAGCTCCAATACTTTTCCGAACGGCCATTCGGCGATGCTGCCCCAGCGCTCCCCGTACGCGGCGAGGTCTGCAGCGTCTTTGGGGCCACGGAATCCGCGCAGCAGCACCAGGTGATGGTGTCGGGCGAGGACGCGCAGTGCATCGACGGACAGGTCGGTGGCAGCGTCATTCGGGAATGCAGCCTGCAGCATGACGCCGAACGGCTGAAGTTGGATGATGGGAATGGTCATGGCATCGGCCCTGCTGTTCCCGGGCCCGTGCCCGGCCTGGATCACGCTAGGCACAGGATCTGTTGAAAGCGAGTGGTTTTCCGACGCCCACCGCAAGAACTGCCACCTGCGCCACGCCGATGCGCAAGCTGCAGTATCCTGCGCGCATGCACGCCATCGCTTCGCCCTTGAAAGACGGCCACACGCGCCCTCTGCGTCATGTCACAGCCCGCAGCCGCAGCGTGATCCGCTGCCACCGCGCAGCACGCGGCGAATGAGTCGTCAGTTTCCGTGGCGCTTGGGCGAGGCCGAAGATGCGCCTTTTCCACCCGCTGAAACGGCGCTGCGCCACCCGGACGGCCTGTTGGCCATCGGTGGCGATCTGCGCCCGCAGCGATTGCTGAACGCTTATGCGCAGGGTGCCTTCCCGTGGTTCAGCCAGGGTGAGCCGATCCTGTGGTGGTCACCCGATCCGCGCACCGTATTCGCCACCGATGGCGTGCATCTGTCACGCCGATTCCGCAGGCAACTGCGGACCCTGGAGTGGGAGATCACCGCCGACACCGCCTTCCAACACGTCGTCCGCGCCTGCGCCACGGTGCCGCGACCGGGTCAGGACGGCACCTGGATCGGTACCGACATGATCCACGCCTATACCGAGCTGCATCGACTGGGGCACGCACACTCGGTCGAAGTGTGGGAAGGGCCGGAGCTTGTCGGCGGCATCTATGGCGTGGCGTTGGGCACCATGTTCTTCGGCGAAAGCATGTTCAGCGCACGCAGCGGGGGTTCGAAAGTGGCCTTGGCTGCGCTGGCCTCGCTGCTCCACGCGGGGGGCGTGCCGGTACTGGATGCGCAGGTGCATAATCCTCACCTGGCGCGGATGGGGGCGACACAATGGCCGCGCGAGCGTTTCCTGGCGCACGTGCGGCAGGCCATCCAGCAGCCCATGGCGCCTGGCAACTGGTCGGCCGCAGGGGCCCGGCTCCCGCTGCGGCATTACCTCCCCCACTGAACACGGACTCAGGCTGCGGCGCGCTCTTGGTGCGCGCTTGGCCGGCCGTCCGTCCACGCGCTGTAGTGGCTGGGGCGTCCATCCACATGGATCAGCCCGGCCCCTTGGCGCTCCGCCTGGTGCCGTTTCATCAACACGGCACGATCCCCGAGATCGACCGCCACCGCATGCCAGGGCGTCAGCCAGGCATCGGCGGTGGGCAGCATGTGGATGCCCAGTTTGTCGCTGCTGCGCGCCTGTGGATGGATGGACAAGCGGACCGACCGCGGAAAGACCCCCTGCAGAAGACTGCCCCACGCCAGACTGCGCTGCACGACCTGGTAGGCCCGGGCTTTGGCCTCGCGCTGGACCTGCGTGGCGCTTCGCGCATCATCGGCGCGCCAATCATCTTCGGCCATGAAGCGGATGATGCCACGCAGCTGCCGCACTCCGTCTTCGGACCGCAACAGTCCGGTCCGGATGTCATCCAGCGACTGGCCATGCTGTGCCAGCAATGCGGCACGGCGATCTTCGTGGCCTGCGCTGCCGAGAAGCAGCGAGGTGCAGTCACACAGGCAGAATGTGTCCAGGTGGGCCAGGCTGCGACGGGCGATCATCGCGCGGATGGCCGCCTGGTAGTGGTCGATGACCGGGTCGGAAACGCCGATGGTGGGTCCGAATACATGGCCATCCGAGCAGATCGTCAGCCGGGCGCCGGCAGGGTGGATCGCGGCAATACGGGCGCACAGCCGTTCCAGTGCATCCAGCGACAGCGCTTCGGCCAGGTCTGGCAGCGGGCCCAGGACCTTGCGAAGGGAGGGCGATTTGGCGGGAAACGCGGGGAGGACCATGTGCACCGGCTCTCCCGCCCGGACGAAGCCGCGCACCCGCGCCATCACCGGATCCGACAACGCGTTGGCGAGGGGGCCTGCCTGGTCGCATCGCTGGTGAAAGGCAAGCGTCCGGGCAATGGCGTGGACAACGGCCTCGGCTGCGCGCTGAGGATGGCTCATTGCTCGCTCTCCCTACAGATGCGTTGCGCCGGGCCGCTGCGACGTCGACGACCCGGGCGAATTGGCGGATGTATCCTGTAATGAGAGGCACGATAGCAACGGGATATAGGGCTCGAAATAGCTCAACCCGGCAAATTCTGACCCTCCCACGGGAGAATGGTGGGCCCGTGCCGGGAGGGGCGTATCCCGCAACGGGATGACGGTTAACGCAATCTTTGCAAAATGGGGTGCATGTGCGTAAAATGCAGCGGCTTAGGCCCCCGTGGCCGCTCTCTGAACCGCACAGGATTACATGTCGAAAGACGACTCCATCGAGTTCGAAGGCACCGTCAGCGAGACGCTGCCGAACACGACGTTCCGCGTCCGCCTGGAAAATGGTCATGAAATCATTGCCCATATCTCCGGCCGCATGCGCAAGAACTACATCCGCATTCTGACCGGTGACCGGGTCAAGGTTGAAATGACCCCGTACGACCTGACCAAGGGCCGTATCACCTACCGCATGAAGTAAGCGGTCCGACGCATCCGCGTCGACGAGAGAGGCCAGCCATCGAGCTGGCCTTTTGGCGTGGCTGGATGCGGCAGCGCCGAGCCATGCTCGACGGCCAGCCGCTGCAGCGCCGGGCAAGGCCCGGCGCTGCAGCACGGAGTGGCTTATTCCACCGTAGCCGGCAACAGACGCTCCGGTTCAGCGAAGGTTTCCACGAACAGCTCGTTGTCGCGCACGTCGATGCTGGCCCTGCCGCCATTGACCAGCTTGCCGAACAGCAGTTCGTCGGCCAACGGGCGCTTGACCTTGTCCTGGATGACACGGGCCATCGGGCGTGCGCCCATCAGCGGATCGAAGCCGTGCTGGGCCAGCCAGTCGCGCGCGGTCGGCGTGGCCGAGAGGCTGACGTGCTTTTCCTGCAGCAGCATTTCCAGTTCGATCAGGAACTTGTCCACCACGCGCAGGATGTGCTCGAAGCCCAGCGCCTGGAACTGCACCACCGCATCCAGCCGGTTGCGGAACTCCGGGGTGAAGCTGCGACGGATGGTCTCCATCGCGTCGGTGGCGTGATCCTGCTTGGTGAAGCCGATCGAACGCCGTGACGCCTGCGCCGCACCGGCATTGGTGGTCATCACCAGCACCACGTTCTTGAAGTTCGCTTCACGGCCGTTGGTATCGGTCAGCACGCCACGGTCCATGACCTGCAGCAGGATGTTGAAGATATCCGGATGCGCTTTTTCGATTTCATCCAGCAGCAACACGCAGTGCGGCGTCTTGACGATCTTTTCGGTCAGCAGGCCACCCTGGTCGAAGCCCACGTAGCCCGGAGGCGCACCGATCAGGCGACTGATCGAATGCCCTTCCATGTACTCGGACATGTCGAAGCGGACCAGCTCGATCCCCAGCTGCAGGGCCAGTTGCTTGGTGACTTCGGTCTTGCCGACACCGGTGGGGCCGGCGAACAGGAAGTTGCCGATCGGCTTTTCCGGGTTGGCCAGGCCGGAGCGGGCCAGCTTGATCGCCGAAGACAGCGTTTCGATGGCCGGATCCTGGCCGAAGATCACCATCTTCAGGTTGCGCTCCAGGTGCTTGAGCACGTCCTTGTCGGTGGCGCTGACCTGCTTGGCCGGGATGCGTGCCATCTTGGCCACGATCGCCTCGATCTCCTCGATGTCGATCAGCTCCTTGCGCTGTCCTTCCGGCATCAGGCGCTGGCGCGCACCGGCCTCGTCGATGACATCGATCGCCTTGTCGGGTAACAGACGGTCACCGATGTGCTTGACCGACAGGTCCACCGCCGCCTGCAGCGCATCGTCGGCATAGGTCACGCCGTGGTGCGCTTCGTACTTCGGCTTGAGCCCCTGCAGGATCTCGTAGGTTTCGCCCACGGTCGGCTCGACGATGTCGATCTTCTGGAAGCGCCGCGCCAGCGCGCGGTCCTTTTCGAAGATGCCGCGGTATTCCTGGAAAGTGGTCGAGCCGATGCAGCGCAGGTCACCGGAGGCCAGCGCCGGCTTGATCAGGTTGGAGGCATCCATGGTGCCACCGGACGCCGATCCTGCACCGATGATGGTGTGGATCTCATCGATGAACAGCACCGCGTTGGGCACCTTCTTCAGCGAGGTCAGCACGCCCTTGAGGCGTTTTTCGAAATCGCCGCGATACTTGGTGCCGGCCACCAGCGCGCCCAGGTCCAGTGAGTAGATGACCGCATCGGCGAGCACCTCCGGCACGGATCCTTCGACGATACGGCGGGCCAGGCCCTCGGCAATGGCGGTCTTGCCGACGCCGGCTTCGCCGACATACAGCGGATTGTTCTTGCGGCGGCGGCACAGCACCTGGATGGTGCGCTCGATTTCGTCGGCACGGCCCACCAGCGGATCGATCCGGCCGTTGCGGGCCTGTTCGTTGAGGTTGCTGGCGAACTCGGCCAGCGCATCGCCCTTGCCCTCGCCTTCCCCGCCTTCGGCACGGCCTTCGGGATCGGCTGGCGAAGACGGCTCGCCTTCCTCACCAAGCTTGGCGATGCCATGGGAGAGGTAATTGACCACATCCAGCCGGGTGACATCCTGCTGGTTGAGGTAGTACACGGCGTGGGAATCCTTCTCGCCGAAGATCGCCACCAGCACGTTGGCGCCGGTGACCTCCTTCTTGCCCGAGGACTGCACGTGGTAGACCGCGCGCTGCAGCACGCGCTGGAAGCCAAGGGTTGGCTGGGTATCGCGCCCATCATCTTCGGCAAGCCGCGAGACGGACGCCTCGATGGCCTGCTCCAGCTCCTGGCGCAGGCGCTCGGGCTCGGCCCCGCAGGCCTTCAGGACGGCCTGGGCCGAGGGATTGTCCAGCAGCGCCAGCAACAGGTGTTCGACGGTCATGAACTCATGCCGCGCTTCCCGTGCCCGCTTGTAGCACTGGCCAATGGTGTGTTCGAGGTCTTTGCTGAACATGCTCTACTCCGGCGGCAGTTGAAGACAATATGCGGCCTGACCACACGTTTTCCATCACCCTAGCGGAACTGCCCGTTCATACGGCGTTAGCATGCCGTCGCACGCCTGGCGAAGGTGATTCCACCATAACCTAAACCGCTTCTGCGCCGGGCGCGGGCCTGCCCGCCCTGAACCACCCACGATGAGGCGATCCACGGCCAGCCGCGCCGCAAACCAAGGGGGAGAGGCGCATTCCTGCCGCCAGCTGCGTCGTCGGCGGGAAGCCCGATCGTGCCGTAGATGGAACGCACCGGACTACCACGCTGGGGTCATGCCCGTCTGATCAGGCCTTTTCCATCGTGCAGAGCAACGGATGCTGGTTCATCCGGGCATATTCATTGACCTGCGCCACTTTGGTTTCGGCAACCTCGCGGGTGAACACACCGCAGACGCCGCGGCCGCGGGTGTGCACATGGAGCATCACCTGCGTCGCCCGGTCCAGGTCCAGGCTGAAGAACTGCTGCAGTACATCGACCACGAAATCCATCGGGGTGTAGTCATCGTTCAACAGCATGACCTGGTAGAACGGCGGGGGGGCGACCTCCGGGCGTGCCGGCTCAAGCAGCACGCCGTGGTCGGAATGGGATTCGTGGGAAGTGTCGCGAGGCATCCGCTTATTATAGTGGCTGGCTCGGCCGGATGGACGGCAAGCCAACGCGCCTTCACAATCTGCGCGACTCCCCGTACTACCTTCACAGGATTCTCATGGAAAGGACGCTTCGCTTCGCCCTGCTGCTGGCTGTCGCCGCAACGGTGGCCCCCTCCTTCGCCGCCGAGCCGGACAAGGCCATCGGACGCCATCTCGACAAACTGGGCTATCCCTACGAGATCGACGAGGACGGCGACTATCGCATGGTGTTCGACATGGAAGGCGAGCGCACCCAGCTGGTCTATGTGCGCTCGGTGGTGGAAGAATTCGGCAGCCAGCATGTGCGCGAGATCTGGTCGCCCGGCTACCAGGCCAGCGCCGACCAGTTCCCGGTGGCGGTGGCCAACCGCCTGCTTGAAGATGCGCAGGATGCGAAAATGGGCGGCTGGGTGAAGCAGGACAAGGTCGCCATGTTCGTGGTGAAAGTGGATGCCGATGCCTCTTCGGAAGCGTTGGACGACGCCATCGAGGCCGCCAGCCGGACCGCCGATGCGATGGAACTGGAACTGACCAAGCAGGACGAATACTGAAGTGAATGCCGCTGCGCCGCGCTGGGCACCCCGCGTCACCGTTGCCACCGTGGTGGTCGACGAGGGCAGGCTGCTGCTGGTCGAAGAACGCATCGATGGCGAGCTGGTGCTCAACCAGCCCGCCGGCCACCTGGAGCCGGGTGAGTCGCTGGCCGAGGCCGCGCTGCGCGAGACGCGCGAAGAAACCGGCTGGGAGGTCGAGTTGACCGCATTCATCGGCACTTACCAGTGGACCGCCCCGGATGGCACGCCGTTCCTGCGCTTCAGCTATGCCGCGCGCCCGCTCCGGCACGATCCGCTGCGCCCGCTGGATACCGGCATCGAACGCGCACTGTGGCTGCAGCCCGGCGAGCTGCTGGCCGCGCGCCAGCGGCTGCGCAGCCCGCTGGTCTGGCAGGTGGTGGCCGACTTCCTCGCCGGCCAGCGCCATCCCCTCTCCCTGGTCAAGCAGGTTGCTCCATGAGCGCGCCACGGATCATGGTCGGCGTGTCTGGCGGAGTGGACTCTTCGGTTGCCGCCTGGCGGCTGGTGCAGCAGGGCGAGCCGGTGGCCGGGCTGTTCATGCAGAACTGGGCCGATGACGGCAGCGGCGAATGCCGCGCCGAGGATGATCGCCGCGATGCGGTGGCGGTGTGCGGACTGCTCGGCATCCCGTTCCACTTCCGCGACTTTTCCAGCGAGTACTGGAAAGGCGTGTTCGAACACTTCCTGGCCGAGTATGCGGCCGGGCGCACCCCCAACCCGGACGTGCTGTGCAACCGCGAAGTGAAGTTCAAGCACTTCCTGGATGCCGCCCGCGAGCTGGGCGCCGAGCGCATCGCCACCGGCCATTACGCGCGGATCGCCCGCGACGGCAACCAGTGGCTGCTGCTGCGCGGCGCCGACCGCAGCAAGGACCAGAGCTATTTCCTGCACCAGCTGGGCCAGGCACAGCTGTCGGCTACCTTGTTCCCGATCGGCGACCTGAACAAGAGCGACCTGCGCCGGATGGCGCGCGACGCCAACCTGCCGACGCATGCCAAGAAGGACTCCACCGGCATCTGCTTCATCGGCGAACGTGATTTCCGCGAGTTCCTCGGCCAGTACCTGCCCGCACGCCAGGGCCGCATCGTGGATCCGGACGGGGCGGAGATCGCCGAGCACCCCGGGGTGTTCTATTTCACCCTGGGCCAGCGCGAAGGACTGAACATCGGCGGCGTCCGCGGCCGCCCGGCGGCGCCGTGGTACGTGGTGGGCAAGGACGTGGCCTCCAACACGCTGTACGTGGACCAGGACCGCGAAAGCCGCTGGTTGATGTCCACCGAGCTGGTCAGTGAAAGCGCGCACTGGATCGCCGGCGCGCCGCCCGCCAGCCGCTTCGAGTGCACCGCGCAGACCCGCTACCGCCAGCCCGATGAGGCCTGTACGGTCCAGGTGCGCGATGATGGCAGCCTGCATGTCCGCTTCCCCACTCCCCAGCGGGCGGTCACCCCCGGCCAGTCGCTGGTGCTGTACCAGGGCGATGTCTGCCTCGGTGGTGCGGTGATCGCCGCCACCGACGCACCGCTTGAACAGCGGCTGCGCCCTACTCCTTCTCCTTTCGAGGTACCTGCTGCATGAGTTTCACTGTCGACGACCGCGTACTGGCCCTGGCCGGCATAGCCCAGGCCCTGCAACAGGTCCGCCGCATCGCCGATACCGGCCACTCCGAAGCGGGTGCGGTGCGCACCGCCATGGACAGCGTGTTCCGCATCGACGCCGCATCACCGCAGGAGGTGTATGGCGACCGCGAATCGCTGAAGCCGGGCCTGCGCCTGCTGCACAACTACTTCCGCAACCAGGGCCAGGACCCGATCCTGCCCAAGCTGGCACTGGCGGTGCTGCAGCTGGAGCGCCGCTTCGTGCGCGAGCCGGACACCATCGCCAAGGTCACCGCCGGCATCGAGCGCGCCAGCCGCCAGGGCCGTGAGCTGGGCGACAGCGGGCACCCGGACGTGCTGGCCACGCTGGGCGGCGTCTATGCCGACACCATCAGCCACCTCAAGCCGCGGGTCATGGTGCAGGGCAACCCGCATTACCTGGGCCAGGCCGGGGTGGTGGCCGAAATCCGCGCGCTGCTGCTGGCGGCGGTGCGCTCGGCGGTGCTGTGGCGCCAGCTGGGTGGCAGCTACTGGGATTTCCTGCTGGCTCGCAAGGCGATGGTGGAAGCGGTGGACCGCGCGCTGCGCTGAGCCGAACGGTAGCGCCGAGCCATGCTCGGCGAGCGCAGCGGCGAAGGCAACAGCGTGACGACCAACGGTCGTCACCCACCAGCGGCAGCACGGTAGCGCCGAGCCATGCTCGGCGAGCGCAGCGGCGAAGGCAACAGCGTGACGACCAACGGTCGTCACCCACTGACGACCAACGGTCGTCACCCACCAGCGGCCCAATACTGACGGCCAGCGGCCGTCACTACCGGGGCGGTCGCGGTAGATGCAACATCGGCGTTAAAGAGAAACCGGGTACGGCCGATACTGCATTTGTGACTCTCCCGGGAACGTCCATGTACTCTCGCACCATCATCCGTCTGGCCGCACCGTTGGTGCTGACCCTGCTTCTGCCCCTCGCCTTTGCTCTGGAGTGGCCTGCGGCCCTGCGCTGGGCGATCCTTACCACGATGACGCTGAGCTGGCTCGGCCACGCCTGGTGGAGCACCCGTGCTCCGGTCGGGCGTTCGCCGGAACAGGCCCGCATCCTGCGCGAGCAGGACCAGCTGCTGACCGAACTGCGCAACTTCGTCGGCAATGAAATCGACGGCTCGCGCAGCGAAGTCGAGCGCGCCCGCGACCTGATCCGCCAGGCCGTATCCGGCCTGGGCGGCAGCTTCGAAGCGATGAACCGCAAGTCCCGCCAGCAGAGCCAGGCATTGGCCCGCATCGTCGACCGTACCGGTGAAGACGGTTCGGCCGGACTGGACGTGGCGCGCTTCGCCCAGCACGCCAGCCACCAGATGGAACAGCTGGTGGAAGCGCTGGAGCAGGTCAGCGGCCAGAGCAGCAACACCGTGCAGCACATCGACCAGATGGCGCAGCACCTGGATGGCATCTTCGCGCTGCTGGAAGACGTCAAGTCAATCGCCGACCAGACCAACCTGCTGGCACTGAACGCGGCCATCGAAGCGGCACGTGCCGGCGAAGCCGGACGCGGCTTCGCCGTGGTGGCCGACGAGGTGCGCAACCTGTCCGAGCGCTCAACCACGTTCAACGAGCAGATCCGCAAGCTGGCCCACAGCTCCAAGGATGCCATCGCCAAGGTCCGCGAAACGGTCACCCACATGGCCTCGCGTGACATGGACCGTTCCCGCGAAGCCCGCATGGAAGCCGCTTCGATGGTCGACAACGTGGCGCAGATCAATGCCTCGCTGGGCGATGGCATGCGCGAAGTGTCCGAGTGCGCCCGCGCCATCGACGGCAGCGTGGCCGAAGCAGTGCGTGCCCTGCAGTTCGAGGACATCGCCACCCAGGCGCTGGGCGGCGTACATGTCCACCTGGACCGCCTGACCTCGATCAACCGCGAAGCCTTGGCACTGCAGGAACTGCTGCATCGCCATGGCGGCGCGGCCGACGAAGAAATGGTCACTGCCCTGGCCCGCACCGGCAACCGCCTGCGTGACCTGCGCAGCGAATGGGAACGGCCGCCGCACAAGCCGGTCACCCAGCAGAGCATGGGTGCCGGAACGGTGGAACTGTTCTGATCCCGCGTGGTGCTTGACGCCCCAGGTGAACCCCAGAGCCCCGGCACTGCCGGGGCTTTGTCGTGCCCGGCGCCGACCGAGCGCGCACGGGCCGAGGGCACTGCGCAGCAAGCGCAGACCCCGCGCCAGCAACTGCAGCGGCTTGAGGCCCTGGCGCAGGCAGAGCTGGCGCAGCTGGAGCTGATGGCTGGAAGGCAGGGGGTGATGCGACACAGCCTTGAGCAGGCCAGCCTGTTCTGGGACCTGGGGCTGGATGCAAGGGACCTGGCGCCTGCCAGCGCAGGCCACGCATCGGCGGCAACGGTGCGCTGACGCGCTCTGCAAGCCGTCACGCGGGATCAGGAGGATCATGCGGGTGACGATCGTCAGCCCGGGTACCGGGCGCCGCAAGCGCGACGCCCGCGGTGTTCAGCCCGCCAGCACCGCAGCGGTGTCCCGCATCGACGCCCCGGTGGCTGCATCGCGCAGCCAGTGCGCCAGCTCGCGCGGCACCAGCGGCCGCGAATACAGGTAGCCCTGGATCTCGTCACAGCCCTGGCGGCGCAGCAGGTCTTCTTCCTGCTCCGTTTCCACCCCTTCGGCCACGACCTTCATACCCAGCGCGTGGCCCAGGTGGACGATCGCCTGGGTGACTTCGGCGGTACCGGCATCTTCCAGCATGCCCTGTACGAAGCTGCGGTCGATCTTCAGCCGACCGACCGGGAACCGGTTGAGGTAGTGCAGGTTGGAGAATCCGGTGCCGAAGTCGTCCACCGCCAGCGGCACGTTGTGCCGCTCGAATACGTCGAAACAGTGCCGCAGCACTTCGGTGTCACGGATCAGAGCCGACTCGGTGAGCTCCAGCTCCATCCGGGTCGGCGACAGGCCATGCGCGTGGCAGACCGCGATCACCCGCTCGGCGAATCCGCGCTCGCGCAGCTGCACCGCCGAGACGTTCACCGCGATCCGGTCGAACAGCAGGCCCGCACGGTCCCAGGCCGAGGCCTGCCGACACGCTTCGTTGAGTACCCAGTCGCCGATGCGCACGATCTCGCCGCACTTCTCCGCTATCGGGATGAACTCGGCCGGGCTGCAGTAGCCCAGGCCGGGCCGGTGCCAGCGCAGCAGCGCCTCGATAGCGGGCGGTTGCCCGGGTTCGGCATGCATCAGCGGCTGGTAGACCAGGCTGAATTCTTCACGCTCGATGGCCCCGTGCAGGGCGTGTTCGATATCCAGCCTGCGCTGGATCCGGCTGAGCGCATCCTGGCTGTAGTACTGGTAGGTATTGCGGCCTGCCTCTTTTGCTGCGTGCATCGCCGCATCGGCGGCACGCAGCAGGGAATCGAAATCTTCGCGGCCGTCTTCCAGCATCGCGATGCCGACGCTGGCGCCGACCTTCAGCAGGTCCTGCCCGCGATGCAGCGGCTCGGCCAACGAGGCGATCAGCTTGCGCGCCACGTGGCCGGCATCTTCGGCCTCGGCCAGGTCACGCAGCACGACGATGAACTCATCCCCGTTGAAACGCCCGAACAGGTCGCTGTTGCGCAGGTTCTGGTGCAGTCGGCTTGCCGCTGCCTTGAGCAGGGTATCGCCGGTGGCATGCCCGAAGCTGTCGTTGATGGTCTTAAAGCCGTCCAGGTCGATGAACAGCATCGCCAGCGGTGTACCGCGATCACGCGCCTCTTTGATCGCATCGGTGGTCTGCTCGCGCAGCAGCATGCGGTTGGGCAGCCCGGTCAGCAGGTCGTAGTGGGCCAGCAGTTCGATGCGTTCATTGGCCTCGCGTTCGCGGGTGATGTCACGGAACAGCACCACGAACCGCGGCGGCAGGCCGTCACGGCGGTCCAGTTCGATCAACACCTGCACCCATACGCGCATGCCGGATTGCCGGTAAAAGCACAGGTCCAGTTGTTCGGGCAGGCCGCCGGCGGCGATGCGCTCAAGCGCGGATTCGAAGGCGGTGCGCGAGTCATCGGTGTACAGCGCCAGCGCCTGGTCCAGGCTGATCGATTCCTTGCGCAGGCCATGGATGCGATAGCACTCCTCGGTCCACTGCATCAGCCGGGTGTCCACTTCGATCTCGCAGCCGCCGATGCGTCCCAATGCGGAAACACGGTTCAACAACTCGGTGCGCCAGCGAATCAATGCATCGGTCTGGTGCTGTTCGCTGATGTTCTGTACCTGGCCGAGCAGGCGCTGGATCTGCCCATCGGCGGCCTGCAGGGGCTGCATCCACAAGCGCAGCTGCAAAGCCGGTTGCTGCCCCGGCCTGCGCAGCTCCAGGTCCAGGTTTTCCGGCCGCCCGTCACGCCACAGCCGGCGCCATGCCATGCGCAGCGCACCGCGCGAACGCGGATGCAGCCGCCGTAGCCACGCGCGCGGGCTGAAGGAAGGATCGTCTTCCGTGCCCAGCAGCGCATGCAGCTCCGCCGACCACCAGAAACGACGGCAGCCGGGCTCCAGGGACCAGCTGCCCATGCTGGCGATCTGCTGCGCCTGGCGCAGGTGAAGCTGCTGGTCGTGCAGGTGGGCTTCCAGCTGCTTCTGGTGCTCGATATCGGTATGGGTGCCGACCATGCGCAACGGCTGGCCGTCGGCGGTCCGCGCCACTACCCGTCCGCGATCCAGTACCCAGCGCCAGCTCTGGTCCGGCTGGCGGTAGCGGAATTGGGCACTGTACTGGTCGACCTCGCCACGCAGGTGGCGCTGGACCTGCGCATGCACGCCGGCGCGATCGTCGGGGTGGATCTTCTCCAGCAGTGCGCCCGCGCGTTCTTGGACCTCGATCCTGCCCTCGACCGGCGGCGATCGCAGCACCCGGTCGCTGGCCAGGTCCCAGTCCCACAATCGATGCCCGGCACTTTCCAGCGCAAGCTCCCAGCGCTCGCCGGCCGGGCTGCGCTCGGGGTCTGGAATGCTCAGGGTGAAGGCCAGCAGGTGACCGCCCTGGTCATGCACGGCGCGCATCCAACCGTCGTGGCGACCGCGCGGGCCGCCGGGCAGGCTGCACGGCACGATGCCCCCGTCGGCGGCCAGCAGCCGGATGTCTTCCAACATGGACTGGTAGGCAGCAGCTGCCGCAGGCAGGCCGTGCTCGCGCGCGGCGGGATTGGCGGCCAGCGGCGCACCATTGCGGTCAAGGATCACCAGCGCGGAGGCGAGCGGGTGCTGCAACAGGCTGGCAATGATCCCTTGGTCCACGCAACTTGCTCCAATGACGCCCCCGACAGCCGGGAACGAAATCGTTAGCGGCCAGCGGGCGGGATAATTGAGTACCGGCTGGCTGCATGGGCGTCATCGCGGCGAGTTAAGATGCGATTCGTTGCTGCCCTCCTTCCGCGACCCGGCCCCGTCCCGCCATGCCCCTGCACCCTGTTGGCAAAACCCGATGACGGTCTGCCCGACCCAGCTGGCCAACACCCTGCGGCGGGAACGGCGGCGGGTGGTGCTGGTCTACCTGCTGCTGGCCGTTGCCTGGATCGTCAGCAGCGACGTAGCCGTGGGCGCGATGATCGGCGATGCGCGGTCGGCGGCCTGGCTGCAGACCGTCAAGGGCGTCTTCTTCGTCTTCGCCAGTGCCGCGATGCTGTACCTGCTGCTGCGCCCGCTCGGCGCCCACGTGCTGCAGGCCAATGCCCGCCTGGCTGCTTCCGAGCTGCGCCATCGCCAGGCCTTCGTAGGCAACCCCGGCCCCATCCTCATCTACGACCTGCAATCGGTGCGGATCCTCGATGCCAACCCCGCCGCCTGCGCGCTGTTCGGCTGGAGCCGGGAAGAACTGCTGCAGGAGTCGGTCAGCCTGCTCTGGCCAGCGGGCAAACAGGGCGCGTTGGAGGCCACGCTGGAACAGCTGCGCGAGCACCCGGAGCAGACCTGCCTGCTGCGCGCGCCGCTGCAGCTGCGCGATGGACGCCTGCGCCAGATGGAGCTGCGCAGCAATGCGATCGACGTCGACGGACGCCCCGCACGGCTGCTTATCGTGATTGACCGCACGGCCGAAGACGAGGCACTGGCGCGCCGCGATCAAGCGCTGGAACGGCTGGAAGAGGCCCATGAACTGGCCCGCATCGGCGCCTGGCAGCTCGACCCCGCCACTGGCCTGGCCAGCTTCTCGCGGCAGGTTTACCAGTTGCTGGGCCGGCGTCCGCCGCAGGCACGCACCTGGCACCGCTTCGATGAACTGCTGGTGCCGGCCGATGCGGCGACCACGGCGATGACCGAACAGCTGCTGGCCGGGATGAGCAGCGGCGAGCCGGTCCACGTGGACGTGCTGCTGCCCCTGCTGGGCATGGATGGACGACCGTTGATGACCCATCTGCGTGCCGAAAGTGGCGTGGACGAGCTGGGCCGTCCCCGGGTGATGGGCACGCTGCAGGACGTTACCGAACGCGAACAGTCGCGCCGGTTGCTGCGCGAGCGCGAGGAACAGTTCCGCGAACTGGTGCGGGTGCTGCCCGATGGCGTGGTGATCCTGTCCGAAGAACACGTGCTGTACGCCAATGCGTTCGCCGTGCGGCTGTTCGGCTATGAAGGCCACACCCTGCTGGGCGAGCCACTGCGGGCGCTGGTGGGTGAAGCAGGCCTGCCGGCGGTGCGCGCCCTGCTGCGCAACCTGGTGCCGGAAGCCAGCGCCGGCCAGATCGCGATCATCGGCATGCAGCGCGCCGATGGCAGCCGTTTCCAGGCCGGGCTGGCGGTGGGCGAAGTGCGCTACGGCGGGCGCGACTGCCGCCTGCTGATCGTGCGCGACCTCAGTGATGCCGAGCGCACGCGCGCGGCACTGGAGAACAGCAATCGCGAACTGCAGGCGATGGCTGGCCGGCTGTTCTCCCTGCAGGAAGACGAACGCCGCGCCATTTCGCGCGACCTGCACGATGACATCGGCCAGGCGATCACTGCGATCAAGCTTTCGGCCTGGGCAGCGCTGGATGAAGAAGACAGCGCCCGCCGCCGCGAGGACCTGCAGCAGATCGTCAGCCTGGCCGATGGCACCGTGGCCAAGCTGCGCGACCTGTCCACGCTGCTGCGTCCGCCACAGCTGGATGCACTGGGCCTGGAGGCCGCGCTGCGCTGGCAGGCCGGCGTACTGTTCCGCTCTTCGCAGGCCGAACTGCTGTCACGCATCGACACCCTGCCCCAGCGCCCGGACAACGCCATCGAACAGGCCTGCTTCCGGATCGCACAGGAAAGCCTGACCAATGCCCTGCGCCACGCCAAGGCCAGCCAGGTGCTGCTGCACCTGCGCGACATCGACCAGGACCGCCTGCACCTGCAGGTGCGCGACGATGGCGAAGGCTTCGATCCGCATGGACCGCGCGGCCTGGGCCTGATCGTGATGCGCGAACGTGCGCAGAGCGTGGGCGGACAGCTGCGCATCGAATCGGCTCCGGGTGAAGGTACCCTGATCGAACTGCATCTCCCCTACCGTGTCGGCATGATGCCGGACGAACCGCTGGAATCACGCCTTTGATGTGGAATACCTCCCTGCCTCCGGTCAGTATCGAGGACGCCCCGGACCGACTGGGCGCCGGCAATCCCGAGCTGCAGGCGATGGTCGCCGAAGCGGCCGCGGGCGGTACCCCGATGATGGTGATGCACGTGGACATCGACCACTTCGCATCGGTCAACGAGAACATGAGCGCCGAAGTGGGCGACCAGGCATTGGTGCTGGTGGCCCAGCGCCTGAAGTCCTGGCTGCGGGGCCGCGGCACCCTGTGGCGCCATGGCAGCGATGAGTTCCTGGTGGCCGTGCCGCGTACCGGCGAGGTCGCCCTGCCGGAGGACTTCGCCGAAGAGCTGCGGCAGCAGCTGGAGCTGCCGCTTTCGGTACTGCCCTACACCCTTTTCATGACCGGCAAGCTGGGTGTCAGCCTGTGCCCGGAACACGCCAGCACCGCCTCGCGCCTGCTCGACCACGCCGAGGACGCGCTCTACCAGGCAGCGCGCGAAGGCGGCAACGCGGTGCGCATCCACGCGGTGGATACCGTGCCCAGTGCGCACAGCGAGAGCATCATCGCCCGGCAGATCATCGACGCCATTCCCAATGGCGAGCTCAAGCTGCGCTACCAGCCGCTGGTGAGTTCGCGCGATGGCCACGTGGTGGGCATGGAGGCGCTGCTGCGCTGGCAGTCGCCGACCCTGGGCATGCTGGTGCCTGAACGCTTCATGCGCACGGCAGAACGGCTGGGCATCATCGTGCAGATCGGCACGTGGGTGCTGGAAGGCGCCTTGAAACAGGCGCGGCTGTGGCGTGACCAGGGCTTCGATGACTTCACCATCGCGGTCAACGTCTCCACCCTGCAGCTGCTGCGCCCGAACTTCTTCACCGAGGTGATGGGCCTGATCCAGGCCGCCGGCGTTCCGGCGCCGATGCTGACCCTGGAAATCAACGAAAGCGCATTGACCAACAATGTCAATTTCGTCCACGAAACCCTGGTCAACCTGCGCAACGAAGGCATCAGCCTGAGCCTGGACAATTTCGGTACCGGCGACTCCAGCCTGAGTGCGCTGGTGCGCTACCCCGTGGACAAGCTGAAGATCGACCGCAGCTTCATCAAGAGCGCCCCGGCCGGCAATCGTGAGGCGGCCATCGCCCGCGCCATCATCGCCATGGGCCACCAGCTGGGCATGACCGTGATCGCCAACGGCGTGGAATCGCAGGCCCAGCTTGGCTTCCTGCGCCGCAATGACTGCGACGTGTTCCAGGGTTACCTGTTCGGCGAACCGATGTCCGCCGATGCGGCCGGCATGACCCTGCGGCGCCGCTACCTGCGTCCGGAGGCGTTCGCTGAAACGCGCCCGGACCGCACCCTGCTGCTGCTGGATGACGAAGAGAACGTGCTGCGCTCGCTGGTGCGCCTTTTCCGACGCGACGGCTACCGGATCCTTGCGGCGGGCAACGTGCGCGATGCGTTCGACCTGCTGGCGATCAACGATGTGCAGGTGATCCTGTCCGACCAGCGCATGAGCGACATGAGCGGAACCGAGTTCCTGGGCCGGGTGAAGATGCTCTACCCGGACACGATCCGGCTGGTGCTGTCCGGCTATACCGACCTCAACACGGTCACCGATGCGATCAACCGCGGGGCGATCTACCGCTTCCTGACCAAGCCGTGGAATGACGACGAACTGCGCAAGCACATCCACCAGGCGTTCCGCACATACGAAGAGCAGCGGCGCAGCAATGGCGGGTCTGTTGCGGCGGAGCCGGTCGAGTCGTTGGATGATCGGTCGGTGTCGCGCTGAGGGATGGTCGAACGGGTTGGACCCCCTCGCGGGTGGCTTTAAGCAACAGCCTTGGTTTGGGCCGGGCGGTGGGGCTGGGCGGGGGACGGCAAAAGCCGCATCCTGCGGGCCTCGTTTCGCGCCATCCATGGCGCTCAACGCCCCCGCCCAGCCCCACCG